>QKBZ01000101.1 GCA_003245895.1 Beggiatoa sp.
AATTTTTATGTGAATCTCACTTCTTTTTGTTTAACCATTTGAATTCAAACTATGAATAATAAAAAAAAATCACAGTTTTCTAAAAAAGCAATTGATACTGCATTAAACTATCTCGACAATGGTCATTTGGAACATGCAGCATATCTTGCTCAAGAACTTTATCAACAACACCCAAAAAATGATCAAGTGCTACATCTGATGGGGCTTGTTTATGTTTATCAAGGTGATGTTGAAAAAGGTATTTGCTTGATTCAACAGGCTATCCGCAAAAAACCACTCGCACAGTATTTCCAAAATCTTGGTAGTAGTCTCCAATTAACCAAAAAATTTAGTGAAGCAATTACTTGCTATCAAAAAGCATTAAAACTTAATAAAAGTTTAGATACATACTTAAATCTTGGCTTTTGCTATTACAATACGGAACAATATCTCAAAGCAATTCAATTTTATCAAACTTATCTTAAGCAATGCTCAAATAATCCATATGCCCATTATGGCTTAGCAAACAGTTATTTTGCACAAGAACAGTTTGATAAAGCAATTCAACATTACCAACTGGCTTTACAATACGATGCCCATTTTGTGCTTGCTCAACTTGGACTTGCAGAACTTTACTTAGTAACTGAACAACAAACAGCATGTTTGCAACAGCTTTTTATCGCAGCTAAAAATAGCCCTCATGAAGTAAAAATTTATCAAATATTAGCCAAACTAGCATTTGTTTTGCAAAAAAATACGTTTGATACATCTATTGCTCTTTATCTAGGATTATTATTTACTGATGCTAATCCTATTTTTTTAGAAACTTTAGAGGAAATATATACACATAAATTTATTGATGCATTGAGGACACAAGAGTTGATTAAGGGGTGGTTGTATTCACGACAACGTCCCATAAGAAAAACACTACAATCTCGTTGCTCTAAGTCCTTTATATCTAATGATATAGATATCAAAAATCTGGCTAATAAAACACTGCTGTTATATGGTGAACAAGGGATAGGCGATCATTTATTTTTTCTGCGTTATGCTCCCTTATTGAAACAGTTATATGGTTGTCGACTCATTGTATTAACAGAGCCTAAACTTGCCCCTGTTCTAATCCAAAATCCTTTATTTGCAAATGTCATTACACAGCTTGATGCCGCTCCTTCTTTTGACGAAGTAATTTTAATAGGAGACCTACCCTATTTATTATCACAACATACTTTATATCCTGAGTCATTAATCCTGAGTCTAAATACAATTGCACAAAATAAGATACAAGAGCGACTCTCAATTTTAGGCTCTCCCCCTTATCTTGGTTTAACATGGCGAGGTGGTACTTTAGTAGAAGATAAAAGCGTAATCTCTCGCTTGTTGTATAAAGAAATTAATTTAGATCAATTTGCTGAAAGCTTACGTCCATTAACAGGCCATGTTACTTTTTTAAGTTTACAACGTAATGCCAGCGTTGAAGAATTAGAAAGACTATCACAGTTGTTGGGGCAAACTGTGCATAACCTAGATGATTTAAATAATGATTTGGAACAAATGTTGGCTTTACTCGCTGTGATTGATGAGTATGTTGGCGTTAGTAATACTAATATGCATCTTATGGCTGGTTTAGCTCGTGCTGCTAAAGTTTTAGTACCCTACCCTGCCGATTGGCGATGGAGCGGACATCATGAGAATGAAATTCATTGGTTTCAAGCATTTAAAGTATATCGACAAACGGAAGAGTATAGTTGGCATGATGCCTTGATGCAATTGCAAATAGATTTGGAATATTTAAGGATTTAATGATGATTAATATTTTTATTGGATTCGATCCGCGCGAAACAGTGTCATATCATGTGTTATGTCATAGTATTTTAACGCGTGCTTCAGCACCAGTCAGCATTACCCCACTAATGCTTACTCAATTATCTCATATTTTGACAAGACCCCGTCATCCACTACAATCAACAGATTTTTCATTTTCGCGTTTTTTAGTGCCCTATTTATCCAACTATCAAGGTTGGTCCGTTTTTATGGATTGTGATATGTTGGTGTTGGACGATATTGCCAAACTTTGGCAATTACAAGATGAGCAGTATGCAGTGCAGGTAGTTAAGCACCATCATGAACCTACGGAAGAGAGCAAATTTTTAAACGCCCCGCAAACACGTTATGAAAAGAAGAATTGGTCTAGCGTAATGTTATTTAACAATGAAAAGTGTTGGCAATTAACACCTGAATATGTCAATAGTGCAAGTGGTTTAGCGCTACATCAATTTAAATGGTTAGATGATGAACAGTTGATTGGTGAGTTACCACATTGTTGGAATCATTTAGTTGGTTATGATGTTCCTAGCCAAACAACATCTTTAGTGCATTATACAATTGGTGGCCCTTATTTTAAAAATTGGGAAACTTGTGAATTTTCAGATGAGTGGTTTAAGGAAAAGCAGGCAATGTTATATGTAGAAACAGATTAAGACTTAATTCTACAACTAGAATATAAAAAATAGGCAGCCGAAGCTGCCTATTTTTTTAAGAACAGTAATCAATAATCATATTGATTATTGACCATCCCCACCACCTTCACGTGGTAAAGGAATATTGCTGACTTCACCTGTTGTTAAATTCACAACTTGATAAATGCCTTGAATATCATTGTTTGAAGCAACAAAAGTGAATTTTGCCGAACCACGTTGCTTAGTAGAAAAGCTCGTGACTAAGTCAGTGGCATTAATTTGCATGATAGTACCAGCAGCTAAAGTACCAGCAAAGGTTCCTTCTGTCGCATCGTAAGTAAGAGGCCCTGCGGTATTTGGCGTAATAACATTGCCTTCATCTGATTGAAGCTCAATCGTAAAGGTAGCAGCATTACCACTAGGGTTTAAATTGCTGATAATAAAACGACTGATATAACCAGTGGTCATGGTGAAGTAAGGCGCATCTAATACAGTACCATCTCGAACAATATCACCTGTTGGTGCAGTAATTGAACTACCGTCAAGAGGGTCTAATGTTAAGACATAGCTATCGTCTGCTGGGATTTTAACTTTAGATGTTACAGGACGCACAACACAGATAGAAGCATCTGAAAATTCGCTTACAATGCCGGTGATTGTTGCTGAATCTTCCGTTACAGAGCTAGCATCTATGCCTGAATCACAGGTGCTAGTAGATGCAAGTCTTACTGTACCTGTATCAGCGGCATTGGTTGTGTCACCAAATGAACCTAAGCCTTCACCAGTATCATCTACATCTTGAATCAAGGTCAAATCACCTTCAAAAAGCAAGGTGGCCGATCCACCCAGTAACTCTGACATAGTTAAGTCATTACCTGTAGCGGAGCAGACCTGATCACTTGCTTCAAGAGATACCGTTCCTAAGCTACCAGATGTAGTACCACTTTTAAAGGTTACAAAACCGGTTTCTACATCCGCCGTCAATTTATTTGGACTTACACTAAACAGTAAACCAGTGCCAAAGTTAATATAGCTTAAGCTAGCTTTGCTATATTCAATTGCATCACCGCTTGTACCTGTCGCTGCACTCACGTCGTTGGTATGAAGAGAGTAGCTAAGTTGAACAGGGGTATCTTTTCCTGAGACTGTAACTTGTCCTGCGGCAAAAGAAAATGTTTGATCTTTGGGTATGCTAGCACTAGTGTCAGTATTGGTGATTGAAAAAACAACAAAATTGCTAGATGAGCCTCCAGAAACTAAATTAACATCTCCTGAACCAGCAGTAGTAAAGTTACTTGCATTAATGGTTCCACTAAATGTTGCACCTGCTGACAACTCAAAACGTAAATAACGAGTAGTTGCCAAAGTAGCAGTAGCAGCTTTAGGAATGTCCCGACCTATTTTACCGGTAATCGTTTGGTCGCATTTTGCGCCAGATAACATTGTATCCGATGATAACTCACTTGCGTAAGTAAGCACTGTTGGACTATCAATATCAAAAGCTGTGGCAACATTGGCTGTTAAGACGAGCGATATAGCAACAGCTAGTTGGTGAGTTCTATTAAAATTCATCGTATGCTCCTTGAAGATAATGCATTAAGTCAGAAAAAACCGTAAATACAAAACTGGATAATTAGCCGCCACCTTTACGAATCAGCACAAATGATTGTGCGTCACCTGTAGCTAAATTAACAGTTTGGTAAATCGCTTGAATATCCTCATTAGGAGCAGAAACAGTGAAGCGTATTGCACCACGTGGCTTAGCACTGAAATCTACTAAATCAGTAGCATTAACTTGCAAGTTTGCACCTGCTGGAATGATGCCCGTTGCTGCAATCCCGGCAGTAGCAGTAGCACCTTCATCAGTCACAAACACAGCTTGATATTCGGCATCTTTACCACCTGTATTTGTGAATATAACACGGCTGATATAACCGGCTGTTTTTGTGATATAAGGGGTGTCTAACACTGTGCCGTTTTGAGTAATTTCACCAACATTCTCAAAACTATAAGAGTCTACACTGTATCCATCCTGAGCAGTAAAATCTACATTCATACTAAATGATGTTGGCTCCATCGCAGAAACACCATTAGCTGTAAAACAAATCGCGTATGTGCCAATAGGAGCAGATGCTAAATTAAAAGTTGCATTTTCAGCAGTAACCGCAGTCGCTGGCGTAATTTCTGCACCGGAACCGTTACAATCAGCCGCAGTAGATGAATCTAAGAACACTCTACTTGTAGAGCTAGTATATGTCCCTAGCAGGGTAGTTCCTGTTACATCTTGTGTTGCTGTAAAGTCACCTGTTACTGTTAAGACAGCACTAGAAACAATATCATCTACCTCAGCAGCTTTATTCAATAAAGGTGGCCCTGCTTCATCAGGGTCTACAATAAGAGGCGATGAGCCAGCAGAACCAAACTTAAATTTACCGATAACGCCAGTATTATCTCCACCTGTAAATTTAGTAAAGCCCGTAGCAACATCCGCTGTTAATGCAGGTTGAGCAGTACCTTGGACAGATAAGGCTGGCTCAAAACTGATGTAATCAGAAAGGCTTTTCTTGTACAAAATACCATCGGCATTTGCTTGATTAGTTTTATCTACACTGACATCATTGTTGTGTAAGCTAAACGTCACTTGAACATCAGAATCGCTAGTCACTCTAATGCCTGGTGTTCCTGAAGTAGGAGGATCAATAGAAATCGCTACAACATCAGATGACAATGTTTGAGTAGTTGATGATGCAAGTGAAAATGTTACAAAAGATTCTCCATTACCACCTGTACGCGCTGTACATTCTCCATCCGTAACTGCAAAACTACACGCAGGGTCACCAACAAACTTGGCACTACTGCTCAAATCTAAACGAATATAACGTGTAGTACCGTTTGGAAAACCAAAGCCAACTTGAGACTGGACTGAAAAAGCATCTGTAGTTGCGCCATCATCGGGTAACACAAAAGAGCTGTCATCTTTATTTAACTCAGTTGCCCATACTGTTGCACCTGTTCCAGCATCTAAATCTACTTGAGCAGAAGCAACTAAAGGAAAACCACCCAATACTGTCGCGATTGCAAGCGCCAATCGTTTTTGTTTCATAAGGAAACTCCTTAAAAATTAATGTTTCGTGGTTTGAGTATGTATACTACATAATGAAATTTATAGTATACATCCAGCACATGCCTATCAGCATAGCATTCAATAAGGTGAAAAACAATTCCTGAGAAGACAAGGATACACAAAAAAGCTCAACAGAATTTAACCTGTAAAAACAGTTGCTTGATACAGTTAAACTTTATTTGCGATAAAAGTAATCATAAATAAGATAAATGGTCTCATAACTAAGCTTAACAACAAAATGTTACATGTTTAATTGTGCTCTAAATAAATTAGTGATCTCTTGAACTTCCTCATCTGTGCCTAATACATAGGGCACAATTAAGATCATTAATTCTGTGCGATTGTTGGAGTGTCTTTCTACCTTGAATAAGTTTCCTAAAAGTGGAATTTCCGATAATACAGGAACACCTGTCCAACCTTCATTTAGGGTATTTGTCATTAAACCGCCTAACAAAACAGAACCACCGTCACTCAAACTTAGACTTGTATTAATAGAACGATTGAGAATTGTGGGAGAACTAATTGAACTACTGGTTGTTTCTTCGGCTTGACTAACCTCTTGACTAATCTCAATATCAACTCGATTACCCGCATAAATAATAGGTTTAACTTCTAAGTTAACCCCTGTACGTCGATATTGAATTTGTTGTAATACTGCGCTATTACCATTAACCTGAGTAGTAGAATCACTACTTTGTGAGGTAACAACAGGCACTTCTGAACCAATATTAATAGAAGCGGTTTCTCCGCTCTTTACCATAACACGTGGTGAAGACAGTATGTTAACTCGACTACTGCTTGCAAAAGCATTTAAAATTGCTTTGGTCTGTCCAAGACTATTAACAAAATTATAATTTAAGCCTCTGGCATTGATATCTAACCCCCCTAGGGTTTCTAATGACCCTGCTAGGGAACCAATATTTAAACCACTTATCAGCCACTCTATCCCTGTTCGTTCTTCATCAGTCAAGGTTATCTCTACTACAACAACCTCAATCAAAACCTGTCGAGAAGGTTTATCTAATTGTCTTAGCAAGGGCACTAAACGTCCCCAAACATAGGGTTGCCCTTGGAATATTAAGGTGTTATTTAAACTATCTACAACTAAGTTATTTTCCAATTTATTAGTTGTCGTTGCCTGATTTGTATTTCTAGGCTTTTGTCCTTCTTTTGTCTTTTCTTCTTCTTGAATATTTGATAACAACGGAGTAAAAATTTTTGCTAAAGAATCTGCAGACGTATTTTTAACAGGATAAAAAAATAATCCAACAGATACTTTCTGTTTGGATGGAACTGCTATATCAAGTGCTGTAACCCATTTTTGTACATGCTTTAAAACTTCATCATCTGCCGTAAAGATTAAAAGTGTATTTGTGCTTGCAAGCGGTAATAAAATAATACTTGAGCTATTATTGATAGCGTTTGAGCCTATACCAGAATAATAACCTTCAGTTTTTAGAACTTCATCTAATTGTGTAGCCAGCTCCTCTGCTGATAAAAAAGCTGGATTAACACGTATTGCATGTTGCGTACGAACAGAGGGTTGATCAAAAAATTCGATTAAACTCTTTGCAAGTTTTACTCTATCTAAAGAACCCGACAGTAACAGAGAACTTGTAAGGAGATTAATTTGTATTCGTAATTCTTTATCAGGCAAAACACTGTTAAGTAAACTGTGTACTTGATTTGCACGCATCACTTTTAATGGAATGCTTTGAAAAATTGGTCGATGAGATACAGGCACTTCTGGTAATGCCTTGCCCGAAATTAGTAATGGTGGCGTACTTTCAATTTTTTTATTATCGACACTAAACTTAATCATATTATCAGGAAGTAGCTCCGTTACAATTCCATAGTCTGTTAAAACCTGTATTGCAGTCATATATAATTTTTCAGGCTCTTGAGACTCTGTAATTCGTAATGTAACTAAATCTTTTTTATTTTGTAAAGATGCTTCAATTTGAAAAGACAACCCAAGAACATTACCAAAGAGTTCATTAATAAAAGCTGGTATAGGTAAACTTTCAACATTTATGTTGACAGCTTGTCGCATTTTAAATGTTGGTATTTTTAAAGTATCATTTGATGTATCAATAATTTTAGATGATGGCTGTTCAGATGAAATAACAGTAATTAAGGTTTCTTTTTTTTCTAAAGTTTCTGTGTTAGAAACTGAAGCAATAGGGGAAACTTGCTCATTAACAAAAATAGGAGAACGTAGAGGGGAGGGAATAGCTGTTTGTTCAAAGTTAGAAGAAGTTGTGCAGCTACTAAGCAAAAAGACAAAAAATGTACATTTAACTGCATGCTTAAATTTTGATGGCATAGTTAATTTCTGTATAGTTTAGTAAGTTTTTTATTTGAAGAATCCGTATAGACAGTAAAACTATCAGCATTTATTTCTATTATTTGACTGCCATCAGGTAATTGTTGTTGGATTTTATAACGAAAAGTTTTTTTACTTTTATCATCAAAAAAAATTAAATATCTCTCATTTCCAGCTTGAATAATACCACTAAATTTTGCTGATGAAGGAGGCTCATCTTTTTTTGAGGCATTATTTTCTTTTTTTAATTTGTTTTTAATATCTTTACCCCAAGGCATCAACGTTGACAACACAATGTGAAATCCTTGATGATTTTTTTTTTCTAGAGAATTTTTCTTATCATAAAACTGTTCTAAATTAGAGTTAGGTTTAGGTTTACTATCGTTTGGCAAATGAAACAAATATGATGATAAAAAAACAGTGCAAACACAGCTAGCAATGATACTGAATAATATGTGTTTATTTCTTTTCAGAAAACTATTCACTATTATATTCCATCAGCTTGAAAGTAAGCTGTAATATTCATCTGAAAATGAGGTTTTTTACTTTGTGTAGAAATATCTAGCCGTTCCACAATAAGCCATTGTTGAGATTTATCAAGTGTTAACAGTAGGTCATAAAATGAGGTTTGTTCAAAATCACCTTCTAACTGGGCTTTCAGTTGCCAGATAGCAAGCTCACTTAACTTAATAACAGGATCAATTTTAATATTGAAAGATTTTATTTTTAAAGATTTTGCTTGAGTTTCTAACCATGCTTGAAGGTTAGCTTGTGCTAAGCCTTCTGTATTTGCTTGCCATAATTTTGATTCAAGTTGTATTAGTTGATTATTGATTACTTGACGATGTTGTATCCACTCTGGTTGTGCAATCACCTGTTGTATTTGTTGTAAGCGCAGAATAGCTTTCTGATACTCTGAAATTAATTCAGCTTCTTCATCATATAGTAGCAATAAACAATAACTTAAAATAATACCTAGCACGAACCAAAGACCAAGTCGTAGCCTTAAATTCTGACGAATTTCATTTAAGAATACCATAAAATTAATCTACTTGTACAAGATGTACCTGCATAGACATAATAATATGTGTTGCATCTCCACCTGTTTCTGAACGTACATCATAAAATAAAGGTTGTTCTTGAAATTTAGTAATATAATAACGAGGATCGATATTCATTGCTTCAAGAGTTAGTTTTAATTGTTGTTTTTGATATGACCATGTTTGTAGAGTTGCACCCTGTGGCAAACTGCCAGCGGCTTTAGCCATCATTTCTAACTGAGAAGGTGTAGTAACTAAATTATTAAAATGTTGTATTTTTTGTTGTAATGCCAATACTTCATTACGTGCTTGTAAAATAGGTATAGCTTCATCATTAATCGTCTCAATTTGTGTATTAACATCAGCAATAGCCTGACGTAATTTCCAAACATAAACACTTTGCCAACTGAATAAAACAGTAAAAATCATTAATCCTAAAAATACCCACAGGCGTTCATCACGCAATATGGCACTGCGATCTGTTTTAGCTGACTTTGCCCAAACCTGTTGCATCAACTCATCGGACTGTATCATAGGTAAACTTGCTACATTAGGCAAATGATGTGCAGATAAAAAACGATTCCATTGAGCTAATGTTGGCTGCTGTGGCCACCAGCGTGAAGCAACTAAACATTGTTGCTGCCAAATTTGACCTTCAACGCCCTCAAGACATTGATGAAGTTGTTCGCTATCCTGTCCCATGGGATGCAAGAGTGTTTCAGGTATGATGTCAACTCGCTGTTCAGTTAAGTCATGTTCGGTTAGTTTAGTTTGTTGCTGTTGTGCATCCCAAACCCAAACCAATGCAACCTGTTTACGCCAAACAATATAACTACCATATTGTTTAAATGGAGACCATTGGCGAATTTGTTGATTAAGTATGTTTGCACGATGTTGCAGGGGAACTTCTTGCAACAAGAATTGACGATAATGGCATAAATTCCTGGCAATAACCCACTCAACTCGTCCACGTTGTTCTTGAGCAGTTTGTATTTTACTGCGAGTATGTAGAAAACGACGCGTTGCAAATATCTTGCGATAAAGCGTTTGGAACATATTGAGCATAAACTGTTTCTAACGGCAAATTATAAGCAAAATTCACCTGCCATGGTGTTTGTTGATGTGCAAAAGGAGTCATAGAAATATGCCATTGCTGCATATAATTGGCTTTAGGATGCCATAAAGAAAGCCTTAAATCACTGGATGGAAATAATAAAACATCTTCAGGGTTGTTAAACTCTATGAAGTTATTCAGTTTAGTTATATCCATAAATGGTTGTTGGCGACGCATTTCTATCATTAATTGAGCAGTCTCTTGGCTTAAACCAAAATAAGCTTGTAAAATCAGTAGTGGGGCGGTATTAACATTCGGGATAGTAAAGGCGCTGGTTGAGGTTAAACGAGGCCATGCGTCTGCTTGCCATAACTGAGGATAATTTGCCCAGTCTAGGACACTTTTTGCTTCCATTGAGGTACGCAAAAAACGATTTGTTGGCGATAACAATCCTGCTTCTTCATACTCATCACGCTCGGCACCATTTATTCTAAATAAATCATCTGTATCAATGTAATCTTGCAGTTTAGCAACCAGTGGGCCGCGCTGTTCTGCTTCCACACCAAACAATGCCAATAAACGCATGAGTGCATTTTCTGATGCAAAATTTGGATTGATTAAGCCACGTGCATCTTGCAAGGAAAATAATACACCACTACAGCCTTTATAGGCTTGATCATCAACAGCGATTTCTCCCCCAATCGGCAAATTTAAAGTACCACTATCCAAATCATCTATAGAGGTGATTGTTGGTACTACCATTCCTGGTAAAGTCAGACCTGCAAAAGTAAAACGCTGAGTAGATAATAAATACAGTAATGTTGCGCGTGTATCATGATAAGCAATTTGATACTGTGTATCTGCTTGTAACTGTTGTGCTGTGTCTAGTTCTCGCTGCACCCAAGTAGCAAAAAAGCCAATAATCAATGTTAATATAAATAAAAACCAAAGTACGGTCACTAAGACAAAACCATGATTTTTG
This sequence comes from Beggiatoa sp., assembly GCA_003245895.1. Classification (GTDB taxonomy): domain Bacteria; phylum Pseudomonadota; class Gammaproteobacteria; order Beggiatoales; family Beggiatoaceae; genus SZUA-411. The sequence continues at coordinate 10,965 of QKBZ01000101.1, forward strand.
TTATTGATCAGACAGGCTTCCACTAAAACTCTCTTAATCTTAAATCTGCTTTGGGAGAACGCAAGGCAGAAACAGCAACTACCCATGTAATGATATGTTGATTACGCTTAGCGATTAGCATGATGGCTTCAGGTAATTGAGGCGGTGTGATACCGAATTGCTTAGGTGGCCATTGCTCCACCCAATGTCCTTCTTTGTCTAAATATTGAAATGAACTTAAATAACTATCATCAGACCAAGTTAATATAGTCCATGTCTCTGCTTGTGTTTGGTAACGTAATTCATTTTGTTGATTTTCTTGCACAAGAAACCAACCAAACGGCACGGGTACACCCGCATCTGAGTTTAATGCGGTTGTAGTTAAACCTGAAAAATGCTGTTTATCCCCTGTAAATACATGATTATTTTCAATATCAGGGTAATCTGCGATTAAACCTGATGTCGAATAACGAAACCAAAATTCTTGAATAGCTCCTTGTTGGAAAGTGGCTATTTGTCTCAGTATTGTTAAACGAACGGTTAAAACATGGCTGAGCGTTTGAAATAAAAATGTGACTAGCATCGTCACAATGACTAACACCACTAAAACTTCTAGTAGTGTAAAGCCTTTAAAATGTCGTGCCTGTACCTTCAAAATTCAATACCGCTGGTTCTCGCACTTGTTCAAAACCGACTTGTCTCAATGAGAGGCTAGTTAATGGGTTTTGCTCATACAAAATCGTTAAATTTGTTTGATATAAGGCAAGTTTATAAAGTCCTTGTGAACCCAGTTGATTGACACCATCCACGGGCGGAGTTAATTCTGTTGCCAGCCATTGAAAGGTATAAACGCCAATATTTGCTTCTCCCGTTGGTGTTAACATGGGATTCACTGTATCCATAAACGATAAAGCATTATGGATTGCTTCTGTACGTTGTTGTGCGTTTTGCACTCGTATCAAACTGTTTAACGTTGAATTTAACCAGTTAAACAATGCCATTCCCACAGTCGCCACGAGCACTAAAGCAACAATCGCTTCTAATAAAGTAAAGCCTTGTTGTTTTTGGATCATTGTTGTGCCTGACAGAAGGGGGCTTGCAACTGAAATGGAAAATTATATTGCTGATAATGCAGAAAAATCGTGCCGCCTTCACAAATACCATTTGCGCGATATTGGATCGGTGCTTGTGTGGTGAGAGACCAATCAGCGGGAAGGTTTAGGAACGAGTTTAAAGCAGGGGAAGGGTATTGTGTAAGTGTAAAACTACGTCCAGCACGATAAGCTTGAAAACCTAAACGGTTGATCTGCGACAAAACATCATCTTTTTGATGAGCAACTTGTAAGCGTTCAGATAATGTTAATAAACGTGGCAATGAAAGTGCTGTCATTAAGCCTAGAATGAGCAACACCAACAACAACTCCAACAACGTAAACCCACGCACCTGCATCATACCTATTCACTTTAACGCCGATAGCACTGCTTGAATGCTACCGGCGAAACACCTTACCAGTGTAATTGCTCACCTTCATTTAAGATGGTGATTTCAACCCGACGGTTTTTTTGACGACCGGTTTCTGTACTATTGCTCTCAATCGGACGGCTTTCACCATAGCCACGGATGATAATCCGTTGTGGTGCAACGCTGCGTTGGATTAAGGCTAAGCGCACTGAGTCAGCGCGTTGTTCAGATAAGCGCATGTTATACGCATCTGTTCCACGATCATCAGTATGGCCTTCAATCAGCACATTACGGGTTTTATTTTCCACCAAGAAGGCAGCAATTTTATTTAAGTTACTGTTTGCACTGGCTAATAAATCAGCTTTGCCAGTTTCAAATAATACGTCACCTAAGGTTAATACTAAACCACGATCTGTTTGGCGACCTTGTAATTCTTTAATTTGCTCTTGCAAGGCACGGTTTTGCTCTAATAAGCGTTCCGCTTGTTGCCGTGCTAATTCTGCTTCACGCGCTTTTTGCTCTGCTTCGCGTGCTTTTTGATCCACTTCTAAGCTTTTTTGCGCTAATTCGCGTTCACGCGACATTAACACCACATCGCCTTTTTGGCTTGATAAAGCTTGGCGTTCAGCTTCTGCGGACTTACGTGCAGCAACTGCTTGTGCAATTTCTGCTTGGCGTTCTGCTAAGTAAGCTAAATGCGTCATTTCTTCTGCGGTATCAGCAGACTCAGCACGTTGTAAGGCTTTTTCTGCATCATATAATGCAGTTTGTGCTTTGCTAGCAACTTGTGGATCATTCTTCGCCGCACTAAACGCACTGCGCGCACTTTGCATAATGGTGTCTTTTTCTGCGACACCACTACAACCTGCAAGTGCAGCACTCACAAGCATAGCAGCGATTATATTTTTAGCCAAGCGATGGTTTACCCTACCCATATTCATGTTTGCAATCTCCTTGAGTCAGCGTTGATTAGCGATTAACTTCGCGGCGTAAAGTGTCGATGCTGTCGCGCAAGTCTTCCGTGGCTTGACGTGCTGCATTTGATTCCGCTTTGGCTTCGGCTAAACGCGCATCAATTAATGCTTGCTCGGCTAAACGCTCAGCAACTTCATATTCTTCTTCAGCAACTGCCGCTTTGGCTTGCGATAATTTATCTTCAGCACGGCGTAATTCTACTAAATCGCGCGCTTCGGTTTCGCGTGCAGTGTTAATGTAAGACTCAGCAGTCGCCATTTTTTCGGTTGGTGGTTGTTTAGAGCTTCCACAGCCTGCGAGCAGTGCGGCAGAAAACACAGTGACCATCAATACACTGTGACGGGTGAACACACGTTGAATCATGGTTAACATCCTCTTTATATGCTGTTTTGGGTTGATCAAACAGTTACCCATACGGATAACTGAGGCTGATTCCGTTCATTGTTGAGGGCTTAATACTCCGCCATCAAGCATTCAATTTCCTCAATTGTTTTGGGCATATCAGCAGTGAGCACTTCATAGCCCGTTTTGGTCACTAATACGTCGTCCTCGATTCTAATGCCAATATTCCAATATGTGGGATCAACGCCTTTACTCTCAGCAGGGATGTAAATACCCGGTTCTACGGTCAACACCATACCCGGTTCTAATAAGCGCCATGCTTCTTCGATTTTATAATCACCAACGTCGTGTACGTCCATACCCAGCCAATGACCGGTACGGTGCATGTAAAAGCGTTTGTAATCGTTATTATTAATGACTGTCTCTAAATCACCTTGTAATAAGCCTAAGTCAATTAAGCCTTGGGCAATCACTCGCACCGCCGCATCGTGGGGATCATTCCAGTGATTATTGGGGCGAACTTGTTCAATTGCTGCTAATTGTGCCGCTAACACAATTTCATAAATTTGCCGTTGCGCAGGGGAAAATTTGCCATTGATGGGAAATGTACGGGTGATGTCTGAGGCGTAACAATCCAACTCCGCCCCCGCATCAATTAACAGCAAATCGCCATCATATAACACAGCGTTGTTTTCGGTGTAATGCAGAATGCAACTGTTTTCGCCGCCGCCGACAATAGACGGGTACGCAGGCGATTTACTGCCCAGCCGCATAAATTCATAATTTAATTCAGCTTCAATTTGAAATTCATTCATGCCACCACGACAGATTTGCATCGCACGTTTATGGGCACTGATAGAAATAGCCGCTGCTTGGCGCATAACGTGTAATTCTGCTTCGCTTTTGTATAAACGCATTTCGTGCAGAATGTGATCAAGTGCAATGATTTCTTCTGGCGGATTCACGCCGCGTCGTGCAGCACCACGTAACTGATTCATCCAGCCCATGACTTGGGTATCAAACTCAGGATAACAGCCCATCGGATAATAAATGCGGCGACAGCTTTCCATTAAGCCGGGTACGATGTCATCAATATCGGTAATCGGGAAAGCATCGTCTGCACCGTATCGCTCACAAGCACCTTCTAAACCCGCGCGGCGACCGTGCCATGTTTCTTGCTCTAAGTCTTTTTCGCGGCAGAATAAGATGTATTGCCCTTGTGGACGCTCAGGAATTAACACTAATAATGCTTCAGGCTCAGGAAAACCCGTTAAATAGTAAAAGTCACTGTCTGGGCGATATGGATAATTCACATCACGATTACGGCTGACTTCGGGGGCAGCAGGCAATAAGGCGATACCGCCTGCACCCACGATTTCCATTAATTCTTCACGACGGTGGGCAAATTCTTGTTTATCCATTGTGCAGTTCGTGTTCATCCGTTTTTTGTTGGGCAACTTTTTCGTAGAGTGTTAACACACCCATCCGTAAATATTCTAAAACTTGCATATAAGCTTGCTCATCTGCATTGTCTTCTGTGCTTTGCGGAGCAATACGAGAAAAGGCCAGTAAATCTTGTAAAAATTCGCGAGCATCTGCGGGCAATTGCTCTAAATCCATTTCTGCGCCTGCCAGACCTAAACCAAATAAGAAGCCCTCACACCAACCGCCTAAACTTTGCACACGTTCGGCAAGTTCATGATCATCACTAGGCAATAAGGGGGAAAAGCTAAAATCTTCGGCATTGAGTTGATCTAAGGTGTAGTCACGCAAAGAGAGCAATAAGCGATGACACTCATCGGTTAAGGCATCTTGATTAGCACCTTCACCTAATACATGACGTGTTAAATAAGCAACATCATCCGTGACCGGACTGCACAGCAAACCACATAAGATGCCATGTGTTTCGGCAGCATTCATTAAAGAGCCAGCCTGTTGCAGTGCATTGTCTAGCGGGTGATAAATATCCATGAAGGTTTAAAATCAATCGGTTAAAACTAAAGACAGGGTATTAGCACTATGTGCCCTAGAATTTAAGGCATCAGCATGTTAGCAGCCATTTTTCAAACAGTGTAGCCTGTCCAAATTGATTGCAAGTATTGCGTATCTGTGATGAGGACACAAGTGCCTTGTTTAGATGGAGTGTTTTTAAGTTATGCAGGAAATGTAGGGCGGATAAGGCGTAAACCGCCATCCGCCGTGATGCTTGCTATCTGAATTAGGCTTGGCAACAGTTTAATGGCGGATGACGGCTTACGCCTTATCCGCCCTACAACGAGTTATGCAATTAAGCATTACCCGCATGTTTCCGCTTAGTCAAATTAGCAGGCAAGCGAAACGAGGTATTTTCCTGAATACCCTCCATTGTGCGTACATTTTGCGCCACGCCTAGCTCTTGCAAACGTGCTAACACTCCTTCGACTAACACTTCTGGCGCTGACGCACCTGCTGTAATGCCAATGCGCGTTTGTGTAGTAAACCACGCCGGATCAACATCGTTGGCATTTTCGATTAAATACGAAGTAACTCCCGCTTGTGAACCCACTTCTCGCAAGCGATTAGAGTTAGAGCTATTGTGCGCCCCTACCACCAATAACAAATCAATTTCGCTCAGCAATTGGCGCACAGCATTTTGTCGATTTTGCGTGGCATAACAAATGTCATTTAACGCAGGGCCTTGAATGTTAGGGAAGCGTTGATTTAAGGCTGTAATGACATCTTTAGTGTCATCAATGCTTAAGGTCGTTTGCGTCACATAAGCCAACTTATCAGGATTGCGTACTTGCAACTGTGCCACTTCATCTTCCGTAGACAACACATAAACTGTGCCTTCAATACGCCCACGTGTACCTTCCACTTCAGGATGACCAGGGTGACCAATAATAATCACCTCGTAACCATCACGCGCATAACGCTGGGCTTGCAAATGCACTTTAGTCACTAGCGGACAGGTGGCATCGATGACATCTAAACGACGTTGCGTGGCGTGATTCACCACGCTAGTCGCGACACCGTGTGCACTGAAAATACACACAGCCCCTTCCGGCACTTCAGTCAATGCCTCAACAAACACCGCACCACGTCCGCGTAACTCATCGACCACATGGCGATTGTGTACAATCTCATGCAACACGTAGATAGGCGGTTGATACAACTCTAATGCTTGCTCCACAATTTCGATGGCGCGTTCAACACCTGCACAAAAACCGCGTGGTTGTGCCAAGATTACATCCATAAGACAGCCTCAAATCAACAAGTGAGTAGTTAGCGCAATTCTAAACTAGGGTTATACGGCACAACAGTTGTTGTCGTCACAGCATTGTTTTGTAAAACAGTGGTGCTCGCTGTGCCAGTGCCATCATTTAATAAAGTGATTTCCACACGGCGGTTTAATTGTCGTCCAGCCGAAGTGCTATTAGTCGCCGCAGGTTGCAATTCGCCAAAACCTTGCGTGGTAATGCGCGACGCAGCGATACCGCGAGAAATCAAGGCATTTTTCACTGTCAAAGCACGTGACTCAGACAATGACTGATTATAAGCAGTTGCCCCTGTGCTATCGGCATGCCCTTCCACCACAATTAAACGGGCATTGCTATAACTCATTAAATCACTAACAATTTCATTTAAGCGTTGTTGTGCTTCTGAGCGTAAAGTCGCCTTATCGACATCAAAAAATACCGACTCTAAGGTGAACATTAAGCCCCTATCGGTCTCTACACCTAAGGACATCGCAGACAGAGAGGAAATTGGCTGAGTGCTCGCTGAAATTAAAGGTACGGCAATCGCAGGTTGCGTCTCATCATAAGGTGTTTTTGAACTGATCGCGCTACAACCGGCCATCACTAAGGCCAACAGACTTACACTAATAGGGGCAAAAGCGGAATTCATTTTGGTATTCTCCGTTAGATAATAAAGTCTTTGGCTAAAAGACTGGATATTTATCGCATCATGAGGCGAGAGCAACAACCTCAATACGGGCTTAGACTTAAAATACTCACAATCGGGTAAAGCATATCGTTTTATAATATACCGGATTGCGTGTTAATCTGAATGCTTTGGGTGCAATTCATTTGCCAGTCTGTTGTTATGGTTGTGTTGTGCCCTTTTGGCTTTAGGTGTCTCGCCCCTGAACCCATCCCTTAAACCTCTGTATCACTGCTTATCTACACAACGCTGTTATGACCACGCCTTTGGAACGCTATCAACGCGATTTAACCCGCCCTGACTTTTCCGCCGATGAGGCGCAAGCCAACGCCGTGCGCCACACGCAACGGTTGTTTGAAGACTTAATCGAGGCAAATAAGCCACGTTATGGTTTATTAGCCACCTTACGCGACCGTTTAAGCCGTCGCCATCAATCTGAAATGGTGCCGAAAGGTTTATATTTTTGGGGTGGCGTTGGACGCGGAAAAACTTACTTAGTCGATAACTTCTATGATTGTTTGCCTTTTCAGGAAAAACAACGCATCCATTTTCATCGTTTTATGCAACATGTGCATCAAGAATTGCGTAAATTAACTGATGTGCAAAACCCGTTAAATATCATTGCTCAGCAATGGGCAGGCAAAGCACGGATAATTTGCTTAGATGAATTTCACGTTAGCGACATTACCGACGCGATGTTATTAGGCAATTTACTACGCGCCTTTTTTGATCAAGGTGTGACCTTAGTCGCCACCTCCAACGTGCCGCCAGACGAGTTATATAAAAACGGTTTACAGCGCGACCGTTTCTTACCCGCCATTGCCTTAATCAAGCAACACACGACCACTGTGAATGTGGATAGCGGTGTGGACTACCGTTTACGCGCTTTGGAAAAAGCGGAAATTTATCACCATCCTTTAGATGACGCTGCACAACAAAACTTAATCACCACCTTTAATAGTTTATCGCCGGATGAAGGTGAAGATAATGTGATGTTAGAAATCAACAGCCGCCAATTGCGCACGGTGAAAGTTGGTGATGGTGTGATCTGGTTTGATTTTACGGCCTTATGTGATATTCCCAGAGCGGTGGCGGATTACATCGAGTTAGCGCAATGTTATAACACGGTGTTATTAAGCAATGTGCCGCATATGGATGAAAAATCAGACGACCGTGCCTTGCGTTTCGTCAACTTAATTGATGAATTTTATGATCGCAATGTGAAGTTGATTATTTCAGCGGAAACCGCACCGGAACAGTTATACACTGGTAAGAAACAAGCGTTTCAATTTCAGCGTACTTTAAGCCGTCTGCAAGAAATGCAGTCGCATGAATATTTAGAGCGACCACATTTACCTTAAGCAAAACTTTGGATAAAACAATGTCTTGGCGTTACCTTCTGTATCAATCATTGCTCGTTTTGCGCAACTTATTGTTCTTAATCCTATGTTTATTAGGAGCTAATTATGCGTACAGTTGGTTTAACGCCGAACAGTTAAAATATGAATCCAGCCAATTTGTAAACCTAACCTTTTTACCTTTGTTTGCAGATTGGCAATCACAAATATTGGTACAACACGCTGATGATGTGTTGCAAAATCAGTTAACTACGGATCGTTTAAACCGTTTAGATAGTTTATTCCAGCGCTTGCAAGGCTTAGTGCAATATCAAGGTGCGAGTGGCTATGTGGTACATCACAGTAGCTCGTTATGGCGACCGATAGCACGTTATCAGTTAAAAGCCAGCTTTGAATATGGCGAGTTTGCTGCGGTGGTGAGTGTGGTACGTGAATGGGGCGAGTGGAAAATCGATCGGTTTTATTATGAGTATAGTTTTTATCCGTTTCCACAGCCGGAAGAGGCTATGCAGATGATTTAAGCATAGATAAAGGCTTAGGTTTGATGGAATGTAGCCTTTTGAGATTTGCTAAGAATACTGCAAACAAATTGCAATTTTTTCAAAAAAAAATCGTACTCTATTCGCTAATTCTGGAAGGATATTTATATGTCAAAATACGGGATATGTAAGCTTTGTTGCCAAGAAAAGGATTTGCAGTTATCTCATGCTATTAGTAATTCAATCTTTAAAAAGTTGAGTAGAGGTTCTTCTGGAAAAAGTATTTATTGTCCTGTGACAGAACCAGATAATATACATTATACAAGTGATAGCTGGGCTACTTATCAATTGTGTTTTGATTGTGAGCAATATTTAAATAATGAATATGAAAAGTATTCTTTAGAGGTACTTAGAGGTAAAAATTGCATTTTTGAAAAAACCAATACTTGTCTTGCTTTTTATGAAATAAACCAACAAAAACTAATAATGTTTTTTTTGTCAATTTATTGGAGGGCAGCCAAGTCAGACTGTTATGAATACCAAAATGTTATAATTACGGAACAAATAGATGATTATTTGAGAGATTGTATTTTAAATAATAGAGTAGTTAGCTCAGTAGTATGTTACATAAAGTTAGTTCGGTTAATAAATTTAAGTGTGACTAGCACTTTGAGTGATGATGATATAAAGAAACTTGTAGCATCTCCATTCGCCAGACGCGAAAATCTATCTTTTGTGTTTATATTTGAAGGTTTCCTTATCGAGGTT
>QKBZ01000377.1 GCA_003245895.1 Beggiatoa sp.
CTGTTGCTTTAAATTGCGCAAATCATCGGCATCAAATTGATTTAATAATTCATCTAAGGCCAGCGGACGCTGTGCCACAATATACAAGCGTTTTAAATCCGCTAATGACATGGAGGAAGTATGAATCCACATCAAGGCGGTTAAGGTAATCACTTCGCCAGTATTCGTGACGTAATGCGCTTGTAAGGCACTTTTGGTCGCAGCAGCGCGTTTATGCTGCGCTTGCGTGCGTGAACCATCGTGCAAAGTGCCAAAACTGCCGCGCACATAAGACAACAAACTGCGATCCGAGCGATCCCCTTGCGCGGCGGCGACATTAAAAGTCGCTTTACCAGCAGGCATTAATAAGGCCATTAAACCATCGACTAAGGTGGATTTGCCAGAACCATTATCGCCGGTAATTAAAGTACCTTGCGCATCAATTGGGGCTTGATGTAAACCGGAAAATGAACCCCAGTTATAAACCGATAATTGGCTTAATTGAATTTGAGAAACTGTTTTTTTATTCATAATTACGCCGTTGCTGTGGCTATAATGCGTTGATATTCGGCTAAGAGTTCGGCTAAGGCTTCGGCGCTAACCACATAACGAATCACTGGCAGAATTTCAAAGCGATCTGATTCACCGCGCACCGTGGCTAAAATATGCCATTCTTTCATGCTATTAATTAAACCACTTAAACGCCGTTGCTCGGTTTTGCTACTATTTGATAATTCACTATACGGCACTAATTGCGCATTTAACCAATCAGTATCAATAAAAATTTGTTGCTCGCCTGCCGCTTCACGTTCTTGGAAATATTTGCGTAAAATAATTAAAGTTAGTGTTTCATCAATGCTTAAAGTTCGCCGATTCATTAAAGCGCGGCTTTCTTCTTCCTCATCTTCATCAATTTCGTTTTGTAATAGCACAATAATGCCCGCACGTTCATCGATTAACATGCGTAAATACATATCGGCTAAATGATCATTCACCAGCAGTTCATGTTGCTGTAATTGTTCAAAGATATTTCGCTTAGTGGCAAAGCGCACTACGCCTTGTCGCAATAAATAAATCAAAGCGTGACGCACTTCCGGCGATAAACGCCCCGTACCGTCCGGCGTGTCAACTTTCAACAATTCCGCGTTGCTTGCCTCAGCCTCGGCAGTGTCTTCAGCGGTCTGGCTGACGGGGTCGGCGTTGGTTTGTAACATGCGGTCGAATAGGGTGGGTGGGGTTAGTTCGGGCATTTTTTGTCTGTAAATATAGTGAAAACAATGAATAAGATATGATCTGTCTCTCGTTCCCACACGCCGTGTGGGAATGCAGTCACGACGCGCTGCGTCGAGGTTCAACTTCGAGACAACGCCAAAAATCACAAGATAATCAGTTATTTAATTTACTCGTGACGTGGCACGTCACGACTGCATTCCCAAATGGCATTTGGGAACGAGGGAAACCACATTATAAATCCAAACTCTGCAAATCCTTCGGAAACAAATCGGCACTAAAACGATAACATGGCACGGAAGCTTGTAACTGTCCGCCTGTTTTATCCTCCACTAAAATCTGCTCCTCTCGCTGCTCAACCCGCGCTGCGTCAATCGCTTGGCATACCCGCAGACAGGCCACTAACTCCTCTAAACCTGACTTTAATGGGCGTTGTTGGCAAAATTCCGCCAGCGTTAAACTGCGGCCTATTTGGCAGGCCACGGCATACATTTCAGCCGCAATATCGCTAATACGCAAACTGTGCAAATAATGTAAAGTTTCTGTGTCAATCATGATTTCATTACTTTGCACCGTGACCGGTTGATTATCAATTTGTGTATTAGGATGTTGTAGTTTTAAACGACTTAGGCTAAAGAACTGCAATTTACCACTGGGCAAACTGATTTGTGTTTCGGTTTTTAAACTAATGTTATGGGCTTTAAATTGTAACGCGGTTTGCTCTAATTGATTTAATAAACGGTCAATAGTGCGATGCTCTAAATATTGTTTGCTGTCAAAAAAGCCGCGTAAACTTTCCTCGGTGCGTCGGCGCACATCTAAAATACGCTGGCTTTCGCGCCGCAATTCATGAATTAATTGACCTAAAAAACGGCCTTCTTGGGTGCTTAAATGCTGTTGCGCGGGGGGACTGGCAAGAATGGCACGCAATTGCGCCCTAAATTCGGCACTGCGATCTTGGTCGGATAATAATTGAAAAAAACCAGCAAACGCCCGTCCCGCATCGGAACTGAGCAAACTATTTTCCTGTGCTAACAAACTGCGCAACACCGCGCCACGAGTCGCGCCTTCGCTGATCATTTGCACCCGTAAACTCTGATCCATTTGCCGGATTTCATCTTCTAAACGGCGGAAATCGTTCGTTAAAGTCGCAGCGAGTTGGAACACCTCGCGGAGTTGTTCTCGTTGCTCGGTCGGATCAAGTTCTTTCACTTCACCGGCTTGCAGTGCATCAATTTCCCGTTGTATCGCCGCTTTTTGCTGTTCTAACAAGGCTAAACGCTGCGATTTATCAGGACTGATTGCCACCAACAAATCGCGCACCGCCTCTTGTACGATACGCAAACGCGAGGCAGACGCTTGCGTTTCACGCTGTTCTAAGCTGTAGGCAAGGCGTAACGCCACTTGCCCCGCATCGGTACAGGTCAATTGGTTATCGAGTTCACGCAACCAACGGGCTTGTATCCATTGACGCAAATAGCTTGCGGCATCGACTGAACTTTCCGGCAGTAATTCCGCTTGCCGCGCATCGTGCAATAAGGTTTCTAATAACGTCCTTGCTTGATTAAACGCAATCTCGTTTTCTTCGGCGAAGGCTTCGGCAATGAAGGCCAGCGTTAACGGTGCATTATCGCTGCGCAATAATTGCCACACTGCATGCTCTTTGCGGAGTTGGTTTAGGCGGGGGAGTAGGGTGGTGAAGGTCATTGGTTATTTTAGGATATGGATGTGTTGCTCGTTCCCATTATAAGGCAATGCGGTAGGGTGGAATAGCGTAGCGTATTCCACCATAAAATTCTGCAAGTTGTAGGATTAAGGTGCGTTCCTCGCCTAAACCAGAACAGTATAAGTCGTTTAACCTTAGAATAATCCTTCTCGCATCTTTTCCAATCTCGGCATTAAGCCATATTGCCCAATTTCTTCAATCCGTTGTTGTGCAAGGTCAAGGTAATGTTGGCGTTGTGCTGGGTTGGCGTGGGCTTTGAGTAGTAGCAGTTGAGCGTCGCGGAGGTGGTAGCCAGAGGTGTTGATGCCTTGTTCTGCGTGTTGGATGCAGGTGTGGGCTTGTTCTGGATCGTGGTGTTCGGGGTCTTGTAGGTGGAGGTGGGCGCGTAGTAGTTGGGCATCGACTTTGTAAAGTTGCATGTCGCAGTTGTCGATGATTTCTTCGGCTTCGGTGAGGTCGCGCCATGCGTCGGGGTAGTTTTGTTGATCGTAGTGGAATTGGGCGCGGTGGAGGAGGAAATAAGGTACATGATCAATTCTACCAGCCTGCCAAATCTTTGCTACCGCCTGCTCAAATGCTGCGTAGCAGTTAACTGGATTATTTTCAGCAAGAGCAAGGATAATATGTCCATAGGCATCATCTATAATTTGCCCAGTGTTATGCATGAGAACATAGTTCCCTCGCTTTGACATTTCTGTAACTGTTCCCCGTTCCAAATGCAATATGGCATACTGTGCCCCTTGAATTGAATATAAATACGGAGACTCCGGCTCCCTTTCTGTCTGAACATCTTCGGCTTGCTGAAATACCCCCAAACTAGCAGACAGTTTACCTTGCTGAAGTAAGGTGACAGCAAGATAGTAATAGCCACATATTTGTTCAAACAGTTCACCAGATCGAACAGCAAAGTTAATTGCCTGTTGTGCTGTGGCTTCTGCTTCTGATAACTTACCTAATGCTAAATACAAGTCAATGAGATTACCGGCATTGATAGAAGCATTTATCCAATATTCAAGTTTTACAGAATTTTGAATACATGCTTCATATGGAACCACAGCCTCTTGCAGTCGTCCCAGTGGTGCCAAATAAAATGCTGCTTGTCCCAATAACCAGTTCTGAACATCTTCTGATAATTCATCCTGTACAGTTTGACCCCAACCTTGTGGAAAAAAATCTGAGATCGCTGCTAAATCAGCAGCAAAAGTACCAAGTTTTTTGAGGCTGTAATATTCAGTTTTGCGCAGAATGCGATCTTGATACACGTCCAATCCTGCCTTCTGATATTCTCCCGCCAAACAACCACGATGCACAGCACGATACAACGGCTCTAATTCAGCAAAAGTATCAGGGTATTTTTTCTCCGGTAATTGCTGAAAATACTCAAACAAAATCCGGTGGGCAGTTGGCTCAGGGTTAATTTCAGAAAAATAATCTCGAATTAATGGGTGTGTATCATAAACATTATCACTGCACGTTAATAAACCCATATCTTCTAAATCTGTTAATACGTCTATCCAATCATTTGGAGAGCAATCGACCAAAATTTGCGCAGGCTTCCACTCAGCTAACAAAACCGCTTTCTCACCTTCTCCCATTGGTCGATCAAAAAAGCCCAACATGCGCATAAACACACGCTGCGCCTCTGTTAATCGCTTATCATGTTCCTCGATCACCCGACAAGCATGCGCACCTTGATCCCGCTCCTCAAACAATAATGGCAAATGCTCCCGACAACGCACATCCCCGTTAAAATACCGCCGTAATAAATTGCCTAACAACACCAAACTCAAAGCATGACCATACTGCACTGCTTGCTCAAAATCTGAGGATAAGCCTTTAGTAACCCCTAACTGTCGCAATAATTGAACACCATCAGGCACTGATAACTGCTCTAAATTAATTGCCTGATACCCTGCACAATTTACCAACTCCACAACAGGCTGCCGCGAACTAATCAACAACAAAGAGCCTGCCGCCCCATGCGATCTCACCTCACGAAACAACGCCCGCAACGCTTGATCCTTCAACTCTCCGCGCTGAATATCAATGCTATGCTGCAACGGTTCCAAACCATCCAACACCAAGACACAACGCTGTTGCCGCAATAACGCACCTAACCGCCGCCCGCGTTGTTCATCCGTCGTTGGAGCATCCCCCTCTCCACCAAAAAATTGCCAAGCCTCATCAAAAAACTTTAACGAGGAAGTCTGCGTCTCATGCGCCCCCTGACTATAAAACGACCATGCAAATACCCGCGTCCCTGCCTGCTCAAACTCACCTAAGAGCCGTTGCAACCACTCATGAGTAATCGCTGACTTACCCACGCCACCCGCAGCAATTAAAGCCACACTATGTGTTTTTGGATCAGTTAGGGCATTATCTAAAATGTGTAACTCGGCAGAACGACCGACTAAGGGCGTAGTAGGCTGGGGAAGGTGATAAAGATCAATTTGTTGTGAAGGCATGGACTCTAAAATCACATTGAAAAAAGGCATTAAAGCGAACAATTTGCCAAGCATTAGCAGCAATGTCGGATGACGGCTGTCGCCTTATCCGACCTACAACGGTTTAAGGCTTAAAACTCATCCATATTCGGTGCCGCCGCCATATAACTATCCGCATCACCATAAAACGCATCACCCGCGCTAAAGTTTTCAAACTTGGTCAACTCACCTAAGAAAGTTAAGCGCACGGTACCAATTGGGCCGTTACGTTGTTTACCGATGATGATCTCAGCGGTGCCTTTTTCTTCACTCTCTGGGTGGTAGACTTCATCGCGGTAAATAAACACGATAACATCCGCATCCTGCTCAATCGCGCCAGACTCCCGTAAATCAGACATCACAGGGCGTTTATTCGGGCGTTGTTCCAAACTACGGTTAAGCTGAGATAAGGCGATGACGGGAACGTCTAACTCTTTGGCTAAGGCTTTTAAAGATCGGGAAATTTCGGAAATCTCTGCTGTACGGTTTTCTTTACTGCCGGGTATCTGCATCAACTGCAAATAGTCGATCATGACTAAACCTAACTGTCCATGCTCACGGGCAAGACGGCGGGAACGGGCGCGTAATTCGGTAGGGCTTAAGGCAGGCGTGTCATCGATAAACAGCGGGGCTTCAGACAATTGGCTGATGGCACTGGTAATGCGCGGCCAATCTTCATCATTCAAGTCACCAGTACGCACGCTTTGCAGTGGAATCCGCGCCAGTGAAGAAATCAAACGCATGGCTAATTGCTCACATGGCATTTCCATGCTGAACACGGCGACCGGTTTGCCACTGCTTAAGGCCACATATTCCGCGATATTCATGGCAAAGGTGGTTTTACCCATCGAAGGCCGACCAGCGACAATGATTAAATCAGAAGGCTGTAAACCAGAGGTTTTTTCGTCAAAATCTTTAAAACCGGTAGGAATACCGGTGAACTGTTGACCGCGTTGAAACATTGAGTCAATGCGCTCTACAGTGACACTTAACACCGAGCGAATATCACGGAAACCACCGCGCCCACGGTTGCCTTGCTCGGCAATTTGGAACACTAAACGCTCGGCGGAGTCTAATAATTCTGCGGTGGTGCGGCCTGTGGAATTAAAAGCAGAACCGGCGATTTCATTACCAACTTTAGCCAACTGACGCAACACAGAACGCTCGCGCACAATCGAGGCATAGGCGGCAATATTCGCAGCACTGGGGGTATGCTCAACCAGCAAACCTAAATAGGCCATACCGCCTGCATTTTCCAGTTTACCTTTGCGGTCTAACCATTCTGACAAAGTGATAATGTCACACGGTTGACCATCTTCGGATAACTGTTTAACCGCACCGAAAATGAGTTGATGTTCTGGGCGATAAAAATCGGTATCGGATAATTGATCCGCAATAGTGACCCACGACTCATTATTCAGCATCACACCGCCTAACACGGACTGTTCTGCCTCCACCGAATGGGGGGGAACTTTGAGTGCAGCAGTGGCGTGGTCGGGGGGGCCTTCGGCGAAAGAAAAGTCCTGCATAGGAAATGTGGCAGCAAAAAATAGTTGGTTATCAATTACTTAATTGAGCAGCTCAAGTTGCCCGTGTAAGTTGATATTAGCACTGATCATACCCTTATGGGATACCAGTGTCATGTGCGTTACGCATGCAGGTTGGGGATACGTCTAGCGGAGAAGCCGCTGAGCGTTGAATGGCGGCGGTTTGAGGCGTTAAAAAAAACGCCCCAAACCTGAAGCAGCTAAAGTTTATTCTTCAGCAACAACTTGTACTTTTAAGGCTGAAACAACATCAGCGTGTAAGCTGAGGTTGACTTCATATTCGCCAGTTAAGCGAATTGGGCCTTCAGGCAAACGAATTTCTTGTTTGCGAATGTCTACGCCAATGGCTTGGGCAGCTTCAACGATGTCAGCAGAACCTACTGAACCGAATAACTTGCCTTCCATGCCTACTTTGCGCGTGATGACTAAAGTTACGTCTTGTAATTTAGCTGCACGGCTTTCTGCACTGGCTAATAAGTCTTGTTGTGCTTTTTCTAATTCAGCACGGCGCGCTTCAAAGGCTGCTAAGTTTTCAGCAGTTGCAGGAACCGCTTTACCTTGTGGTACTAAGAAGTTGCGACCATAACCTGGACGGACGGACACTTTATCACCCAGCACACCCAGATTTTTAACTTTCTCTAACAGAATGACTTCCATTGTGTAAAACCTCTTTACCGCTGTGACAATTGTGACAACGGGAATAAATTCAGGGACGCTTTAGGCTTATTCGTGTGAGTCAGAATAAGGCAATAAGGCTAAGTAACGTGCGCGTTTAATGGCGCTCGCTAATTGGCGTTGGTAGCGTGCTTTAGTGCCTGTGATGCGGCTAGGTACAATTTTACCGGTTTCGGTGATGTAGCTTTTTAAGGTGGCGATATCTTTGTAATCGATCTCTTCTACACCTTCAGCAGTGAAGCGGCAGTATTTTTTACGACGGAAAAAACGTGACATGGGATAACCTCAATATGATAAAAGTCAGCAAGTGATGATGTGACAAGCAACGCTTATGCGTCTTCTTGTTCTTCATCAGCGACATCTTCTTCATCATCGATGTCGTCATCTAAATCATCATCGTCATCATCAGCACGACCGCTGTCGCGCTCGTCTTTCACTTTTAATAAAGGTGAAGGCTCAGTGATGGCTGCTTTGCATTGAGTGATTAAGTTACGGATTACCGCATCGTTGAAACGGAAAATACCGTGTAACTCTTCGATCACGTCTGCTGGGCTTTCTACGTTCATTAACACATAGTGCGCTTTATGCACTTTGTTAATTGGGTAAGCCAGTTGACGACGACCCCAGTCTTCTAAACGGTGAATTTGACCGCCTTTGGCTTCAAACATACCACGGTAGCGCTCAATCATGGCTGGCACTTGTTCGCTCTGATCAGGGTGGACCAGAAACACGATTTCGTAATGTTTCATGAGACTCCTTACGGATTAAACAGCCTCAACGATTATCGCTGAAGCAAGGAGAAGGTTAATGTTGTTATGTTATTGCATTAACTATCTTAATTCTGTGTCGCAAGCGGCGTATTTGCTTGAATTAAGCACGGCTATCTACTTGCATTTTTTACAGAATCGGGCATTTTATCCAGATTTTTATTAAAAGACAATGCCTATTAGGCGCAAAAATGACTATAATAACCGGCTTGATGTGAGCCGGAACACACTCACGCTGTAATCCTTTGCAGCGTTAGTTCTGCGTCTTTCTTACATGAAAACCGCCTACGCTGGGCATTTTTTGCATCCGCTGGATGTGCTAATGAGGGCTTGATAAAAGCCGCAGGTTGAGTGCGGGAATATCACCTTAAGACGTTTAATAGCAGTTCAATGACCACTGTCTATAAGACACCTGATTTTTTACTTGACTAAGCTTAGGTGGCTTGATAGTTTTGGAAATTTGCTTGAATATTGGGCGGCAGTCAGGTTTTGCATGTTTCCCGTGTTTTTTTAGTAATTTTAGTATCTTAATTGAGGGAGGCCGAACTGAATGAATATGGCCAATACAGAGATAGAGACAATTACAGGTGCAGAGATTGTGATACGCTGTCTGGCAGCCGAAGGCGTAGAATTTGTGTTCGGCTACCCCGGCGGTTCTGTGCTTCACATCTATGATGCCCTGTTTAAGCAAACCGACGTGCAGCATATTTTAGTGCGGCACGAACAAGGTGCAACCCATTCTGCTGACGGTTATGCCCGTGCCACCGGTAAACCTGGTGTGGTATTGGTGACTTCTGGTCCTGGTGCGACCAATGCCGTGACAGGGATTGCAACCGCTTATATGGACTCTATCCCGATGGTGGTGATTACTGGTCAAGTCCCCACCAGTTTGATTGGTAATGATGCGTTCCAAGAAGTTGACGCAGTTGGCGTGACTCGCCCTTGTGTGAAACATAACTTCTTAGTGAAAGATGTTAAAGACTTAGCCAGAACCTTAAAAGAAGCGTTCTTTGTCGCTACAACCGGTCGACCAGGCCCTGTATTAGTTGATATTCCAAAAGATATTACTGCCCACACTACGGTCTTTGATTACCCTCAAACCGTTGACATGCGTTCTTACAAACCCGTTACCATGGGACACATGGGGCAAATTCGTAAAGCATCCGAATTAATTTTATCAGCCAAACGGCCTATGATTTACACCGGCGGCGGAGCCATATTAGGCAATGCTGCTGAAGCCGTGACCGAATTTACGCGCTTATTAGGCTACCCCATTACTTTAACATTAATGGGCTTAGGGGCTTATCCTGCCACCGATCCGCAATATGTCGGTATGTTGGGCATGCATGGTACTTATGAAGCCAATATGGCAATGCATGAGTGCGATGTGTTAATTGCGATTGGGGCGCGGTTTGATGACCGCGTGACAGGGGATTTAGCAAAATTCTGCCCTTACGCCAAAATTGTTCACATTGATATTGATCCATCTTCAATTTCAAAAAATGTCCAAGTTGATATTCCGATTGTGGGTAATGTCAACAGTGTATTGCATGAGTTATTAGGTTTAATCCGTGAAAGCAATCGCCAACCGGATAAAGAAGCCTTAACGTCTTGGTGGGCGCAGATTGATGCATGGCGTAGCAAAGAGTGCTTGCGCTATGACCGCAACAGTCCATTGATCAAGCCACAATTTGTCATCGAAAGCTTGTATAAAGCGACCCAAGGTGATGCCTTCATTACTTCCGATGTAGGCCAGCATCAAATGTGGGCAGCGCAATATTACAAGTTTGATAAACCACGTCGTTGGATTAACTCTGGCGGCTTAGGCACTATGGGCTTTGGCTTACCATCTGCGATTGGTGTGCAATTAGCGCATCCTGAAGCGACTGTGGCTTGTGTGACCGGTGAAGCCAGTATCCAGATGTGTATTCAAGAATTATCGACTTGTATGCAATATGACTTGCCGATCAAAGTGGTGAACTTGAATAACCGTTACATGGGTATGGTGCGTCAGTGGCAAGAAATGTTTTACGATAAGCGTTATTCACATTCCTACATGGATGCGTTGCCTGATTTCGTAAAACTGGCAGAAAGCTATGGTCATGTCGGGATGCGTATTGAAAACCGCGACGACGTGGAAGAGGCGTTAAAAGAAGCTTTTGCGATGAAAAACCGCTTAGTTTTCTTAGACTTTGTTACTGACCAAACCGAGAATGTATACCCTATGGTTGCAACCGGCAAAGGCCATCACGAGATGTTCTTAGGACCTGACAGGGAGTTAGCTTAATCCATGCGCCGCCATACCATTTCAATTTTGTTAGAAAACGAAGCTGGAGCTTTATCACGGGTGGCGGGTCTGTTCTCGGCACGCGGTTATAATATTGAATCTTTAACCGTAGCCCCGACGGAAGACCCTTCCATGTCACGGATGACCTTAGTCACCAGCGGTTCCGATAACATCATCGAGCAAATCACTAAGCAGTTAAACAAACTGGTGGACGTGATTAAACTCATTGATTTAACGGAAGGTCAGCATATTGAACGCGAGTTGATGTTGATCAAAGTGAAAGCGGCTTCTAATAACCAACGTGAAGAAGTCAAACGCCTTGTGGACATCTTCCGTGGACGGATCATTGATGTTGCAGATAACAACTACACCATTGAGTTAACCGGTACCTGCGACAAAATTGATGCGTTTATCAAAGCCCTTGAAGAACCCTTGATCATTGAAGTGGTGCGCACGGGGATTTCAGGGATTGGGCGCGGCAATAAGAGCTTACAAGCTTAAGTTGTTACGCCAGTGTGCGAGTCAGTGCTGTTGTCGCTGGCTCGCCATGATGGAAATTATGGGGGAGAACAGTGTTATGCCAGTTGTATTAACGCTTGCCCCAACTGAACAATAAACGTTTTTAGGGAGATTAACATTTTGATGAATGTCTACTACGACAAAGATGCAGATTTGTCGCTGATTAAAAGTAAAAAAGTTGCCATCATCGGTTATGGTTCACAAGGTCATGCACACGCCAATAACTTAAAAGATTCTGGCGTAGAAGTCGTTGTTGGCTTGCGTGCTGGTTCTGGTTCTGCACAAAAAGCAGAAAAAGCTGGCTTAACTGTTAAATCAGTTGAAGAAGCAGCAGCTTGGGCTGACGTAGTGATGATCTTAGCCCCTGACGAGCATCAAGCTAAACTGTACAGCGAAAGCATCGCGCCTAACATTCGTTCAGGTTCTGCTATCGCGTTTGCTCATGGTTTCAACATCCACTTCGAGCAAATTTTACCGCACGAAGATTTAGACGTAATCATGATCGCGCCTAAAGGGCCTGGTCATTTAGTACGTTCTACTTACACCCAAGGCGGCGGTGTACCTAGCTTAATCGCGATCTATCAAAACGCTTCAGGTAAAGCACAAGAAATCGCTTTATCTTACGCAAGTGCTAATGGTGGTGGTCGTGCAGGCATCATCGAAACCAGCTTCCGTGAAGAAACTGAAACTGACTTATTCGGTGAGCAAGCCGTATTATGCGGTGGCGCCACTGCATTAGTACAAGCAGGCTTTGAAACTTTAGTAGAAGCAGGCTATGCACCTGAAATGGCTTACTTTGAGTGCTTACACGAATTAAAATTAATCGTGGACTTAATGTATGAAGGCGGTATCGCTAACATGCGTTACTCAATTTCTAACACTGCTGAATACGGTGACATTACCCGTGGTCCTCGCGTGATTACTGCGGAAACCAAAGCAGAAATGGCGAAAATCTTAAAAGAAATTCAAACTGGCGAATTCGCCCGTGAATTTATTTTAGAAAACCAAGCTGGCATGGCTACTTTGAAAGCGAAACGCCGTATTGCGCGTGAGCACAAAATCGAAGAAGTTGGCGGTCGCTTACGCGATATGATGCCTTGGATTAAAGCCAATAAATTAGTGGATCGCGAGAAAAACTAAGCGGCTGATATTGAATCCCTCTGTCTTTGGACTTATCTGTCTGAGTAAGTCACATTGCGTGTGGTGATGTAGGGTGGAATAGCGCAGCGTATTCCACCATAAATATCTGCAAATCGTTAAGTCGGTGTAGATGAAACTACATGGTGGAATACGGCTTTCGCCTATTCCACCCTACATCATAAGTAATTAAGACAGAGGGAGACCTCTCCCTGATGATGCCGATGGCTAATCACGGCACAACACTTTTACTTTTATCTAACCCTTTCCGTTAAAACGCCTTTTACAGTCGAGGCGAGTTCAAGCATCATGCAAAACGAACCCAACGTGCCGCCCCCACAATACCACCGTCGTGGTATTTACTTACTCCCCAATTTATTTACCACTGCCGCCTTATTCTCTGGCTTTTATGCCATCGTAGCCGCGATTAATGATCGTTTTGAGGCCGCCGCGATTGCTATTTTCATTGCGATGATTTTTGATGGCATTGATGGTCGTGTGGCACGCATGACGCACACGCAAAGTGCTTTTGGTGCAGAATATGACAGCTTATCGGATTTAGTGTCTTTCGGCCTCGCGCCCGCGTTGGTAATGTATGAATGGACTTTATCCGGTTTAGGAAAAGCCGGTTGGTTAGCCGCCTTTATTTACACTGCCACGGCTGCCTTGCGCTTAGCCCGTTTTAATACCCAAGTTGGCAAAATGGATAAAGCCTATTTTCAAGGCTTGCCCAGTCCCGCCGCCGCTGCCGTATTAGCAGGCTTTGTCTGGTTTATTACCGATTATCGGTTTGAACATATGAATTTAGCCATCCCTAGCTTAATACTCACCGTATTTATAGGCTTATTGATGGTAAGCAATATTCGTTATCGTAGCTTTAAAGATTTAGACTTAAGAGGCAAAGTGCCTTTTTTTGCGATTTTATTAGTGGTGTTAGGCTTTGTGTTAATTTCTATTGACCCACCACAAGTGTTATTTTGGTTGTTTTTGTTATATGCCTTCTCAGGCCCTGTTTTGACTTTATTAGAATTACGCCGCCGCCGTGCTGCACGGCAAGAAAACCGCTAATTACGTCAACCAATGAGGTATGTATCATGTTACACATCGAGGCATTAAATCAATTTTATGGTGAAAGCCATACGTTATGGGATGTGAACATGACGGTAGCGGAAGGGGCATGTATGTGCCTCATGGGGCGTAACGGCATGGGTAAGACGACCTTATTAAAAACCATTATGGGCTTATTGCCTGCCAAATCAGGCTCTATCCAATTTGAAGACACTGAATTATTAAAATATCCAGCGGATATGCGTACCAAGGTAGGCATTGGCTATGTGCCGCAAGGCCGCGAAATTTTTCCACAATTAACAGTAGAAGAAAATTTACATATCGGCTTAATGGCGGGTAAAGAAAAGTTAACACAAATTCCAGATCGGATTTTTGAGTTATTTCCGGTATTAAAGCAAATGTTAAAACGCCGAGGCGGCGATTTATCTGGCGGGCAACAACAACAATTAGCCATTGGGCGTGCCTTAGCTTTTAATCCAAAAATGCTAATACTCGATGAACCAACAGAGGGTATTCAACCTAATGTAGTGCGCGAAATTGGCGATATTATTATGCGCTTAAATCAAGAAGAAAAACTCACCGTATTATTAGTCGAACAAAAATTACCCTTTGCACGCCGTGTCGCACAACAATTTTGCATTTTAGATAAAGGGCGTATGGTAAGCAACGGCGAAATGACAGCATTAGATCAAGACATTATTCAACAGTATTTAACTGTTTAAATGCGCTTCTTTTTAGGCATACGCCCGTGATATGTCTACTCTACCCCCATATTATCTTTTTTGCCGCTCGTTCCCAAATGCCGAGGCTGTAAAAGAACTGGCAAAAACGTCCATTTTTCGCTTGTAAGTCATTGATTCTTCGTTGTCAAACAGTGCAAAAATGGAGTTCTTTTACAGCCTCGCCATTTGGGAATGTAGTCGTGACGTGCTACGTCACGAGTGGACTAAACGGCGAATTTAGCTTGATCTTGGAAGAAACCCACGACGCAGCGCGTCGTGACTGCATTCCCAAATGGCGAGGCTGTCAAAGAACTTCCTGTCTGAATCAGAATTCACAGAATTTAAGAATTTTCAGGATTATAAGTAATTGATAATTCCGTTAATTTCCTAATTCTGAAAATTCTGATTCAGACAATTCGGCGGTTCTTTTACAGCCTCGGCATTTGGGAACGAGAAGCATAAGTTTGTTTTTAATGATAATTTTCGTCGAACTCAGGTCGCGCCGAAACTTATCATTTCACTCTGCAATATGATGGGTTTCGCTTTGCTCTACCCATCCTACTTTCCAAGATATTTTCCTTAAGCTTCAAAGTAGAGTGGGTTCTGTACCTCACCCATTCCACATATTCATACCACAAACACATGCAACACTAGCCAGCAGGCTAAAACATCCCTACGATCATAAAACACAAAAATATAATATCGATATACATTGATTATTCAGCAACTTATATTGCTGGTGCAATGTCATATAACATTGAGGAAAGTTAAATGATGGATTCTATTAAATTACCGCGTTCTTTAGTAAACGAGATTTTACACCATGCACAAACCGAGTCTGAACAAGAGGTGTGTGGCTTAGTTGGGAAAAATCAAGAAGATGCGTTTTTTTGCTATCCAATGCGTAATGTAGCGGAAAATCCCAAAAAAGAATTTTTAATCGATGCAGAACAACAAGCTGCTGTATTTCAGACTTTAATGAACACAGGGCAAGCTTTGTTCGCCATTTATCATTCGCATCTCAACGCTGAAGCGGCTCCCTCTTTACGGGATCAACAGATGGCCTATTATCCAGATACAGTTTATTTAATTATTTCGCTAAATACTCAGGGGGTTTTGCAAATGCGCGGATACCGTTTGCAAAATCATATTTTTAACGAAGTTCAATTGGAGATTTAACAAGTTACTGCTTATTTTTTCAGTAGATTTGCAAACGCCTTTAGTCTCAACAAAGTCACCTTTTATCTACTGTTAATAAACCACTCCACGCTAACTTGTTAAATAATAGAGTTATGAAAAAGCAAACTGGTTTCACCCTTGTCGAACTTTTCGTTGCTGTTGCGGTTTTAGGCATTTTGATGGTCGCTGTTGTGCCCGAAATGCGTATGACAATTTTAAATAATCAAGTGACTTCTAAAGCCAATGGTTTGATACGTGCGTTGAATTATGCACGTAATGAGTCCGTGGTCAGAGGCGGTAGCGCATCCATTGTCATTAAAGCCATCAATGGTGGTGACGATTGGAGTGCAGGCTGGGAAGTTATCGTTGATAACTTTGTGGAAAGAGCATTTGATTTTGATGATCAAATCGTCATTACCGCTTCCGACGATGCAGGTTATGTACGCTATTCACGGGGACAAGCAGGCTTAAAAACACCTTTGCTGTTTACCGTGTGTTATCAAAGCGAAGATTTCAAAGTGCTCGGCCGTCGTATTGAAATTGAATACACAGGGCGCGTCAATTTGCGCGACAGTGCCTACGACTGTGGAGCTTAAAATTTTTTTAAATTAGGTGGTAATGTGCTATGAACAGAAAATACGATAACAAAGCAGCAGGCTTTACCATGATAGAAATGCTTGTTGCGTTACTCATCTTGTCTGTTGGTTTGTTAGGTATTGCAGCTTTACAGACCACCGGACAACGCGCCACATATCAAGCGTATGTACGCACCCAAGCAACTTGGTTGGCTTACGACATCATGGATAGAATGCGGAATAATCAAACGGTATTAGACAGTTATTTGTCTGGCAACCAAACGGTTACTTCGCCCAATACGGCATGTGACGATAACGCTTGTAACTTAGCAAGCTTAGCGCAATACGATTTAGACAACTGGTTTTATCGTATTAATGAAACTTTACCCATGGGTGAAGGTGAAATTGCGGCGACAACAACTGAGAATCAATATCTCATTAGCTTAAGTTGGTTAGATAGACAACAACAAGATGATGATGGTGAGGTGATTACGCAATCATGGGTATTAAGACTATGAAAACCATTCACAATGCTGAACGCGGTTTCAGCTTAATTGAAATCATGGTTGCGCTGACAATCAGCCTCATTTTGATGGCTGGCGTGCTGGCCATCATGTCTAGCAGCAAGCGCACCTATTTGTTACAAAATGAACTCGGACAACTACAAGAAAATGCACGCTTTGTTATTGATGATATTAGCTATAACTTGCGCATGGCAGGCTTTTACGGTTGTTCAAACACGCCTCCCTCTGGTGCAAATACGTTAGTACCCATTGATGGTGTTAATAACAGCGCAGTTTTAGTGGCGTTTCGTGACGCAAACGATGAATACCTGATTAATCCTGATCTCAAAACGGCAAACGCCAATAAAAACGAACCACCTTCTGATATTTTAGAGATTTCCACTTTTGGTAAATCAACAGATTTGTGTGATACCACCAATAACCCAAAAGCAGCGCAGAATATTTTGCAGTTGGGCACACCGAGCAATACGACAGTATATTTGCCTAATGCGGATTACCCGATTGGTGATGTAGGTGACTCTATTATTTTAAGTGATTGCGGTGGTTCACGTGTTTATACAATTGCAGCACGAAATGGTGATGCCGTAGAGGTCGAAAACAGTTTCCAACGTACCTTTACTTGCCCTGTCGATGCCTTTAAAGGTGAAGGTGAAACCATTCGTTACGAAGTACGCGCTATCAATAAAGATGATAATACTGCCAGTGCCACAGACCCTCATGATGGTTTTGCTTTATTTAGAACAGACCCCAGTGATCCCGACGGTAAAATGCGTTTATTCGTTGATGGTGTAGAGAGTTTACAAGTTCGTTTAGGTATTGACACTGATCCTTCTGAGCCAAGAGTAGCAGATAAATTTATTGAGCTACCCAGCACCGATGCTGCTGTACCAACAGGCGATATTGTCAGTGTACGCATTAGTTTATTAATGAGAACCCCTAACTTCCAAAATGCGATACCCGATATTACTAACCCTGACGAATATGCCTTTGTGTTAGACCCTGCCTCTGATACAGGTAGCCTAAAATCTTATAAACCGATGAAGGTCAATTTAGCCAACGAAGATGGTTATCGTCACCGTGTGTTTACCACCACAATTCAGGTGCGAAATTAAGCTTAATCACTTATGATGAGTAGATTAAGACGGTTTAAACACACTGTTAAGGACTTAGTGAGTAGTTATGAATACCGGTAAACAAATGACAGGTTTTACCCTGATCGAATTAATGATTGTCATTGCCATCATGGCATTATTGGCGGGGATTGCGTATCCAACTTATATTGATCAAATCGTGCGTTCTAACCGCAGCGTAGCAACCGGTGCCTTGTTAGAATTAGCACAACGTCAAGAAGGGTATTTTGCAGATAATAATACCTATGCGGATACCTTAGCAAAATTAGTAGGCGATAATGTAGGTTCTCGCTTAGTGAAAGAAGGCACTAATTATTTTGCAGGCGAAGGAAGTGACAAACTGTACTCACTGTCTTTTTCAGAGGTGAGTGGACGCTCTTATACCTTAAAAGCCACGCCATTAGGCTCACAAGCAACACGTGATACAAAATGTAAAAGTTTTACCATTACCTCTAGTGGCCGCAAAGGTATTGATGGAGGTAGTGGTAGTGTGAGTGACTGCTGGTAAAATAGTGAGCTTTTATAGCCACTGATTGAAAACACCGCATGTCCCAACACTTAACTGCCCATCAACTCAGCCATCTTGAACAACAGGTGGCTGATTTATTATCAGAAGCCCGTCGTCAAGGTGCCAGCAGTGCCGAAGCAGGCGTTGCCCTCAGCAAAGCACACACCACAGAAGTGCGCTTAGGTGAAGTGGACACCGTTAAACACCACCAAAGCCGCAGCCTTGCCATTACGGTGTATTTTGGTCAGCGTAAAGGCTCTGCCAGCACCCGTGATTTCAATAGTGATGCCATTAAAGCCACTGTACAAGCGGCTTGCGATGGCGCACGTTATACCAGTGCCGATCCAGATGCAGGTCTCGCAGAAGCTGCACGAATGGCACAACACTTCCCCGACTTAGATTTATACCATCCTTGGGATGTCAGTCCAGAACAGGCCATTGCCTTAGCCACTGAATGCGAACAAGCCGCCTTAAGCTATGACCCACAGATTAAAAACTCACATGGGGCAACCTTAAGCACCTCAGATAGTAGTCATGTCTATGGTAATTCACATGGCTTTATTGGTAGCTGGTCAAATACTTATCATGCTTTGCGTTGTGTCGCCATTGCACAACAAGCTGAAGAAAAACAACGCGGTTTCTGGTTTAGTGTGACCAGTGCAGCAGATGCCTTAGACAGTACACACGCTGTCGGTGAACAAGCTGCACAACGTGCGGTACAACGCTTAGGCGCACGCGCCATTGATACACGCACAGCCCCTGTCTTATTTAACCCACAAACGGCCAGTTCTCTGTTGTCTCACTTTATAGGAGCCATTCAAGGCGGACGTTTATACCGTAAATCTTCGTTTTTGCTTGATAAAATTGGACACCGTATTTTTCCTGAAGCAGTCCATATTCATGAGCAACCACATTTGCCTCGTGCCTTAGGCAGCGCGCCATTTGATAGCGAAGGGGTGGCAACACAAGCGCAAGACTTTATCCAAGCGGGACGTTTGCAAAGTTATGTATTAGACAGTTACACCGCGCGTAAACTGGGTTTACACAGTACAGGCAATGCAGGCGGTGTACATAACTTAAGCATCGATCCGGTTGGCCAATACGATTTTGAGCAATTGCTGCGTCAAATGGATACAGGTTTGGTCGTCACTCATTTGATGGGTATGAGTGTAAACTTGGTGAACGGCGATTATTCTCGCGGTGCGGAAGGCTTTTGGGTAGAAGGCGGCAAAATTCAGTTTCCTGTACAAGAAATTACCATTGCTGGTAACTTACAAGAAATGTTTCAAAACCTGCAAGCTGTGGGCACAGATGTCGATACACGAGGCAATATACGCACAGGCTCTTGGTTAATCGATCACATGACTATTGCTGGTAAAGCGGCTTAGTGAACAACTTACAATAGTATGTCGTCATTATTGGCTTGCTCAACGCTTAAACGCCAGCGATCTAAAGCAGCCGCTAATTCTTCTGGTTTCACCGGTTTAGCCACGTAATCATTCATACCTGCCGCTAGACATTTTTCTCGGTCGCCGCGCAGCGCATGCGCGGTCATGGCGATAATATAAGGCCGTTGTCCAACAGGCCAACGCTCATGAATGCGGCGAGTGGCTTCTAAACCATCTAACTCTGGCATTTGAATATCCATTAACACCACATCATAGATTTTCTGCTCTACCGCTTCTACCGCTTCTCGCCCATTATCAACGATTTGCACGCTATAACCTAAACGCCGCAAGATTAACTGTGCAACCTTTTGATTAGTCTTATTATCTTCTACCAATAAAATGCGTACCTGCTCTGGCTCTAAACGTGGTGCGACTTCATCGACTTCGGCCACAACAGGTTCAGGCGGTGCCAAGTTTAACGGTGTAAACACAACGGTAAAATGAAACACCGAACCAATACCGACTTGGCTAGTCACCCACATGGTACCGCCCATCAACTGGCATAATTGCTTACATAGGGCTAAGCCAATACCTGTCCCACCATAGCGACGGGTACGCGAGGTATCCACTTGACTGAATGATTGGAATAAGGTGCCTATACGCTCAATCGGGATGCCCACGCCGGTATCTTGCACAGTAAAATACAGTTCTAAACGCTGTTCATTCAGCAAACGGCTAATCACTTTAACTTGAATGCTGCCTTCTTCTGTAAACTTCACCGCATTATCTAATAAGTGCA
>QKBZ01000380.1 GCA_003245895.1 Beggiatoa sp.
CATTTTTGTGGAAAATGATATTTGAAAGACATTATTAAGTTGTATCTAATTGAGCATTGATCGTTTGTTATCAACTCATATTGTTATACTTTGAAATAGCCAGCAATACGGAGTGTATAACGATGAAAACACGATTAATCATAGTGACACTCGCCTTATTATCCATCACCAATAGTTATGCAATGACAGAATTGCAAATTGAGGATGTAGGCGTGATTGACAGTCGCTTAAATGATACCGCCGCGCTTGCTGATTTTGCGCGTTTAGGCACCGATTTAATGACGGCTGATGTCAATGGCGATGGCACGACAGACTTGATTGTCAGTTCCCCAGGTTCCAGTTCTGCACGCGGCATTGCTAAAGCCGGTCGTGTGTATATTTTCTTTGGCGGCAGTACCGTGCAAGGCTTAGCTCGTCTTGTCAATTTGCCCGATGATGGCGCGGCAGATGTCACCTTATCTGGCACTGAAGAATTCGAGCGTATTGGCGAATTAATGCACAGCGGCGATTTAAACGGTGACAACATCACTGATCTCGTGATCGTGGCGCAACGCAATACCTCAGTGAATGACGGACGTGATGAAACGCGGATTTATATCGTATTTGGTCGGCAAAATTTCGATGCACAAATGGAGTTAAAACCTGATGCCGATGTGACCTTGCAACGCGCCGGTTTACCTGATGCCAGCGGTGGCAATTCCCGTTTTGTGTTCCATGTCTGTGGCCTTGCCGTTGGTGACTTAAACGGCGATAAAATCGATGATTTAGCCATTTGCGACGATGAAAATAAAGTGATTCAAGTGGTTTATGGTCAAAGCACTTGGCCTGCGGAAATTGCGTTGGAAACGGATGTCAATGTGCAAATTGGCAGCGATGGCGGTGATTTATTCACCACCGTGGGCGTATCGAAAAAACAAGGCATGTTGTTAGAGGATTTAAACGGTGATGGTATCGATGATTTAACCCTTGGTTTGAAAGAATATGATTTAAGCAGCTCGCTAGAAGATGTTGGCGGCATTTTTGTGTTTTATGGCAAAAGCGGTTTCCCTGCCGCGCCTAGCTTGGCTGATGCTGATATTGTGTTAACCGGTGCGCTGAACCGCGACCAAATGGGCGGTACTTTGGCTGTAGGCGACATTGATGGCGATGGCAAAAAGGATTTAATCATTGGCGCGCCAGAATCTAGCAAAGGTGTGTCTGGCGTAACGGGTGCAGGGCGTGTGCAAGTGGTGAAAAGCATTGCTACACGCGGCAACTCATTCGATTTATTCAGTGATGCTGATGTGACCTTGGCGATGAGTTCTGCCTTAGAAAATACGGGGTTTAAAACCGGTGATGCCTTGTTAGTACACGATATGAATGGCGATGGCATGGATGACATTATCATTGGCACGCCTAACGCCTTTATTAAAGCCCCACCTGGGGGAACAAATGGCTGGGTTAATGTGGTGTATGGTAAGTCGGATTTAAGCGGCAACATCATGTTAGACACTGACGCAGATTTCTTCATTCTCGCCCCATTACCCACCAGCACACTTGCCGGTGGTCGTTTTGGCGCAGCCTTAGCCGCTGGAGACATTGATGGCGATGGCAACATGGATTTAATCGCCAGTGCGCCATTAGGCACGAGTCTAAAGCCTGAAGGCGGTTTTGGCATTGCAGGCGGCTGGGTTGCCTTGCTAAATAACTTGCAAGCCAAAGGCATGGGCGTTGCCGGTACACTCAGTTTAGACGGTTTATTAAGTTTACCGATTCTCTCCGGCGTGCCAAACAGCGAAGCACTCTCTATCAGCATGCAATTCAATTTCAATACAGGCTTATTTGATGTTGTTGACTTAGCACTTTCTAACGCAACCGGTGTCAGCTTCTCAAGTTATGATCCAGATACAGGCGCAATTGATATTCCGGTGTTATCTGTGCCGGATATTGGTCTATTTGCGGTGAAATTAGGCGTGGTGTCGGTTAGTCCGTTGCAGTTTGGTATTTTAGCAGTTGAGGCTAAATAAGGCCGTAAAATAAGAATTGTCTGAATCAGAACCTTTCAGAATATTGATGATTTTTCGTAGGGCGGATAAGGCGTTAGCCGTCATCCGCCGATATGTCGTATGACGCTGCGCTTATACGACCTACAACTGTTCTCATCACTAACTGCGTAACTTCCAATTTATTCTGAAAATTCTTAAATTCTGTGAATTCTGATTCAGACAAGAAGTTTTTCGACAGTCTCTGAAGGCGGAGTCACACAGTTTAATTAGGCCAGCGTTTTAAAATATCATGGCAAATCGTCTTAAATTCTGACGATATATCCTGCCTTTCCGCTAACTGTTGCCAGAATTGCTGCGCAGTTTCTTTCACTTGTGGCAAGTCTGATTCTATAGGTGTGCGCAATGGATGTGGTAACTGTGGTAGCGGTAAGTTGTGTTCCAATGGTGCGTAAAGCATTGATGTCATGTCATAAATCGGTGCGAGCCGAAACTGTGTTGTTTCTGGTATCCAGCTAATATTGCCTAAGTGCATATCTGTGTTGCCAATCCAACGACCGAAGCAATAAGCCGTTAACACCGCTTGATAATCTGTCTCAGTAATCAGTGCGTGCACCTGTAAACCGCTTGCACTGTCTAACCATGTCATACCTGCACCGACAAACTCAGCATCGACTGCTGTGCCGGATAATAGCGGGCTGCGTCCATGTGCGCCATGTCGGTCAAAACGAATGCTTTGTAAAAATATAGCGTTGTCGATGTAGTGTAACTGTGTATTTGCTGTAGCAATGCCAAGACATGCTAAGTATTGCAGCGCAAGGTGTTCCGCAATCAGCAAATCTGCCCAGCGTTGACCAGCAACGGTATCCAAGCGACTAAATTTTATGATGGCATGACCTTGTTCCGTAAAGGCGGTAAATTTAGCCTGCTCACCTGCGGCAGATGAACCAACGCGACTGCCTTTTAAAACCGCTTTAGCCTGTGCGGGATAGTCGCTAGCAGTGATCGGTTGCAGTCTGGGAAAAGCCTGATACTGTTGCCAAGCCGTTTCACCTAGCAATAAATTGCCGCTGAGGTCTGCACCGTGTTGCAGTAGATATAACAAGATATGTTGTGTTGTCCAATGACGCGGGTCTGAGGAGTAGCGTTCATCTATTTGTGCTAATTGACGTGCAATGCGACGACCTAAAAAACCTTGTGGGCGTAAATCATCTAGGAAGTAAGGCAAATCATAAAAGTGACCTTGTGCATTTTCTCCCGCAAGCCAAAAGGGAAACGGTTCACATTCAGATTGAATTTGATAACCACCTTGCGCATTAGGGAGAAGTTGGGCAATTTGAGTGACGTTACCTTGTGGAGAAACTTGATAGATAGGAAAATTTTTGTTGGACGTTGGGGAAGGCATTTTCTGTAATCGCTTGAGTTTAAAAATTTAAGGTTGCATTGTGCAGCGATGAGAACAAGAAATTACAAAATAAACACGTCGTTTTTCACGACTGATTAAAATTTAAAACCAGCATTAAAGATAAGGAATAATATTCGCATGTATTATTAATATTCCCCTTAGTTTATTTTAATCTTTATTAACCCACAGACTGACAGTATATAATACAGTATGAAAAAACGATTGTAGATCGTATCAGCATAGCGTTATGTGACATTGACAGCAGACAATGGCCTTGTTTTATCCACTTTATATTAAACATCTTTTTTCAGTAAGTTAACTGTATATCGTAACGCTGACTCCATTCAGATATTAGCGGGATGGCTTTTACTTAACTTGTCATCAGGTTGGAATTCTCTTGAACAAGCAACTGATTATTTTATTGTGTGGTGCGTTTTGTGGCATGCAAGCTTGTTGGGTGCAGGGAGCAGAGCGTGGTAATCTTCAAGAACTGAGAGAATTATCACTAGAAGAATTGATGGATGTCCCTGTTATCTCCGTCAGCAAAAAAACACAAACCTTATCTAAATCCGCCGCTGCTGTTTTTGTTTTAACTAAACAAGATATTAAAAACAGCGGTGCACAAAGTATTGCCGATTTATTGCGCACAGTGCCCGGTGTGCAAGTTGCCAATATCAATGCTTACGCACATGCCATTTCTATCCGTGGTTTTAACAGTTCTTTTGCAAATAAGCTGTTAGTGTTAGTCGATGGTCGTAGCGTATATAAACCTGATTTTTCTGGTGTGTACTGGGAATCGGTGGACGTGCCGTTGGATGATATTGAGCGTATTGAAGTAATTCGCGGGCCGGGTAGCAGTGTTTGGGGGGCTAATGCAGTTAACGGTGTGATTAATATCATCACGCAATCAGCACATGAAACACAGGGCGGATTAGTCTCTGCTGCGGTAGGTGATGGTGCGCAGTCATATCAAGTGTCAAGCCGTTATGGCGGGCAAATCAATGACGATACAGCTTATCGGATTTATCAAAAATCTACCGCAAATCAAGCATGGCCTGCTGCCGAAGCCGAAGACAACTTACCCATTCATGATCAATGGCGACAATCACAAATTGGAGTCAGGATTGATAAAGGCAATGAAGGGGATACGGATCAGTTGATGTTAAATGCTCACGGTTTCAGCAATCGTTTAGGCGAAGATCAAGCTGAGTTTGCCGTGGCACAAGTGGAAACCACGGGTGGGCATGTGTTAGGGCGTTGGCAACATCGACAGTCAGAGGATTCGCAATGGCAATTACAAGCCTATTATGATTATACTAAACGTGATGATCCGTCTTTTTTCATCGTCGATAACCAATTAATTGATATTGAATTACAACACCAACGACGCTTTTTAACCCATCATGAACTCGTTTGGGGCTTAGGCTATCAGCAAAATAAGCATCATGTGAGCTTTGGCCCTATATTTGGTTTTGAACCGGCTGAACGTACAAGTCGTTTATACAGTTTATTCGCCCAAGCTGAATTTCAGTTATTACCGAATACCTTAAGCCTGATTGCAGGCAGCAAATTTGAACATCATGAGTTTACCGGTTGGGAAGTGCAGCCGAGTGTGCATCTCAATTGGCAACCGCATGAAAATACAAGTTTATGGGCAGGTATCTCGCGTGCAGTGCGCACCCCCTCGCGTTATGAACATGACTCCTTTACTGAGCGTTCTGCTACCCCCATTGATTATGATTTTTTTGGTGTGGCAACGGACTCTCCTTTTAGCATCATGCGTCGCGGGGGGCAAAGTGGAGTACAAGCCGAAAATTTATTGGCGTATGAACTAGGGGCGCGTCATCGTTTTAATACGCAATGGTTTGTTGATACTGCACTTTTTTATAATCGTTATCGAGATTTAATATTAGTTAGCACCGATTTGCACGAAGATGTCAGCACTGGCGGCATGGTACTGGACTCTGTTATGGTCAATGGCATGCAGGCAGAGAGTTATGGGGCTGAGTTGGCGTTGAATTGGTTGCCTTCTTCGCAGTGGCATGTACTGTTAAGTTATAGCTGGATTAATTTGGATGTGACAGTAGATGACAATATTGCCTCTGAACTGGATTATAAAAGCAGCATCGAAACCCGCACCCCAGAACAGCAATTTTCCTTGCGCAGCGATGTGTATTTAAATCCAAAATGGACGTGGAATACGCAGTTACGTTATGTTGATGAACTGCCTGCGGCAAATCTTGAGTTGATGCGCACTACTTTAGTCGAGGCGTATTGGGCATTAGACATGCGTTTAGCGTGGCAGGCAACACCTAATATTGAGTTGTCATTGGTTGGACGAAACTTGTTAGAGCAAGTACACCGCGAGTTTGCAGGCGAAGCCTTAACCTTGTATTTCCGCAATGATGTGGAGCGTAGTGTGTATGGGCAGGTTCGGTGGCAGTTTTAGGTTAAAGTAAGGTGGAATACGTTATTCCACCTTAAGCATAAAGCATCAAAAATTAGACATTAAACCGGAAGTGCATTACATCGCCATCTTTAACGATGTACTCTTTACCTTCCAAACGCCATTTGCCTGCTTCTTTCGCGCCTTGCTCACCTTTGCAAGTCACAAAATCGGTATAGCCGATAACTTCAGCACGGATAAAACCGCGCTCAAAATCAGTATGGATCACGCTGGCGGCTTTCGGCGCAGTGGCTCCGATTGGGATTGTCCACGCCCGCACCTCTTTTTCACCCGCCGTGAAATAAGTTTGCAAGCCTAATAAGCGATAACCCGCATGAATCACACGGTGCAAACCGGGTTCTTCCATACCCATTTCTTGTAAAAATTCTTGCCGTTCTTCAGGGTCTAATGAAATTAATTCGGCTTCAGTCGCCGCACACACGGGTACCAACGCTGAGCCTTCTTTCTCGGCTAATTCACGTACTTTGTCTAAATAAGGGTTATTGTCAAAACCATCTTCATTGACGTTGGCAATATATAAAGTCGGTTTATGTGTCAGCAATTGCAGTGGTCGAACTAAAGCTAACTCTTCTTCAGTCAAACTGAGCGAACGCACCGGTAAACCTGAATCCAAATGCGCATATAATTTTTCGCAGACTGCTTTTAAGGCCAAACCTTCTTTATTGCCACTTTTAGAATTTTTTTGCGCTTTTTGTAACGCACGCTCTACGCTGTCTAAATCTGCTAAGCCTAACTCGGTGTGAATCACTTCGATGTCAGCCAGCGGATCAACTTTGCCCGCGACGTGAATCACATCATCGTTATCAAAGCAGCGCACGACGTGTGCAATGGCTTGCGTTTCCCGAATATTGGCTAAGAACTGATTGCCTAAACCTTCGCCTTTAGATGCACCCGCCACTAAACCTGCGATGTCAACGAATTCCATGGTTGTTGGCAACACACGCTGAGGCTTAACAATTTCTGCTAACGCATCTAAACGCTTATCCGGCATTGCCACCACCCCGACATTGGGATCGATGGTACAAAACGGGTAATTTTCCGCCTGAATATCCGCGTTAGTCAGTGCATTAAATAAGGTTGACTTGCCAACATTGGGTAAACCAACAATGCCACATTTAAATCCCATGAGCGCTTTATCCTTTACTTAAAAACTTTACTTAAAAAATCGATTACGGACGAGTATGTAATTGTTGCATGGCTTTATCATAATCCCCGTTTAATATTAACGGCAGTGCCCGCACACTGAGGCCAATCGCCTCGTCAATGGCTGTTCGTTCACTGGCTTGCGGTGCATTGAGTACATGCCCCGTGACCGCATCGCGATGACCGGGGTGATCGATGCCCAAACGTAAGCGCATAAAATCGCTAGTGCTTAATTTATTAATCGTATCGCGCAAGCCATTATGTCCCCCATGTCCGCCACCTTTTTTCAGGCGCACGGTTCCCACTGATAAATCCAGTTCATCATGGGCAACTAAAATATTGACGGGGTTTATTTTATAGAAATGCGCTAACGCGGAGATGGCTTGGCCACTGCGGTTCATAAATGTCGTGGGCTTGAGCAACCAGCAATCAAAACCTGAATGCTGAAGGCGTGCCACTTCGCCCGAAAAACGGGACTCTGAGCGGAATTGAATATTATAACTGCTGGCGACAGCATCTAAAAACCAAAAGCCAGCATTATGACGGGTATCTTCATAACGGGTGCCGGGATTTCCCAGTCCCACCAGTAAAGCAATAGTCATGGTGATTCACTGCGGTTAAAGACGGCAGCCTAACATAATATAAAAAAAGATAGAAACAACACGGCGCAAGCTGAACTTGCGCCGTGTAAGAAGAATTGCTAAAACGTAACAGTCGCTTATTCAGCTTCTGCTTCGCCTTCTTCTGCTTGTGCGCCACCGCTAGATAATACAGACACAACTGGTTGGTCGTGGCTTTCACCGTGGCTTAACTCAACGAGTTCAACGTCAGCAGGTAATGCTAAGTCAGATAAGTGTAACACTTGACCTGCTTCTAATGCTTTTACGTCAACTTCGATGAATTCTGGTAAGTCTTTTGGTAAGCAACGGATTTGGACTTCGTTTAATTGGTGAGAGATTTTACCGCCACCTAATTTAACGCCTACGCAAGCTTCTTCGTTAATGAAGTGTAATGGTACAGATAAAGTTAATTTTTCTGTAGCAGAAACGCGCAGTAAGTCGAAGTGAGACACGTTGCCAGAAGCAGGATGACGTTGTACGTCTTTTAATACTGCTTGAACCGGTGCTTGGCCTTCTACATTCACGGTTAAAACGTGGCTGTAAAATGCTTCGCTTTCTAAATGTTTGGTCATTTCGTTAAAACGCGCAGAGATAGAAATTGCGTCTTGATGACCACCGTATAATACACCTGGAACCAGACCTTGGCGACGTAGGCGGCGGCTCGCACCTTTCCCCTCATCACTCCGAGACACTGCATTCACTTGGAAACTTTCAACCGTACTCATTTGAGTTTAACTCCGCAAACAGTCCTATAAAGGACATCACTTAAATGAAACTGTATCCCACCGCGACCAGTGGCATACCTGAAAAGCACACAGCTAAAACTGCTGAGGCCAAAAACAATACGCGCCGCTCAAAGGCGGCGCGTAAAGCCATGTGCGCTAAGCGCAACATGTAAAACTTAATCAGCAAATAGCGAACTGACGGACTCTTCTTCGCTAATGCGACGAATGGTCTCGCCTAATAATTCCGCCACGCTAAGCTGACGAATTTTAGCACAATTCGCAGCTTCTGGGGCTAAAGGAATGGTATCCGTAACCACTAAGCTGTCTAAGCCAGAATTTTCGATATTATTAACTGCATTACCAGACAATACAGGGTGTGTACAATACGCATGTACTTGTGCTGCGCCGTGGTCTTTCAACGCATTGGCTGCTTCACGCAATGTACCCGCAGTGTCCACCAAGTCATCCACAATGATACAGCTACGGTTTTCTACATCACCGATGATGTTCATGACTTTGGCAACATTGGCTTTAGGGCGACGCTTATCGATGATAGCTAAGTCAGCATCATCTAATTGTTTTGCAATTGCGCGCGCACGTACCACACCACCTACATCAGGAGAAACGATGATTAAATTCGGGTAGCGTTGCTTCCAAATGTCGCTGAGTAAAATCGGCGAAGCATAGATATTATCAACTGGAATATCAAAGAAGCCTTGGATTTGGTCGGCGTGTAAATCAACCGTTAACACACGATCCGTGCCTACACTGGTGATCATATTAGCCACTAACTTAGCGGTAATCGGCACACGGGCAGAACGAGGTCGGCGATCTTGACGAGAATAGCCAAAGTATGGAATTACAGTCGTGACACGGCCTGCAGAGGCACGTTTAACGGTGTCAACGATCACCATTAATTCCATGAGGTTGTCGTTTGTGGGGGCACAGGTAGGTTGAATAATAAAAACGTCTTTGCCCCGAACGTTTTCTTGGATTTCGACCATGATTTCGTCGTCGCTAAAACGACCGACAATGGCCTTGCCCAGTGGAATATGCAGGTAACGCGCCACAGCTTCGGCAAGCGCGGGATTGGCATTACCTGTGAACACCATAATTCGGCTCACACCTAACTCCTGCGGATGTTTTATGGTAATGGATAGAGAAGACTGGGAAAGAATGGCTGGGGTACCAGGATTCGAACCTGGGAATGACGGGATCAAAACCCGTTGCCTTACCGCTTGGCTATACCCCAACAACTTGTGATA
Organism: Beggiatoa sp.; assembly: GCA_003245895.1. Taxonomy (GTDB): domain Bacteria; phylum Pseudomonadota; class Gammaproteobacteria; order Beggiatoales; family Beggiatoaceae; genus SZUA-411. Next base: position 9,608 of record QKBZ01000380.1, read on the forward strand.
GGTAAGCGTGCATTATACTATCATTTTTGTTTTGTGTGCAACTATTTTTTTACTACCTGCTGCAATCGCCGATGGGCGGCTGAGAGGTTGTTAGCTTGCGCCACAAAGCTAGACCAATAGTCTGGTACAGATTCCTGTACTGCTAATGCTTCCGCTTGTTCCTCGAAGCGAGCAAAGAGACATGCGCCTGTGCCCGTTAACCGTGCTAGACGATATTGGTTTAACCAATTAAAGGCTTCGTCTACTGCCGGATAAAGCTGTCGTACCACTGTTTCGCAAACATTGATACAACGCCCTGCGAGAAAGTCAGGCATTCTAATGGGAGCCATATCGCGTGTCAAGTTTTTTGCAGAAAAAATTTCGGCAGTGGGGACAGCCACATTCGGATGCAGCACTAAATACCACGGTTCTTCTAAAGTAACTGCTTGAATTTCCTCGCCAACACCTTCTGCCCATGCGGCATGACCATGAATAAAAATCGGCACATCTGCGCCTAGCTGTAAACCTAAACGCGCCAATTCTGATAAAGGTAAATCTAATTGCCAAAGCTGATTTAAGGCTAATAAAGTCGTTGCCGCATCAGAACTGCCACCGCCTAAACCGCCGCCCATGGGGATTTGTTTATTGACTTGAATATCTGCGCCCCAAGTTGTGCCGCTGTGTTGTTGCAGTAGGCAGGCGGCACGGTAGCTTAAATCTTGTGGGTTGTTTAACGCTTCTTCCGTGCTGTGACAGTGAATCTGTCCATCATCACGACGTGTGAAGTGCAGTTCGTCGCAGTAATCTAAAAATTGAAACACGGTTTGTAGGTTGTGATAGCCGTTGGCGCGGCGACCGATGATGTGTAGAAATAGGTTTAATTTGACGGGGGCGGGGCAGGTTAAGGTTTGCAAGCGGGTACTCCCTTTTTTTAGTGAATAGGCTTGGGGATTGTTTTCTCTGGCTCCCACGCGCTTTGCGTGGGAGCAAGTCTTGACGCGCCTGCGTCACGAAACTCAAACAATGTGCAGAAATTTATGGTGGAATACGCTGCGCTATTCCACCCTACAAACAAAAATGGCCGAGTCATCACAACTCAGCCATTAATAATAAGCCATTTTAAGCCGCTTTAATTCGCGCTAGGCAACGCAATCCCATGTTTTTTCATCTTACGATACAAAGTATTGCGGCTCATTTTCAGACTAGCAGCCGTGTTGGTGATATTCCAACGGTGACGCTCTAACTCTTGCAACATCACGTTACGTTCTGCTGATTTCAATACATTATCCGCGTCTTCTGCGTCATCAATATCATCGTTATTATCTAAAAATGGGCTGCTTAACTCTCTAGGCATCGGCGCACCTAGCAAAGCGTAATCTGCACTGATTTGCGTGGCTTGTCCGGTAATTTCCGGCGGCAAGTCTTCCACCGCAACCATGTTACCAGTACGCAAAGCTAAGGCAGTACGCAACACATTACGCAATTGGCGAATATTGCCCGGCCAGTCATAACGCAATAACATTTCAAACGCTTCGCTGCTGACTTCTACCGGCGTGCGTTCGTTATGCTCCATCGCCAACACACAACGAATCAAATGATCTAAGTCGGTACGCTCACGCAAAGCAGGCAAGCTTAAGGTAATGCCATTTAAGCGATAATATAAATCCTCGCGGAAATCACCACGGGCAATCAACTCATTTAAATTGCGGTGGGTAGCACTGATAATATTCAGCTTTACAGCAATCGGTTGTTCGCAGCCTAAAGGCAATACTTCGCGTTCTTCCAAAACACGCAGCAAGCGCGTTTGCAGACTTAATGGCATATCGCCAATTTCATCTAAAAACAAAGTGCCTTCATGTGATTGCAGGATTTTACCGCGCATCCCTTCGCGCCGTGCGCCAGTAAATGCGCCGTGTTTATAACCAAACAATTCGCTTTCAATTAAGGACTCAGGAATAGCCGCACAGTTCAAAGCAACAAACGGTTTATCACCGCGCAAGCTGGCCTCATGTATGCTTTTCGCTAATGCCTCTTTACCTGTCCCCGTTTCGCCTTGCAGCAAAATGGCAATGCCTTTATCCATCACCTTTTGTGCATAGCGCATATTGGCAGACATACGCGGATCACGACCGGCTAAATTGGCTAAATTAATACAGCTATTCGCTTGCTCGTTCACTGCCACAACAGTTTCATTATTATACGTTGTTGGTTGTTTAAACTGTGGTGTCGTGTTAGATGCGTTATTAGCCGCATGTACCGCACTGCTAGAAGGCGTTTGTGGCATGCGCAACAAGGCGTAATAAGAGCGCCCTTGTCGAGACTCTTGCAACAAACACACATTATTCGATTGCCGACTCGCCCAGTCGATTAACAACGGCAAAGTCGTGTTAAAAATCTCTTGCACACTGCGTTGCAACAAGGCATCGCGGCGGCTTAAACCTAACTGTGTTAAGGCATTTTGGTTAATAGCCAAAATGTGACCGCTTTCATTGACCGAGATCAAACCTTCTCCCACATGCCCGACATACTCAGCACGGCTATGGAAACGCAACACCCATTGATGCCGCCATTGCCGGATAAAGCCTAAGTTTTCGATTAACTTCGCGGACATTTTCACCAAGGCAGCCGTATGTTGATGCACTTGCTTTGAATCACGCGAGTTAACGGAGGACACATCTAAGATCGCCAGCAAATCGCCTCGCGAATCGAAAATAGGCGAAGCAGAGCAAGTCAATTGAATATGACAGCTACGGAAATGCTCTTCGCGGTAAATCGTTACTGGTTCTTTTTCATATAAACAAGTGCCGATACCGTTCGTGCCTTCGTGCTTTTCGCTCCACACTGCACCGGGGCGTAAACCGGCTTTGGCAAATTGCTCGCTTAATGCAGGATCGCCAACATAATTTAAAATGATGCCATCTCTATCCGTTAAGATAATCGAATAACCGGAACCGGCAATGCGTTGATATAACAACGACATTTCTTCTTCGACAAAATCCCCTAATAACTCGCACACGGAATCTTGATGATCAACCAAGGTTTGCCGCTCAATCATCACAGGTTCACGTCCCTTTTCAGGGTCTAAGCTGTAATTTGCCAAGCAGCGTTCCCAAGAACGCACAATAAGCGCATCCAAAGGATCAGCAATGCGCTGTTTATTATTGCTTGTTAAAGCGGCAATGCGCTCAATGTGGTTCATGTTTCTTTCTCTCATCATAAGTTCTTATCATCCCAACGAAGGCGTTGTTATGGATAAGTACGTCAGGCTAACCAACAAGCCTTGGCACTATGATCATGAGGCGGGAGAGTGATTCGATAGGCCGAGTGTGTTGCCATGTGGGGGTATGAGGCACAGTTATTAGTTGTTTAATAATGGCTGTCAGCATAATACCCTGCGTGCGCGGTGTCATAGGTCTTATGCAAACCGCCACGGATAAAGTCCCTGTCCTCACCAAACTATTACACAAATAAATGTAATAAAATCGCAAGCTTCATAATCCTGTAACAGTCTGGCATACTCATTTACTAAATTCCAGATTTGTTACAGTTTGTTACCCATGCTTATTTAGTGCAGCGCAGCATTTTACGCCACTTTACGCGCAATCAATTGCGCCCGATCTCGAAAACCTTGGCTTGTATCGCCTAAACGGCCTTCTTCTCGATAAAACACAATTTGTAACTCTGCAAATAAGTGTAGCAATTCATTGTCTGCCAAGCGAAAAGCGGCGCGTTTTGGCCCTTGTTCGGTCACGGCTGTGCGGCAAAAGGTTTGATAAAACAGCAAACCATTAGGCCGTAATGCTTGCACTAACGCAGGACACAAGTCACGTTCTAAAAAATGACATACCACAATGACATCAAATTGCGCTGCCGTCGGTGGTTGTTGCACCACATCACGACACTCTGTCATTAGCGGTAATTGCGCTTGTTGTGCTAATTGCTGCAATGGGCTTAACGCTGCCTCGGCATAATCCCACGCATGGGTGTCTAAACCGTGTCGCGCCAAGAATAATGCACTGCCTCCCCGTCCACAGGCGACATCTAAGGCACGTCCCTGTGTGGGCAGCAAATGTTGATGCGCAAGCAACACCTCACAAATCGGTGCTGCTTCATCTGCCCCTTGTAAGTAACGCTGATTCCAGTCGTGTGCTAAGGGCATCTCTAAGATTCCTTTGGTGTTATCTACAAACCGCAGGGGCTTGTCTCGGACAATTCCACACAGTTTGTAGGTGCTAAATTGTGCCGAAATCTGAACAGATGTCAATGCTTAACGACTTCATATTAAACCTTCAAACGGCTCTACTAACACCTGCTCTCCTTGCTCTACATGGGTACAGTTTTCCGGCAACACAATAAAACAATTTGCCTGACTCATCGAACTGAGCATATTAGAATTTTGCTTGCCGGTAGAGCGCACCACCAGTTGTCCTTGTTCGTCGTGATGCAAAATGCCGCGCTGAAATTCCACTCGATCCGGCATCTTGGTCAAAGTTGAGACACAAGGCACTTGAAAGCGTAATGGCGGCTTAACTGTCTCGCCCAGCATACGCCGCAAAGCCGGTTGTACGCATTGGTAAAACGTACCCATTACCGCAACCGGATTACCGGGTAAACCGAAAAACACCGCTTGCTGAATTTTGCCAAAGGTCAGCGGTCGCCCCGGTCGCATGGCAATTTTCCAAAACTCCATTTCGCCAATACGTTGCAAAGTATCGGTGACATAATCCGCCTCGCCCACTGACACGCCGCCAGAACTGATCACCACATCATTATTTTCTGCCGCACTCAACAAACACGCTTCAATCTCGTCAGGCACATCGCGCACCACGCCTAAATCGCTAATCTCTACCCCAAGCCGTTGCAACATGGCAAACAGGGTATAACGGTTGCTGTCGTAAATCTGCCCCGCTTTAGGCTGGCTGTCTAAGGCACATAATTCGTCGCCGGTAGAGAAAAAGGCTACCCGCAGTCGCCGTGTCACCCATACCTCAGCAACCCCTAACGAGGCTAACAAACCAATGTCGGCAGGGCTTAAGCGTTTGCCTTGCGGAAATAGTTCTGTCCCTAATTGCACATCACTGCCGACGCGGTTAATAAATTGTTGTGGCTGCTGTTGTTCCGCTTGAAAACGGATATTGTCGCCATCGACTGTGACGGCTTCTTGCATTAATACGGTGTCTGTACCTTCAGGCAACACACCACCAGTGAAAATGCGCACACATTGCCCTGACTGCACCACATCCTCGAACGGATGCCCAGCCAAAGAACGCCCGACAACATTTAACGACTGCTCGCCTGTTTGCGCCAAATCTGCACCGGCAATAGCATAACCATCCATTGCCGAACAGGTAAACGCAGGCACATTAATCGGTGCTGACACTGGCGCGGCTAACACTCGTCCCAAAGCGTCACGAATGGATAAACGCTGTTGCCCTGTGACAGGCTGCACACGACTGATAATGTGGCTAATTGCTTGTTCAACCGTCAGCATTAATTTGCACTCCCTGCCGTGTGTGCTGCGTAATGTTGGGCAATTAAACCCACTAATTGCTGTGCTAATACGGTTTTGCTGGCTTGTGCTAATGACTGTTGTCCGTCTGCCCATAGCACTAACAACGCATTGTCATCTTGATCAAAAGCTAATTGCTCGCCGACCAAATTCGCCGCAATCATGTTTAAATTTTTGCGCTGCAATTTATCGCGGGCATAGTGTTCTACGTCTTGTGTCTCGGCAGCAAAGCCAACAGTAAACACCTGCTGCGTCGCCGCAACCGCCGCCAAAATATCAGGGTTACGCACTAAGGCAATCTGCATTTCGCTTTGGCTTTTCTTAATTTTCTGATCGGCAACTTGCACAGGGCGATAATCCGCTACGGCTGCGGTAGCAATGAAAATATCTGTTTCTGCCACTTGCGCTAAACAGGCTTCATACATTTGCTGCGCACTTTCTACTTTAGTGCAGCTTACACCGTGTGGCACGGCTAAATTAACGGGGCCACTGACTAACTGTACTTGCGCACCTGCGGTCTGTGCAGCGGCAGCGATGGCATAACCCATCTTGCCGGAACTGCGATTGCTGATAAAACGCACAGGGTCTAAGGCTTCTCGCGTTGGCCCTGCGGTAATCATGATTTTTAAACCTGCCAGCACCGGTTCTGCAAATAGCTGCTGCACAGCGGCAACAATTTGCAACGGCTCTAACATTCTCCCTGCACCCACTTCGCCACAGGCTTGCGCACCTTCAGCGGGGCCTAGCAACTGCACACCACGGGCGCGTAATTGCTGGCAATTCTGTTGTGTGATCGCCGCGCGCCACATTTGCTGATTCATCGCGGGCGCGAGGGCAATTGGTGCTGTCGTCGCAAGACATAAGGTTGTTAACAAATCATCTGCATGACCGTGAGTTAAGCGGGCGATGCAATCGGCAGTCGCGGGCGCAATCAATACCAAATCAGCCCAACGCGCCAACTCAATATGCCCCATTGCTGCTTCTGCATCCGCATCTAGTAAGCTGTGAGAAACTCGCTCGCCAGACACCGCTTGTAAGGTCAGTGGGGTGATAAATTCGCGGGCGCCGTCAGTCATCACAACTTTAACGTGTGCGCCTTGTTCACGTAAGCGACGGACTAAATCAGGCGTTTTATAAGCAGCAATGCCGCCAGTCACGCCCAGCACTATATGTTTATCAGTGAGTGTGGTCATAGCAAAATTGGGTTGAGGAAGGGAGGATGGTAAGGGGAGTTAGATTCAGGATGTAAGGGTGATTTGCGTGTTTCCAACTAAATACATGTAAGCAATTACCGTCACTGCCATTAAGTTAAGCGTTGTCACGGTTTTGTAGGGCGGATAAGGCGAAAGCCGTCATCCGCCGTAAGTGGCTTGGTGCAAGCTTCAACTGTGTTATGTCGGATGACGGCTACGCCTTATCCGACCTACAAAAGCACTTAACTTAATGGCAGTGTTCGTTTACCGTGCATTTAAACCGGTTGGCGCGACTGATGGGCTTCGTGCCTCAGCCCATCCTACAATTTCTACAATACTAATTTAGCGGCAAATTTCAGAATATTACCTGCATAAGCCGCGACTTGTTGCCCGCTGGCAGCCGCTTTAATCGCCGCATCTAAATTTTGAATCGCCACTTGAGTATCTGCCGCATTATAACGACCACGGCTAACACCTGCGCCTAAGCTTTGTTGCAAAGAGCCGACTAAATTTGCCGTGCTTGCAGTATTGGCATACGTCATTGCATCTAACTGCGCTTGCAAAGTCAGCATATCTTTTGCCTGCGCGGTGACTAATTGAATTAATTGCTTAGTCACTGACCAATCAGGGTCCCAGTCAGGGCCGGGTTTACGCATCGCTACTTCAAATTTTCGGATTTGTGCATCACTGATCATATTATTAGCCCTCCATCGCTAAAATTTTTGTAACAACTGTTGGAAGTGTTCTGTTAAGAAATCCACTGCTGCTTCTTGTGCCGATGCCTTATCTAAGTATTTTTGACTGATAGTATCTAACACCAACATCAACTGATCACTATCCAAATTACCGGACACTGCTTTGGCCGTTTGCTGAAAGTCCACTTTGCTATCAGAAAAATTAGAGAACGCTTGTGCGTAAATATTGGCCATCGTGACTTGCTGTTGCATCTCTGCTTTTAAACCGTCTAACAGTTTTTCTGCTGCTTTGATGGTGTCTTGATAAGCGGCTAGCTTTGGATCATAAATCGCCAGTAAACCCGCAGCATCACGATAATATTGCTCTGCTGTGCCTGCTTGCTGACGTAGCTCTCGCAGGGTTTTCAATAATTCATGTGCCACAGATGGGATGAAATCACTATTGGCAACCGTGTTAAAAATCCAGCCTTCTTGCCGTTTTAAACGTGTCAACTCATCTTCGCTCACGCCTCGTTCATGCGCTGATTTTACCCAGCGATAACGCTCTAAATACTTTTCGCGGCTTGCTATTGGTTGCAAAGATGCACGTTCAAATAAGCTTTCCCATGTCACATCTGGCATCGGTGCAGGCAGAACAGGTGAGCCGATCACCGCAATCATTTCCTGCTCAGTTTTTGCGATATGTTGATAAATAGTCGCGGTCGATGTGGCCTTGAGTGTGGGTTCATACAAGGCTAACACGGTTTTCACGTTAGTCGCTAAAGCCGCCAAATTATCTTGGTTTTGTTCCGCAACAGGTTTTAAAGCCGTGGTGGGTGCGGTGCAAGCTTGCAGGCCGAGTGCTAACCCAGCCAAGGCAATGCAAAAGCGTATCCGCTTTGTTGCCGTCGTCAACATACAATACTACCTCTCTTAAGTGGTGAGAATATTTGTAGAACATTCTGAGATTTTAACAACTTGTATGTGTTTAAGGCGTACAGGAGCTGTGCCTTTAGGCATGCTAGTCGGATGACATGCTATCGGCAAGTGTTATCTGCAAGAAATATGAACGAATAGGAGGGATATATGCAATACGGCGTGGCGTTTGAGTTGTGTCTTTATCAATGGCGCGAATACAGAGAACAAGCTAGTGCAAAGTTAAATCACTAATGCTGAAATCATCGCTTTGTTCTGGTTCATCGATATTATCTAAAATCGACTGGATAATCGCTTGTTCTGCCTCAGTTAAATCCACTTGCAATACTTCGGCATCGCGTTCGCCATCTAGTAAACAATAGATAGCGGTCACTAATTGATGTTGGCCTTGCAGCGCGATCTCTTCTAAATAATATTCCAATTCATCACGCAAATTAGGATAGAGAATGGCGGCACTAACGGTTAAGGCTAATGACTGAGGTTGAATGATTGAAGATTCTTCCAGCAAGGCTTCTGCATCGTGCATGAAAGCCGCTAACAAGGCATATAAATTATCATTGCTTTCGATGGCTTGCAGTATGGTGTGAATGATTAAGGCACTGCGCGTGTCTAAATCTGCGGTTAAGCGTTCTGCATCGCGTTCACCTTGCCACAAGGCTTGAATCGAATCGACTAACACTTCCCATTTTGTTTGCAATAAATCATTTAAAACGGGCGTTAAACGTGATTGTAATTCTGGCTGTAAAGTCGCTAAAATGACAACGATAATTAAATGGATATGCGTTTGTAAAACTGCTTGCTGATCTTTAATTAACTCATTGTCTTCTAATGCATTGACAAATAACTCTAGTGTTTCAGGATGCACAATGCTGTCAATAATCGCCTGCACAATTAGAATTTGTTCTTCGTTTAAACCTTGTGCTAAAGCGGTTAAGTTTCGTTCACCTTGCCAAATATGATGAATTGCGCCAGCCAAATCGCCCCAGCCTTGCTCAGCCATTTCTTGTAATGGCTCGGCCAACTCTTGTTGCACCTCAGGTTTATCTAACGCAAACACCATGGCAACGATCAACTCGGCATGGGTTTGAACTAAAAATTCTTGGCTAGGCAATTCCAACATAAAATCCTCTAAAACCAGAGTTTAGCGCGTATTATTGGGTAGGCATAAATGCGCTACAACACGCGAGCGGTTGAGTCGTCAATAACAATACAACATGAGACGATATGGCAAAAATCACGGTGTAAATTGCGATATTTTAACGAAAAAATGATTTTCCCTAAGGAAATGACACACAAAACCGTCTTAATCAAGGTAACCGCACTCACAATCATAAGCAAAAGGCTCAGATATTCATGTTATATAGCTGTTTAATGCCATCTCAGCAAGTCAATACTTATATTTTTCTGGATTTTTTCGTCTAAATGCAACAGACAATGTGATTAAAACCGTTTTAATTAGTTGAAAGCAAAGACAATACAATCTCTTTAAAAAAACAGTTTAGTTTGATTAACAATGCCACTTGAGCAAACAGCGATAAGGTGTGCAATCAAGGTGTTTTTTCGCTAATACTGTTAGTCATCATGAACACACAAAATCAACGCTGTGTTCACTCCAATCAGTACCAGAAGATAATTTTATGCGATTGAAAATACACTTAAATTTAATGAAAACAATAAAACTCGTCTGTTATTGCTTAAGCGGTATGCTGTTAATGCTTCTGTTTAGCACAGCTCATGCCTTATCTGCACGTATTATAGGTGGTTCCTCTGTGACCGATGGGACTTACCCTTGGGTCGTGGCCTTGATTGAGGCCGGTGATACTGCCTTAGTCGGGCAATATTGTGGCGCCAGCTTAATTGCCCCGACATGGGTGCTCACCGCAGCACATTGCGTGACACAGCGTTATACCACCACCGCCGTGAGTGCGAGCAGTGTTCAAGCCGTAGTGAACTTTACCAACTTGCGCACGGCTCCAGCAGCAATTGATGTTAAACGCATCATTTTGCACCCAGAGTATGACGTAGAGTTGTTACAAAATGATTTAGCCTTGGTGGAATTGGCCAGTGCTAGCGATGTCACGCCAGTAAGCTTATTCAGTGCTTTGCAAGGCACGGTAGCGGTTGGTACAACGGCGACAGTGTTAGGTTGGGGCACCATTGACAATTTCGGCAGCTTTGCGGATGTGCTGCAAGCGGTGGATTTACCCATTATTGACAATGCCAGTTGTGAAG
>QKBZ01000420.1 GCA_003245895.1 Beggiatoa sp.
GACCAGTTGTCCATGGCAAAGAAAGCGGCAGCCTTTTTTAGGATTTCGTTATCCCGTTTGGCTCGCCAAAGCTGCTTTTCTAGCTCTTGAATCCGCTGCTGTTCTGCTGTCAGTGCGTGTTTACCTTGTGGTGTTTCGCCTTTCAGTTCTTGTAAATACTGCTTTTTCCAGCGGATAACGGCGGTTGTACCTGCACCTGAGATTTCTTCTATTTGTCTGTTGCTATAACCTTCTTCCACCATCAACTTGGCATATTCCAGCTTCTGCTCCGCTGTGTATGTCTGACGAGGTTTACGATTTGTCTGATTCATCTAATTTCTCCTAAATTACCAACTTTTGTTGGCTATCGTTCTCTTCAAGATTATTAGACCATTACAGGGACACTTAAACTTATGATGAGTGAACTAACTCTTTTTCTTCATTATCAGGTGTAGAGAAGTTTTGAATGCGAACTTCCCCATCAGGAAAACGGGCAATGATGTCAAGTTCTCCCCCCATAGCTCGAATGTGGTTGCGCAGCGTAGATAAGTACATATCGGTGCGTTTTTCCATCTTTGCAATTGCCGGTTGTTGAACGTGTAGTATTTCAGCAAGCGTTTGTTGGGAAAGCCCTCTTGCTAGGCGAAGCTCTTGCAAAGGCATTTCTTGAAGCATAGTTTGAGCTTTAGCTTGGGATTTTGCTTGAGCATCAGCAGACATGGATTCTCGAAGTTTTGAAAATTTCTTAGCCATCAATCAAACCCTCTTGTTTCAACTGGTTTAAGTGTTCATCATAGAGCTTGTCTGCAATCAGCACATGCTTTTCATACCATTGATCATTACCTGTTTTATCACCACCTATGAGTAAAATTGCTGCCCTGCGCGGATCAAATGCATACAGTGTGCGATAGGGGCGGCCTTCATGTTGAGTACGAAGCTCACGCATATGGCTATGTTTTGAGCCGTTGATCCCACTACTATGGGGAAATGGTAGGTGTGGCCCTCGTTCCTCTAAAAGTTGAACAGTAGCAGCAACAGAAATCTGCTCTTCTTCGGTAAGGCTTAGCCACCATGCTTCAAATTCATCTGTATATTCAACATTCCAACTCATAGCAATGATAATTTCACAATGGTAATATTCCGTCAAGGGAATTTTCCAATCTTGTTAGTATTACTAAATAGCTGGCTCTAATATAGCGAGTGCATCTGTTTTATTGGGCGAATCAACTGATTGAGTTGTGTGCCCAATGTAATTAGCCATGAATCTCAATCTCATTGAATTCACACCACTCTCTCAAAGCTCTTTCCTGAGCTTGTAACTCATATTCATACCACTTTTCAATAATCCCTTTTCTTTCTAACAGGGTTTTGAATTTTGAATAAGCACCTTTTCTACGAAAAATTGCCTCTATTTCATCTACTGCATTTGGTGAATGTTCAAAGGCAAAATTAAGCACAAGCTTTTTACCTAAATTCAAATCGTTTTTATGGGGAATTTCTATATATTTTTCATCATCAATATCATCAGGCCATTCTTCGTCATCATCTAAAAACTCAGACTTTAAATATGTTTTGCCCGTTTCTTTGTCTAAGAGTGCTCGAGTTGCACGAGTTGAATCAGCACTTACGAAATCGAATGCATCAACTATGTCTTTAAATTCTGTTGTCATGTTTTATCCTTGCTGAATTTAATTAAATCAAACTAAATAGGTTTTAAGCAGTAAGTTAGGCATCTTGAGATAACATGCTCAGTAAAATGCCAATGATCTTATCTGGATTTTCAATTAAATACTCGTCAAGGTCAATTAATACATCAAGACCTTCCATTTTCATAAACTTCCATGCTGTTCCTGTAGTGACTACACCATACAAGCGCATCACTTCATTACCTTCAGCTTTATTGAAAATACTTGCCGCAACCATTTCGGCGATACATTGACCTAGCCCGCCGATAATATTTTCGTTTTTAGCTTCAACTACGGTAATGATAGGGCTGGTGAGGAGTAGCTGTTCTTGGGAAGTGCTTATAATAAAATCACAAAAGCCATTTAATCCTTTTTCTTTATCAACATTAAATTCAATTCCAGAAAATAGACTAACTTTGTGCTCAAGTATTTTCCGTACTTCTACCAGAATATTGGCAATAATGAGTTCTGAACGTGCTTTTTCTGTATTAATGGCACGGGCAAGAGGCACATTTTCTTTTAATATTGCATCAAGAGCTTGGGAAATAGGAATGCTTCTAATATTAGAGAAAACATTCTGTTGCTCTCTAAGTATAACACCCAGTTTCTGTTTAACTTTTTTTAAGTCAAAATCGCTATATGACATAGCAGAATCCTATATTTTGTATGCCTAACAGAAAGTTGGCAATGTTCTGTAAGTTATATTTGATATTTCTCACGATAAAGCCTAAATTGTAATTGCTTTATAGGGGGAATCTTGCCTATGGGAGTGAATAAATCCCATTGCATATTTGTAAACTTAACTGAAGAATCATGAACTTGATTTAAAGCTCTAAAAAACTCTCTTGTCACACTCCGTGGCTCAGGAACAAATTGGCAATATTGACATTTAAAAAGTCCAGGCTGATCCCTGTAAAACAGTGTTTCTGGATCATAGTTAGCTGCCCATATATTGTTACAATTTTTGCATCTGTATTTTATTTTTTCTTTAAGCAACATGAAAGAAGTAAGTCCCATAATTTGACTTATGGAATAATCAGCTAAAATAACTCCATTACTAGCTAACTCTTTTTCAGACTGAACCAGTCGTGGATAAAACTTAAAAAATGCTTTTATCCCAGAACCTGAAATTTTAGTTTTACATTTTGGACACTCAAACTGTAGTAGTTGAAGTATTGCCTCAAACTCATCCTTAAAAATAGAAAAGTGTGTCCCACAACAGCGACAAATCATAGACGGACTAATGGGAAACATTTTCTCTCCTTTTTAAAAATATAATGAGCAGATCACTCGCGTAACATGAGCACAATTGATGGGCTCCATTCGTCAGCCCATCCTACAAGAATACAACTGCGCAACTTCTGATAGTATGCAAAAAAATAGTGCTCCGCAATAAAGTAGCCATAAACTCACACACTAAAACAAGTCGGTAAACGCCGCAACGATAAAGCAACCAACATCGCAATACCCACAAGCGTTAGTAACAGCATTAAATACCAGTGCCAGCCAAAGTTTTGATAGAGAAAACTGGGCAGGAAAGAACCTAATACACCGCCCATGTAATAACAGGCGACGTATAAGCCATTAGTAATGCCTTTGCGTTCGGTGGCTAAGTGATTTAAGTAACCGGATAAAATGCTGTGTACTAAGAACATGCCGGTACAAAATACAAACATATTCAGCATCACTAAGCTAAAACTAGGAATGTGGAAAATCAGCATTGCCACCGCGTAAATGCTTAAGCCTATTAACACCGCCTGCACCTCTCCGCCGCACACGCGCGCAATCTTCACCGAATAAATCGCAATGCCTAAGCCGATTAAATAGCCCATGTAACTAGAGGCAATTTGCAGCGTGCTAACCTCATCATGCAACGCAAGTAAGCGGAAGGGTAGGATATTTAACAGGGAAGCGAAGCAGAAAAAGGCTAAGAAAATGATCAGATAAATACGGGCAAATGCAGGCTTAGTTAATACCTCGGTTAACATCGACCATGTGGGTTTGATCAAGTTTAAGCGCACTTGACCGCGTATGCGCAGCAATAGCAGCCACGAGATAAATAAGCCCACCATTACCACTAAAAAGCCTACTCGCCAATGAATCCATGTTGCCGCAACACCTGCAATGATACGGCCTAAGAAGCCGCCTAAAATGGTAGAGGCGATGTAAAACGATAAATGACGGCGCACCAAGTTGGGCGGACTCATGGTTGATAAATACGTCATTAAGGCGGTGAAGATGGCGGGCAGCAATAAGCCTTGGAATAAACGCACGGCTAAGAAACCGTGAAAATTATCTAACCATAATAAGGGGATGTGGCTGAGCGTTAACAGCAGGATTGCCCAGCGCAACACGGTGAGCGAGGGCACAGCTTCTAAGATAAAGCCGTAGACAATGGGGGCGACGCTGAGCGGTAATAAAGCAACGGTGATTAATAAACCCGCTTGGCTGATGCTAATGTCAAATTGCTGGCTGAAAATCGGTAATAGGGGTTGTGGGACGTATAAAGCGCAAAAAGCTAATACAGTGGTGAATAATAAAGCCGTGATTTGGTTGCGTGGCATGCGTTTAAGCCTATACAGACGAGGTACAACAAACTGAGGCTGTAAAAAAAGCAAGCACGCGCTTGGCAATTTTGAATCAGAACAAAAGTCGGATGACGGCTTATGCCTTATCCGACCTACTTACAGTCTCACGCTAATCGCTGTATTTTAACGCTAAGTCACTGATTTAAGTCAACTGACAAAATTTCTGGGTGGCTGCCCACAGACGATCTTGCACATCATTTAAACCGTGATCGCTGTTTAATTCCTGCAATTGTACCCAGCGATGCTGCTTGGCAAATTCGCGCGAGGTATCAATGCCGATCACTTCATCATTACGCCCATGCAAAATCAAAGTTGGCAATTTACGTTGCAAACTGGCATCGGGGTATTGCGCAAAATCGCGGATAAAGTCGTAACTTAAACGGCGTTCGCGTTCATCGGCATAGTGAAAAATCGGTAACTCGCCAGATTGCTGCCAGCGTTGCATGTTCACCGCGCCGATTAAACCTTGGCAGCGGGCTAAAAAGCGTAACGCAGGGGCAAATAACACGAGCCGTTCGACCTGTGGTAATTGTTCTGCTAGCCATAATGCAGTTAAACCGCCAAGGCTAGAACCGATGACAGTCACAGGTTGGTCAGGTGGGAGTAAGGCGGTGGCTTGGGCAATTTGCCGTGATAAGGTGAGGTGATAAAAATCGTTTTGATTTAAATCGGGAATCAGTAGCTCGATGCCTAATTGTTGGAATTTTTGTTGGAAAAAACGGGCTTTATTAGAGTCTGGACTGGAAGCCCAGCCATGTAAGTATAAATAACGGTGAGCGGTCATAACGCATTTGGCGACAGGGGCGCGGGTTGAAGTTGAGCTTGTGCCTGTAGAAATTGCCGCAATTGCTGCACAATAAATTGGCTGACTTGCGTATCAATCTGACGACTGGCATGTTCAAAAGCTTTAATCACGGTGTTTTCAGAAAAAATCGTGCAATTGGTAAACACGGGGGTCATATTGCGATGTGGTGAGGCTTCACCGTCATCTATTTGCGAATGTTCAAACCCGTGGCGACGATCCCACGAAATCACACGTTCTAAGCCTTTGCGATCATAACACAGTTGAAACGCCGTAAATTCACCCTCTGGGTTTTGCCAAGTATAGACATCAAAATAGCCGTCCTGAAACCAGCGTTTAATGCGGTTAGGCTCATCTTGTCGATGCAGTTTGACTTCTTGCAGCATGAAACTTATCTCAGAATCAATGTCAACCAGTAGACAAGGTGGCACTGCTCATGACAGCCGCAGCATCTCACCCCTAATAACGTTCGCTTGCTTTGTTAAGCTGATAGCTTGTAGGGTGGAATAGCGTAGCGTATTCCACCACAAAACTCTGCAAAAAATGTAGTAACAGTAGATTACAAGCTGCATGGTGGAATACGGCTTGCGCCTATTCCACCCTACATATCAGCATAATTCACTAACAGTCAAAACTGTGAGAAACCGTTATTGCTTTGCGGTTTCTTTAATATCAGCACTTTCTTGTTCCAGTTTTGCCATGCTGGCTTTGCGCTCTAAATAAGCCACTAAGCGTTCAGCCTGCACATAACCCGGTACCAACTCACCATCAGATAAAACTAAAGCAGGTGTACCGGTTACGCCGATTTCTTGGCCTAACAAGAATTGATCATTGACAGGATTGTCACATTGTTTTTCTTCAACGGACTTACGCGCTTTCGCATCTGTCATTGCTTGCAATGGATCATCTGCACACCATACAGACACCATCGTTTTGTAAGTCTTAGAATTTAAGCCAGCACGAGGATAGGCTAAGTAACGTACTTTCACCCCTGCTTCATTCAGTTTAGCCACTTCATTGTGTAATTTAGAGCAATAAGGACAATCAACGTCAGTAAACACGCTTACGGTGTATAAGGTTTTATCATCCTTTGCAGGGAATATGATCATTTTGTCTTCTGGCATGCCTTCTAAGGCTGTTTTGCGTAAGCCGTTGCGCGTGGCATCGGTTAAGTTTTCGCCAGTGTCGGTATCCCGAATATCACCTACCACTAAATGCTTGCCATCTTCGCTGATGTAAAATACATCAGAGCCTAATACCACTTCATACGTGCCTTTGAGCGGCGCAGGTGTGACTTTCATTTTGTCCAAGGCTTCAGCTTGGAAAGTGCGAGCCAAGGCTTCAGACACTGCCACAGGTAAATCTTGAGCCAGCTTAGCGCGGCTTTCTGCTTGTTTTTGCAACGCAGCAGTTAAGGCAGCCCCTAAGGCATCTTGTTGAGAAGGTGTAGACTCTGCTTGCTCAGCAGCAATAGCAACTGACACTGTCAAGATAGAACATAAACCAGACCATGCCAGCCATTTGCGGATAGACATAAAAAAACCTCTATTTAACTTAATCTCGAAAATTCGTAAATTGCAAGGGTAAAGAAAAATCATGCGCTTTTACGGCGGCGATGGCTTCTTGCAAATCATCCCGTTTTTTCCCGTTCACACGTACTTGATCGCCTTGAATAGACGCTTGTACTTTGATTTTACTGTCTTTGATGTATTTCACAATCTTTTTAGCGGTATCGCTATCGACCCCTTGCTTGATATTTACTTTCTGTGATGCTCTTAAATTCTGTATCACGGGATCATCTGGGGCTACTGCCTTTAAATCAATCCCTCGCTTAGTCATTTTTTTATACAGAATTTCTAACATTTGTTCTAATTGAAATTCTGTTTGGGCATGTAAGGTCAACACTTCTTGTGTCTGCTCTACTTTGGCATCAGCACCTTTAAAATCAAAGCGCGCATCCACTTCCCGATTGGTTTGATCCACCGCGTTAGCGAGTTCGTGTTGATCTAATTCAGAAACAATATCAAAAGAAGGCATAAGACAAAGAACCTAATGAGTTGAGCAAAAGAGTATAGAGCCGGTTTAAACGCTTTTGTAGGATTGAAGGATAAATGGTAGAGGATGTTGGGCTAAAAAGGCTAGTCTTTATTCTCGTTCCCATCGTCCCGATGGGAATGCATACTGTGTCGCTCCAGCGGCACGTTTAGTCGTATAAACTGTCGTTGGAGCCTAATTCGCGCCGCTGGAGCGACGCGGCATGCATTCCCACCAAAATGGTGGGAACGAGAAAACCTCTCGGTAAACGATGGGCTTCCTTCGTCAGCCCATCCTACAGCAAACAAGATGCTATTGCGGCGGATGGCGGCTAACGCCTTATCCGCCCTACAGTACAGACAAAAAACGGGTGATATGGTTTTCATATCACCCGTTTTTTTGCACTGCAACAGCAAGACAAGTAAATTAGCTTTTCTTCGCTGGAATTTTTTCTTTAATACGTGCTGCTTTACCGCTACGGTCACGCATATAGTACAGCTTGGCGCGGCGTACATCACCACGACGTTTTACTTGAATTTCTTGGATTAAAGGGCTGTAGGTTTGGAAAACCCGCTCAACACCTTCACCGTGAGAAATTTTGCGTACAGTAAAAGCGGAGTTTAAGCCACGGTTGCGGATTGCAATCACTAAGCCTTCAAACGCCTGTAACCGCTCGCGGGTACCTTCTTTTACTTTTACTTGGACAACCACAGTATCACCCGGTGCAAAGGCCGGAATCTCTTTGGTCATCTGTTCTTGTTCCAGTTGTGCAATAATATTCATGTCACATTCCCATGTTGATATTCGTCAATAAATTCTGCTAACAATGTTTGCTGGAGCGGAGTCAATTGACGTTTGTCCAGCAGATCCGCCCGCCGCAACCAAGTTCGACCAAGGGCCTGCTTGAGTCGCCAGCGTTCTATGTCCCCATGATTGCCCGTTAACAGCACTGCTGGTACAGCTTGTCCATCAAGCATTTCAGGACGTGAGTAATGTGGGTAATCTAATAATCCTTGATAAAAAGAGTCTTCTGCTGCCGAATCGTCATGTCCTAACACATTTGGCAGCCAGCGCGTGAGCGCATCGATCATGACCATTGCTGCGAGTTCGCCCCCGCTAAGCACGTAGTCACCAATTGACCATTCTTCATCCACATCTTGTTGCAACACGCGCTCGTCAATCCCTTCATAACGTCCCGCGACGAGAATTAAACGCGGATCGCTTAATAAGGTTTTGACACCGGCTTGATTTAAACGCCGACCTTGGGGCGATAAATAAATCACCCGCGTGTCTGTGCCGAGCGTAGTTTTCGCAGCTTGAATCGCAGCGCGTAACGGCTGTACTTGCATCACCATGCCCGGCCCGCCACCATAGGGGCGGTCGTCAACTTGTCGATGCTTATTCGCCGCAAAATCGCGCGGATTCCAAAACTGCAATTGCACCAAGCCGCGTTGTATGGCGCGTGCAGTGACACCGCCTTCGGTTAACGCGGCGAACATTTGCGGAAACAGCGTAATCAAGCCAAATTGCATAAAGCCCTACAGTGCGCGATTAAAAATCGGCATCCCAATCGACACTGATGGTGCCTGCTGCAATATCCACTGCTAACACAAATTGTTCTAATACGAACGGGATTAAGCGTTCGTGGTCGCCGTCTTTAATCACGAGCACATCATGCGCCCCTGTTTCGATCAAACTAGTGACCGTACCGAGGTTTTGTTGTGCTTGGTTAATGACTTTTAGGCCGATTAAATCTAACCAGTAATATTCATCAGCCTCTGGTGCAGGCAATTGCTCACGGTAAATCGCAATCTCTGAGCCGAGGAGTAATGCGGAAGCGTCTCGATCCGAATAACCATCGATCAAGACGATAATGCCTTTACCCAGCGGACGACCATCAGCGATGTTGACCGTTTGCCATGCGCCTTGTCGCCATAGTTGCCAAGGCGTGTACTCAAGTATATTTTCGATGGGGTCAGTGTAGGAATACACTTTTACCCAGCCGCGTACCCCGTATAAACCGTTGATACGGCCTACGTGTAACATGGGTTTCCCCGTTGCATCGGTTGCAGGCGGCTTTGCCATTCGATTACTTAAGCAGCAGCTTCAACAGCAACAGGTGCTTGTTTTTGGTAATCTTTAACCAGTTGGGCTACGCGATCAGACATTTGCGCACCGTTGCCAACCCAGTAGTTCACACGGTCTAAATCCATGCGTAAACCTGGTGATTGACCTACTGCGAGCGGGTTGAATAAACCTAAGCGCTCTAAGTAACGACCGTCACGACGGTTGCGAGAGTCAGTAGCAACGATATGGTAAAAAGGACGTTTTTTAGAACCGCCCCGAGAGAGTCGAATAGTGACCATGATCTTCCTCTAAAAGCTCGTATTCAGGATAATTAGCATGCTGGCCTGACCCGTCAAAGTGTTTGAAAAGCCTTAAAAAACAAACGGGTCACGGTTTACGAAAACTGGCAATTATAAGTGATCAGGGGCGGAGAGGGAAGTTTTTTTTGCGATTTTTTGCGGATTTGCACGCTGCGCACAAGGTTTACCCTGTGTACGCAGGGTTTGCGGAGGCTTATCGGCGGGTTTTACGCAGCTTGCAATACTTCAATTTCATAGCCGTCAGGGTCGGTAACAAAGAAGAATTTTGCGCTCATAGTTTTACCATCGCTTAATTCAACTAAGTCACGCGGTTCAAAGCCTAAGCTTTTAAAACGTGCGTGTTCAGCCACCACATCTTCTACACAAACGGCAATGTGACCATAACCTGTGCCGTGGCTGTATGCGTCAGTACGACCATGATTTAAGGTCAATTCTAATTCAACAGGGCTTTCTGCATTGCCTAAATAGACTAAGCTAAAGTCATCAAAAACACGTTTTGCCGTGACTTCAAAGCCTAAGGCTTGTTGATAGAAGTTAATTGAACGATCCAAGTCTAACACGCGGATCATGGTGTGTAAAAATTTTGCCATACGTTACAACCTTTTAAGTTTAGATATTTTATGTAGGGTTTGCGCCGCGTCTTTTTGCGGTGTGAACGCGGAGAAGTCTGAATTGGATCATGCCAAACGATAGATTGTAAGCTCTTCTCCAGCCTCAATATCTTGAAGCTCAAGTGGTTCATCCTTGTGCATCAACCAGCGGTCAACAAGCATAGATTTTGAATACTGGCTTACAATTAGCAATTCACCGGCAAATAGAGTGTAATATCAATCTGATTTCTATCGGGCATATTTGTTTTAAGCCTGTATTCAGAGCAAGGCTTAGCTATTTCATGAATGCGGTATTCCATTAATGTAGCCACATCATGTATTCACAGAACCCGTCTAAAGGTTTGCAGAAGAATATCCATGTACAACGATCTGTGGCATAAATACTTGATTGAAAGCCCTGTTTGTGTTTATGAGCTAAAGTGTTTTCCCAATTGCTAAAGGGTGGATAGATGTGTGTGTCGTGTTGTACATGGGAGGAAAATAACTTGTATTGTGAAGGCTCAAACGAAAATTTACCTACAGACGTATTTGAATCTAAATGATTGGATGTCTGAATATCATATGTAGATGATGGCAATATATTTGGCAGCCAACCACGTCCAAATAAATGCGCGTCATGAGCAGCCTCAAGCGTTGCATAGTGGGTTGTTACAGTGTCATTTGGCAGCAAGTAAATAAAACCACCAACCAAGATTACAAACAAAAAGAGCGTGATGCTTATGCTATGGAAAAGCGGTTTCATAAAACCTCAAACCGCAGGCAAGGTAAAATAAAACAAACACCCCTCGCCTTCCTGACTGGACACGCCCACCTCGCCGCCTAATTTTTTAACAATTTGCCCCACGATAGACAAGCCTAAACCATGCCCTTCCACCGCATCCGTGTGTAAACGCATGAAAGGGGTAAATAATTTTTGCTGTGCTTCAAGACTTAAACCGGCGCCATTATCTTGCACCCAAAAGCGGATTTTATTGCCGCCGCAGCGTTCTGCGCCTAGCATCAACTGTGGTGGATGTCCGCCATATTTCAAACCATTATGCAAATAATTAAACCAAACTTCTGCTACCCAAGGCGCATAGCCCAAGGCTTTAGGCCATTTGGTGGGCGGGATGATTGTGCCTTGGTATTTCTCTAAACTGGGCTGCAAACGACTGTCGATCACTTGCTGCACAATTTCGCCCATGTCTAAGTCTTCGCAATAAATATGCTTTTGGCGGCTAACGCCTGCCAGTAACAACAATGCGTCAATAATGCTAATTGTCTGCTTACCTGCTTGCTGAATAAACTGCAAACGCTCCACCATCCGCGCATCAACCGTTGTGCCTTCTGGTGCTTTTAATAACAACACTTCGGCTAAACTGGTCATCGCACTAATGGGATTTTTTAAATCATGCGCCACGGTATGGGCAAAGGCATCTAACTCTAAATTACGCTCATGTAAACGCTGTTGCATTTTATGCGCGGTTAAATGCGCCTTAATCCGCGCTAACACTTCCTCGTGTTGCAACGGTTTAGTGATGTAATCGGCAGCCCCTAAATTAAACCCTTTGACCTTATCGATAGTCTCGGTTAAGGCCGTCATGAAAATCACCGGAATATTGCGTGTTTTCAAGTTCTGTTTTAACTGCTGACACACTTCAAAGCCATTCATAAACGGCATCATGATGTCTAATAAAATCATGTCTGGCTGTGCATACTCAGCCGTTTGTATCCCTTCCTCGCCCTCTTGTGCCACTAACACTTCAAAACCGGCTTGGGTCAAAACCGTTAACAAAACGGTGACGTTTTCAGGGGTGTCATCAATGACTAATAAGGTATCAGTATGCGTCATGAAGCAGACACCCGCGTCTGAATAAAGCTGTCAAACGACTGAAAATGCAGTTGATTACGCCCACGCCGTTTGGCTTCGTATAAAGCATGATCGGCGGCCATGAGTAAATCGGTCGGCTGATACTGTGTGCTGGGTATGGTGCAGCTAATGCCAAAACTTAAACTGACATAAGGGAAATCAGAATGGCTGTGCTGGATATTTAACTGTTGTACTGATTGCTGAATATTGTGCCCGACGGTGATCGCACCTTCGCGCTCGGTATTCGGTAAAATCAACGCGAACTCCTCGCCACCATAACGCGCTGCTAAATCAGCAGGGCGCCGAAGGTTTTGCCCTAAACATTGTGCAATCTGGAATAAGCAATGATCACCTGCTTGATGACCATAAGTGTCGTTATACCGTTTAAAATAATCGACATCGCTTAAAACCACAGTTAATGGCAATCGCTCGCGTGCCATACGGTGCCATTCTTGTATTAAATATTCATCAAACTGCCGCCGATTTGCCAAGCCGGTTAAGCTGTCGTGCATGGCTAACTTTTCTAATTCTTTATTAATCCGCGCTAAAGCCCCTTCAGCAAGCTGACGCTCATGATTTTCTAATTTTAATTGAATGGTCAAATGCTCTAGCGTTGCTGTGCGTTCCATCAGCAATTGATTGGTTTCTTGCAAACGGCGATTTTGTGTCATTAAGGTTTTTTGCAAACGGCCTATTTTTAAATGCGTGTTAATGCGTGCCAAGGCTTCCGTGCGTTCAACGGGCTTGCTGATGAAATCTGCACCACCTGCGTCGAAACAGGCTAAGCGTTGTTCTGTATCGGTGACGGCTGTGAGAAAAATCACGGGGATATGTTCAGTTAAGGGGTCTGCTTTTAAGCGACGGCACACTTGCAAACCATTCAGGTCTGGCATCAAGATGTCCAATAAAATTAAATCGGGTGACGCATAATGTGCAATATTGATTCCTTCTTGCCCATCTGAAGCCACTAACACCTCAAACGAATGTTCGACAAGAAAATTCATCAATACGGAGAGACTATCTGGCGCATCGTCAACAATTAACAAGGTTTCAGGAGTTTCTGCCATGCAATCACAACCTGTGCAGTCGGGAAGAAAAAGCGGGAGCTAAACCATAGCATCATACTGAGTATTTACCTAAATTGTCCGCTGTGATCGGTATAAATTAACCTGAATAGTCGATATTTGCGCGTTTAGTTGGTCAAGATTCGTAAACAGTTATATCAAATACAGATGACAGTTAGGTAAAGCAGGTCATTCTATCGTGTGTTTTTTCATGCGATATAGCAAAGTGTCGCGGCTTAAGCCTAGCAAACGGGCAGCTTGTGTGCGGTTGCCGTTGGTTTTCTGTAAGGCTTGTAAGATTAAGTCTTTTTCTAATTCAGGTAAGGATAAGCCTTGTTCAGGCAAGACAAATTCGGTGTTTAATTCTGCCATCGGTGTGGCAAGCATTTCTGCGGGGAGTTGTTCAGCCGCGATGTGTTGTCCGCTGTCTAAGATGACCATACGTTCGCAAAAGTTGCGCAGTTCCCGAATATTTCCCGGCCATGTATAGCGTTTTAGCTGTTTTAAGGCACTGCGGTCATAAATTGGCGGTGGGCATTGGTGTTGCGCGGCGAGTTCGCGGGTAAATTGCTGTAGTAACAATTCCCAGTCTTGCTCGCGCTCGCGTAGGGCTGGCAAGGTGAGTGGCACGATGTTGAGGCGGTAATATAAATCGGCGCGGAATTGTTTAGCCTGCACCATTTGATATAAGTCTCGATTCGTCGCCGCGATAATACGGGTATTCACTTTCTCCGCTTGCACGCTGCCAATGGGCTGGCATTCACCAGATTCTAAAAAGCGCAACAGTTTTGCTTGCACGGTTAACGGCAGTTCGCCGATTTCATCTAAAAATAGCGTCCCGCCTGCGGCGGCTTGAATACGTCCGGTTTGGTGTGTAGTTGCGCCAGTAAATGCGCCGCGCTTATGCCCAAACAAGGCGGATTCGACTAATTGTTCTGGTAAGGCTGCGCAGTTGATGGGGATAAAGGCTTGTTCTGCACGCCGACTGTGTTGGTGTAAGGCATGTGCTAAACGCTCTTTGCCGGTGCCGCTTTCACCTAAAATCAATACGGTGGCATCAGTTAAGGCCACAATTTGTGCTGCTCGAATCACGGTGGCAAAGGCCGCTGAATGGCCTAACAAACTGTCAAAAGCGGTTGGTTTCATCAACGCAGTCTATGTTACTTGGGGTAGGGGTGTATCATAAAACGCTGATGGAGGGGATGGCAAATTTGGAAATTAATGTGGATCAGGTTATTGAACCGCTCACTCACGTATATAGATGGGGGTGTAGCGAGCTTTCCACGACCATTAAGTTAAGGATTTGCATTATCTTGTAGGGTGTGCGAAACGCCGCCGAGCAGTTGGGATTGTTTCCGACCTTAATCGGCGTTTTGCCCACCGGATGAGGTTTGGTGGGCAAAATCCCACATCAGCAACAATCAATTATCAAACAGCATACTGTGTGGGATTTCGCACACCCTACAACTGATGGCTATTAGAAAACCTCTTTTTCTGTAAGAATGTTGTAAAACAACTCCCCATCAATCCACTGTGCAGTTGCTTTTTCTGTGCTGATTTCCCAATTTTTCTTTAAAATTTCGTCTTTACTCATGCCCTTAAGCTTTTTCTCACCGCCTTGTATGCCGATGAACACTTGTGATTTAAAATCTTTGGCAATCATGTAAAGAATTTTTGAAGGTAGTTTGCCTGCCCCTGTCCAGTCAATATCCCCCACCTTACCGTATAAAAACCAATCAACAATTTTTTTGAACAAGTCAATTTCAATCCAGTTTGGTTTAAATGACATATCCTGAGAGGTGTATTGAAATTTATAATTACTAATAACCGCTTTATCTCGGTTTAAAAGACCTTTTATCTTGCCTTGAACACCAACAAAGCCGACATTTTTCGACTTAAGGCTATCTATTACTAAGCATTCTTCAGTCAGCGGATTCATGCCTGAGGATTGATTAGTTTTTTCATAGTCATATCCAGAAAAATTGTTAGAAACAAATGAAAGCAATGCTTTGAGTGTGTGGCGTGTATATTCTGATACAGGATCAATGATTCCCTTATTTTCTTCTTCTAAAATGGTGCTGAAAATATCAGAAATTGATGGCACATTATCAATACCATTTTTTTGCCATGTCACCAGCACTTTAAAATCATTATCTCTGATTGAAAATTCTTCAAACTCAGCTTCTGTTTTACCGTCCAATATGTCCGAGTTTTCCTCAATCGGAACAAGATACACCATCCCAATTTTTGCATCAGGATTTCTCTTTTTTAAGCCTTCATATTCTTTTGTTAATTGACCTTTGGTGACGGATTTCGAGTAAATTTTGTTTTCTATTGCAATTATCCAGTCATCAATACCAATGATCATGTCAATAAACGCATTGTCTGCATTATATTCAAGGTTAAACCAGAGCTTTAAACGGTTTTCATATTCATCTCTCAACCTTGGCGTAAGTTTAGTTGCCAAGTCTGACAAGTCTGGATTTTTAGAAGAAGCTGAAATTTCATCAATAAATTTTGAGAGAAAAGAGTATCCAAGCCCGTGTTCCATTGTTGGGTTCATAAACCAAGTTAAGACCGCTGAGGCTGTTTCTTCGTGAAAGCTTTTTTTGCCTGATGCTAATACTTTAAAGATATTCATGATTAATTCCTAAGTTGGGTTTTTTTCTGGCTCCCACGCAAAGCGAGGCTGTCAAAGAACTTCTTGTCTGAATCAGGATTTACAAGATTAATAGATTTTCAGGATTATAAATATTTGATTATCCTGTTAATTCTATAATCCTGTGAATCCTGATTCAGACAATTCGGCGGTTCTTTTACAGCCTCAAAGCGCGTGGGAACAAGCAAAAACGCAGTTTGCCTAACTAGACTCTTTTCTACTTCAGCATTGTATTTCAAAACCACACACCTCAGCAAGAACATCAAACCCCAACCCACCCCCACAACACCCCCCGCACATACTCCACATGCAACCGCTCCTGCTCCAACCGCCCCAACGGCGCCTCCAACATCTGCCGAAACAAAGCCGCCTCCTCTGCGGTTAACAACTCCGGCAACTCCAGACACGGATTTGGCTCAACCACTAAATACGCCTGATGTTGCTGCCATGTCGCCTGATCCATCGCCAACGCGCACACCTGCGGCTGATGACGACGCGCCTCAGATAAAATCTGCAAACCCCACGTATCCAAATCACCCCAATAACCTAACTGCTTCTCCCGCAACCAAGGTGCGGCAAGCCATGACACATTGCGCCCACCGCCAAACACCGCAATCGTATCCGGCAAATTAGGCAAGGCGTAACCCGTTTGCGTGTTTTCCACCACCAACACCCGCGCCGCAGGTAAGGGATAATGCAACAAAGTATCCGCCGCCAAACGCAACAAGGGCAAACCCGCTAACGCCGCCTGTGTTTGCGAACACAACGGGCGCAGCCACAACCAATCCTTAGGCGGTGCTTGGCAATCTAACCACGCCAACAAACCACCGCTAGCACTGATCGCCCCGTCATGCACATGATCTAACAAGGCACTGAGTAACACCTGATGCGTTTCAATAAACTTGCTATCCGCGCCCTGAATCGGCAACGCCCGCAAATACGCACCGTGTCCCAGCCCCGCCTGCAACTGCGGTAACACATGCGCAAGGCGTTGACTGTCTGCCAGCGTCAATTCATCGACTAACTCTAATTTTTGAATCAACACCGCATACAAACCGCTGTCCAAGGCCAATAACGGCGACATCACCGCATCCCAGTGCTGACTTTGCTTAATCGCCGCCTCACCTAACACGCTGAGCAAGGCTTGTATGGTGTGGATATGAACGCGACACGGCACGCGCTGCGCGGTTTGGTGCTGATATTGGCGCGTTTCCCAGTCCACACTGACACCTTCCACCAGCGGAAACGCATGCCATTGCTGCTGAAACTGGCGAAAATGCACGATGTCGGTCAAGGCTTGCGCACTGGTAGGCGGTTTTAACGGATAACTAATCGGCCACTTTGCACGCTCACCGCTGAGCAAAGCGCGTAAACGTCGCCGATTTTGCCACTCACGCTGCCAAATCTGTTGACGCAATGCCGTTGGTAAAATGCCCCAAGTGCGTTGCGTCATGGGGTGACAGGTTCGATTAAACTGGGTTGAATCGGTAACATTTTCACCACGTTAGCCTGTTGCTGATCCAACTCTTGCCACGTCACCACGGTTAAACGGCTTTCGTGGTGTTCCGCATTGCGAGCGGCGATCAACAGGCTGCGGGCAGATTCGCGGGCGAGGTTTAGATTTTTATACGGCGTGATTAAATTAATGTGTAAATTCAGTTCTTTAAACACGCGCAATACGCGACGACTCACCGCCTCCGCCGTATTAGAAAATGCTTCATCTAAAAAGATAGTGCTGTAATAAGGTTGCTCAGCATCGCTAGGCGTTAATACATAGGCCAAACTCGCCGCGACCACAATGCCTGCAAAAGATTCTTTCTCACCGCCTGATTTACCGCTAGAAGAACCTAAAATATCGCAGATTTGCTGCGTCTCGCGGTGCATTTCCTCAGCGAAAAAGCTTAATTGATAACGCGGGTCTAATAAGCGCAAGCTTTCCAAATTTTGCGCGGAGTTAACGTGTGTTGCTTTGGCTAACACATCGATTAAGGTTTGTAATTGCTTAAAACGTAATTCATCATTCGTTTCATGATTGGCACTTAAGGCTTGCTTTAACTCTTTTTGAAAAGCTTCTACATGCGGATAACGCTCTTTTTGCCAACGTAAGCGCAAATAAGTTTTAGGTCTAAATTCAGTGCGAATTAAGGTCTGATTAATTAAACCAATGCGCTGTTCAATCTCATCAATTTCTGCATCTAAATGGGCGCGGATATTCGCCAACGATTGCTGTGAATGACGGTTAAGCCGCTCTCTAAATTGTTCTAATAAACTGGGTAAATCTTCATCTTGTAACTGTTGGAAATACTTTAAGTAGTTTGGTAAGTCGCTCATCTCGCTGCCCCATTCGCTGGCGACTATTTCCCATTTATTACGGAATCGATCCATGATCAATATCATGCGTTTTGTTTGCTTTTGTGTGTAAAGCTCTATTTCTTTCAGTTTACCGTCAATAAAAACCCGTATTTCGTTTTCCCGTATTGCTGCCCGTATTAAATCCTGTTCTTGAAACTTGCCTAATTGTTTACTTAAAAAATTCTGTTCTCTCTCGGTTGATGTTGGCAATTCTGCCGCTTGCGTTGCAGCTTGTTGCAATTGTTTTTCAGTGTCTTGCTGCTCTTTCTCTAAACGACTACAGGCAACTTGCTGTTGCAATCGCTTATCGTCTAAAGTTTTCGCCTGCGCTTTAGCCTCGTTCCACTGCTGTTCAGCCGTGGCTAAATCGCCTTGTGTTTGCGTTAACGCTGCATACTCGCTTTGCAATTGCTGCTTAGTTTGCTCATGGCGCAACACATCAACGCCGTCCCACGAAAATTCACTTAATATGTGTAAATCATTCTCCCGCGCATCAGCAGCATTCATGCTGTCACGCGCTTGATTAACCGCTTGTTCAGTCTGTGTTATCTGTTGTGCTAACGCATTTGCTTGCGTAGTTAACAAATTCAAACGGGTTTTATTAGAGAAACCAATTTGCCATTCTCTACGGTCTTGCACAGCATATTTATCTTTCTTTTCAAAACGTCCATGCTCAAAATGAATTAAACCCGTTTGCGTCATGGAAAAATCAGTGTTGTTTAATGCTTCCGTATCTGCCACACAGTGCAAATCAAAACGCGCTAAATGCTGTTTTAACCAATCTCGATAAGCATGGCTTTGCCAGTTTAATTTGCGTAAAAAACCGTTATCTTTAAATTCAACCGGCTTGCTAGGCGACTCGCCCACCACTTGCAAGCGCAAATGCAAACCGAGATGGCGTTGATTAACATAATGCGTCACCGCCGAATATTGCGACTCTGGCACTAATAAGGTGGTACGCAAACCGCCTAACGCCCGCTCAATCGCGCCTTGCCATGACGATTCCGCTTCTTGCACAGCAATCAATTCGCCGATAAACATCAGCGTTTTCGGTTCAAAGTTTAAGTTTTGCTGTAATTCATCGCGTAAGCGTTGGAAATTACGCGCAATATTAGAATCAGGCCGCTGTTTTATCTCGTCGATTTCTTGCGCTAATTCGCGTTGTTCTGCGTAGTAATTTGATAATTGTCCCTTGATTTGTGCAAAATCATCTTGCGAACGGGATTTTAAGGCTTTTTGATCCGCTTGCATCTGCGCAAGTTGCGCCTGTTGCGCCTCAAAAACCGCCCGCTGCAACTGATCAGACATGCCAACACGACGCGCTAAGGCTTGATAACGGCTTGCAGTTTGGCTGGTTTGATCGAGCAGCGTTTGTGCTTGTTGCAATTGCTGTTTTAAAACCTCGATCCGCTCGCCGCCTGCTTGCAGATAATGCGCATGACAGCGTTCTACCTGTTTATTCGCATCTTCTAAAGCGTTTTGACACTCTGCTAATTCTGCCATTTCCTGTATAAGCTGCTGATTTAACTGCTCAAGTCGTTGCTGCCAAAGTGTTAAACACTGTTGCGCAAACCATGCAGGCAGTGCCGCCAAACAGGTTTGATAAAACTGCGCAAAAGCGAGCCGTTTTTCTAAATCAGCGGCGAATTTTGGCAACTCCCTCAAGGCTTCTACTTGATCTTTCGCCTTCACTAACTCGTCATGTGTAGCCACTAAATCTTGAAACTCGTTCACCGCCTGCCGTGCATCGGCCTGCACTTGGCTAGGTTCTAACACCAACTCTCGAACTAAACGGGTTAAATCATCAATCTTTTTTAAGCCTAACGCACGCGCTAATAAAACCGGTGCATTTGGGTTATCCATTTTTAACACTTTGCGATATACAAGCTGATAATCACTGAAATTATCATTGCAATATAAAACTGTTTTATCTTGTTTAAGCTGTTGCTTTAAATTGCGCAAATCATCGGCATCAAATTGATTTAATAATTCATCTAAGGCCAGCGGACGCTGTGCCACAATATACAAGCGTTTTAAATCCGCTAATGACATGGAGGAAGTATGAATCCACATCAAGGCGGTTAA
>QKBZ01000222.1 GCA_003245895.1 Beggiatoa sp.
TAAGCGAGTGTTCAAGCTTGAGGGGATAGTTGCGCTTAAAAATCATCTAAATGCGCAAATTAAGGCATAAAATGGGTAAAAACCCGCTTTATACCCTCAAAAAATGCCTAAAAAATAGGATTTTTTGAGGATTTCAGAAAATCTACGGCGGTTCTTTGACAGCCTCAGGGCGCGTGGGAACGAGATAGGGTTTTCCCCATTAACCACGCGCCTGCTGCAAAAACTCATTAATACAAACAGTAGTCGGCTGCCACAATTTAAACGCCGCTGCTAAATCACTACACGGATTTAACGGCTTCTGCATATCCGCCAATTGCAAACGTAACTGCGTCGCCGTTTCCGCTTCAATCGTCTCTTCATCCGCATTTAAAGGCTTAGCAATCACCTGCTGAATCTCATTCAACGGACACTGATATTTAACCCCTTTCCGCAAGCCCCACCAATGCTGACGTTTCACTTGATACAGATTCGCCGCACGGTCAAAAATCAAAAACTCATGATCGCGCCATTTTAATAAAGCAATGGCAAAACTGCTTAATAACAAACAACCTAAAATCATCAAGGGAAAACCCGCTAATACACGAATTAATACCTGCGCATAACCAATTAACTCTAATTCCAACCGCGATTGCTGTGGATTATCTAAAAACTGCTGAATTTGCGCCGTATGTCGTTCTGCTTCGGCGGTACTGCTAGCCTTTAATAACAGCGGTGTTGCTTGCTTGCTAAACTGTAACTGCACTTGCGCCGATTCACCCTCGACCACACTCACCGCCGTTAAATAACCATGCTGCTGTTCAATCAACTGCGCCGCCTCACCTTGGCGCAAAGCAGGCGGCAACACCACGCGACACCACGGCGTGGCGTTGGCTTCCACCCGTTCGCATAACACTTGATAACCTTGGTTATAGCGCAAACTGCCAAGGCCAATTTGAAAACACAACAGCCCTAAAATCAGACCAAAACCCAGCGTAAACATTAAAGAACGCGGTTTACGCACTTGAAAAACTAACTGTTCTGGCGTGTGTTGCACAATATCCATCATAAAGCGGAGTTCCTACTCACTAAAGCTAAGGCAAAACCGGTGCGTCGTTATCGGCTGACAATAAGCGTTCTAACGCCTCGCGGATATGCTGAGAATTCAAGGTGATTTCGGGGGATTTTTGCGTCAAGCTATTGGCAACAGAAAACACGTCTAAAATTTTCTCTTTGCCTTTCGCCTCATGCTGACCTAATGGCACAAAAGGCCACGCTTGACGGCAAGCCATGCGCACCGTATTGGTAAACGCTAATGAATGCGGTAAATGACGGGTTAAGGCTTCTAAACGCGCCGCAACATTCACTGCATCACCTAACAAGGTATAATCAATCCGGTTAGCAAACCCCACATTGCCCTCGATCATACTCCCTGCCGCGATGCCAATGCCAGTATATAACCAGTGACAAGGCTCGCGCTCGCTGCAATTTTCGCGTAACTGTTGCAGTTGCTCTAAGATGTCTAACGCGGTTTGCAACGCGGCATCCGCCTGATCTTCATCAAACGCCGCCATCATCGCATCGCCGATAAACTTCATCACGTCACCGCCATTTTTAGCCACACTTTGCGTGCAAATGGCTAAATAATTATTCACCAACTGCACCACTTGTTCGACCGGCAGTTTCTCAGTAAAAGTCGAAAAGCCCATAATATCGCTAAATAATACGATTTTATTCACCAGCTTAGGCTTTTCTGCCAACGGGTTGCGGCCTGACTGGATAATCCGCGACACAGTGGGCTGAGTGTAATGTTCTAAAATACGATGTGATTCTGTCACCGACTGCAATAATTGCTTAACGGGAGTTAGAATTAAATCTTCCGCCTCGCCTAAGTTAATCGCTTTCATCGACCATTCAGCAAACAAACGCTGCTCAACGGCTAATTCGGTTTTTAAACAAGTGATGTTTTTATGACGCGGGTCTTGTGCAATTTTGCGATACAGTTGATCTAACGTGGTTTCTTCGCCTTCGATAACTTGGAAAAAGAAACCTTTTAAAAAAATTAAAACGCCTGTAATACTAAACTGCTGATTATTGCGCTGTGAAACGGTTGAAATATTCTCTAAAGTGTCTGCATCAATTTCGCGAGTCGCCTCGCTAATGTAAGTAATCCGTTTCATTTTTTTATAACCGTTTTTAAGAAACACATGTAGGTATTTTATTTAAGCTAATAAATATGTTACGTCTGTTAGCCAATTGTTTAAGAACTGATATTTTAAAAGAGTTGTCGCATAAATACACATTATTATGCTCAGTTTACAAAGTCTCAACAAAAAAACGCACCCTAAGTATGTCAAAGATAATGCAAAATTAATCCCTTGACACATTTAGCGCGCGTTTATTTTTGATTGTTCCCGTTATTGGAATAATGTAGGTCGGATAAGGCGAACGCCGTCATCCGACATTCAAATCCACTTAACTACCAATCACTGCACCATCTAATTTCTGAATCACCACCGTTGCCGAGCGCGGACGATCCCCCGTAGGCCAACTACTCACCGCTGTCGGATTTTCCGGCGTAGTGGCTTCATCTTCACCGGGGTGTTGAATATTAACAAATAAGGTTTTTAAATCGGGCGTGCCAATAATGCCGGTGATTTCACAACCTTTAGGCCCAGTTAAAAAGCGACGAATTTCGCCGGTATCAGGGTCTGAGGCCAGCATTTGATTATTACCAAATGGCGCAAAGTCACCTTTACCGATTTTGCTAGAACTAATATCGGTTTGAATCCATAAAGTGCCATTAGGCGCGATCCATAAGCCATCAGGATTGCAAAACAGATCGCCTTTGATATTGCCTTGTTTTGCTGGCTCGTCACTGGCTGGGTCGCCGCATAACACGTAAATATCCCAGTTAAAGGCAGTGGCTGTCGGATCGTTGCCTGCTTCCTGCCAGCGCACAATATGACCAAAATTATTGCTAGTGCGTGGATTTGCCGCATTAGCTTCTTTGCGTTTACTGTTATTGGTTAAAGTTGCATACACTTGGCGCGTATCAGGATGCACCGCAATCCATTCCGGTCTGTCCATCGGCGTTGCGCCCACTTTGTCCGCCGCTAAACGGGTTTTCACCAATACCGCCGCTTGATCAGCAAAACCATTTTCAGCGGTCAAACCATTTTGCCCATGCACTAAAGGCAACCATTCGCCGCTACCATCTTCGTTAAACTTGGCGACATATAAAGTGCCTTCGCTGAGCACACTTTTATTATTATCACGCTTTTCCGCGTCATAAGGCTGGCTACTAACGAATTTATAAATATACTCAAAACGTGAGTCATCACCCGAATAAAACACCACGCGCTTGTCATCAGCAATCGACAACGCGGCGTTTTCATGGCTAAAACGTCCCATTGCGGTATGTTTAACTGGCGTGCTATCAGGATTAAACGGATCAATTTCCACAATCCAGCCAAAACGGTTCACCTCATTAGGCTCTTGACGCAAATCAAAACGCGCTTGTTTACTGCCCCAATACGGATTCACCATGCCAGTCACGCTATAACGCGCCAACAACTCAGGATGTTCAATTGGCTGTTCACCGGCAGAAATGGCGAAATAGTTATGGAAATTTTCCTCACACGCCAAATAAGTGCCCCAAGGCGTATGACCGTTAGCACAGTTATTCATCGTGCCGAACACTGCTTTACCCGACGGATCAGCATTGGTTTTTAACCATTCGCTACCGGCTGCCGCGCCGTCTAATTGCATCGGCGTGCTAGTTGTTACCCGTCGCCCATATTGCGAAGGCCGCACAATTTGCCATTGCCCATCAACTTTTTTGATCTCGATGACAGAAACACCATGCGCGGCTAACTCTTTCTCTAACTTTTCCGTTGAGTAATTGGCTAAGCCATCTGTGTGCAGCAATTTGGGATCGATGTATTCATGGTTCATCACTAATAAACCATGCTCGGAATTGTCAGAGCCTAATGGCAATGGGAAAAAGTGCATACCGTCGTGGTGCATGCCTGCTTGTTGTGCTTGTTCGGCTGCGGTATTGCTGGCATCTGGCGCAAAGGCTGCCCCGTCAGACACGGGATCACCCCAAGCAAATAACACTTTAGCTTGATAACCTTCTGGGACGACAACTGTATCTGCCGTGGAAACCGGTACGCTTTTGAAACCAAGGCGGCTACTGGTCGGCGCAGTCTCTGCAACGGCTGCTTGCACCGCTTGAGCTAAACCATTAAGGCCACCGAACAAAGATAAGGCAGCAAGACTTAAACCGCCCTGCAACACTTGCCGACGTGACAAACGCGCTTCGACTAAATCATTAAAGGTTTGGGTACCCGCTGCGAGTGTGCGGTCAGTTTGTTGATCTTTCATTTGTGTTCCTTATGACTAAATGACGTTGTTATGTCATGGGGAACATGTGGGGATTATCAAATGATCGTTTGGTGACAGGGGGGAAATAAATGCTAGGAATGCATGTTTGTAGGTCGGATAAGGCTTTAGCCGTCATCCGACATCATGCGCTTGAAGCTTAAACCAAACCACTTGCGGCGGATGACGGCTGTCGCCTTATCCGCCCTACAAGAAGCGCTTTAGAACAAAAGCCCAATGCCATGCAACTTAACCCAACGGCGTTGACGCTTTCATATTAGCCCCCGCTGTCTTATTAGGCCGACATAAACGCCAAACACCAATGGCTAGCCCGCCTAATATCAATGCTGCAAAAACACTCAAAAATGCGTCAAATAAGGTCATTAAACCAATTGTTAGTCCAAATAAAGCCTCGCCTAACAGTGAGTTATCAGCAAGAGAAGTATTCAATACATTGACATTACTGAGTTTTGTGACCGAATCTACAAGACTAACTGTTATCACGCCTATAAGCATGTCCAGCATAACCGTAAACTGCAACAAGCATTTAATGATTGCGCCCACAGTTAGCGTTTGTACCCACGTCAATTCACCATGACGGCGCAAGGACATTTCTATCGCACTCATAATGGCGATTAAAATCACTAACGCCACAGCCATTGCGATAATGCCCACCGTCTCTTGACCTGATATGACGGATAAGGCCAGCACAAAAGACAATACCGCATTAAGCAAACATAACGCCGTCCATTTGCCAATGATAAAACTAGGCTTATCCACCTGAAAAGTTGTCATGATGTCTTTCCTTTAAGTGTGCTTACGATGGGAAGGCTGCTGGGTTTGAATATACCAATGACGTGGAAAGGTTTGCACCGGCACCACACCTTGCTGCTGTAACCATGTTAACCAAGGGGCTTGGCGGGTAAAGCGTTGTTGTCCAGTTAAAGATAAACCGCACCAATGAATGACAGGCGTTTGCATAACCAAAGTTCCTCATAAAGCAAATTACTTTGTAATTTAAAGTATCAGGGTTTGGGTAAAATTGCAAGGAGGGAGGGTGTTTTTTAGATGGGGGGTGGGGTAGGTATCAAAATTATTGATTTTAAGTGGTTTTTCTCGTTCCCACACAGCGTATCACTGCTATTAAGTTAAACAAGAATTGTCGTTG
>QKBZ01000153.1 GCA_003245895.1 Beggiatoa sp.
GCTTGTCTAATGTGGAATCATCAAGCTCCAGTAAGCCTGTTGTCTTATCAACCATCGGCTCAGCTTCAGACCATAAAGCATCATTATCTGGGGAAAGAGAATTTAGCATTCGTGTTATTGAGTCATGGGCTGGAGCGCGAGTGCCCAAAGGTTGAACTTTACTGGCTTCTAAACAGCTACAACTTTTTTGGGCTGCAACCAGAAAATTAATGTAATCGTATTCATCAAAGCGTCTTGGATTCATCACAATAGCATAGGATAATTTGCAACTGCGTAACTCCTAATTATGATAAATATTTTTTATTGGCACTATAAATACAGGACTACCACTTTTTTAACGGTTCTTTTACAGCCTCAGGGCGCGTGGGAACGAGAAAACCGCCAAACGCAAAAAAGCCCAACAAAACCTCAATAGCGATGCTATCAAGCCTCGGCTGGGCTTCATTAAACCAAACTGGAACTAAGTTTAAATAATCGGCGGATCGCACATCCCTTTTAGCACAATATCGGTAAAACCGACCACGCCAATCACCTCGTTATCTTCCACCACGGGTGCGCGTAACACCTTATAAGTATTGAACATCCGCGCACAATAGCGAATATCCATATCCGGTGGCACAGATAACACAGGTTTAGTCATAATCTCGTAAATATTTACCCGTTCTGGGGCGCGATTAGTCGCTAACACCTGACTGGCGACATCCATTAAAGTCACCATGCCAAACTCATCATCTTGATGACGACGATTGACAATTAATGCCTTAGTCTCAGGATTTTTCATGCTGCGCAACGCCTCTGCTACAGTCATAATCCCATCAACCTTATCAAACTGAGTGCGCATTACATCGCGTACTCGCACAACTTTTCCTGCGCTCACAATTTATCCTCCACGACTTCCGCTAATTTGCGGACTTGATGAGAGATGCCTACCGCGTCCTCAACATCAATCTGAAACGCGATCCCCGCGCCGGTATCCTCGTCTAAGCCACCGACCTCGGCAATTTTTTCTAAAATCGTTCTGGCTAAATGCTCTTCAACCAGTAACAACAATACATTACGCTGCGTTTCCAGTGTTAAACCAAAAAACGTTTTAACCGGTTCTACCCCTTCGCCACGCGCACTGTTGATCACCGTCGCGCCTGTCGCGCCTGCTTCACGCGCCGCTTTTAAAACTTTATCGGTTTTATCTTCACCGATCAGTGCAATAATCAGCTTAAAATGCACGGCTTTCTCCTTTTCACCGCTTCAGTCCGTAGACTTACGCTGCTAATCTTTTCGCTAGAAAATCCATTAATTGCCCAGCAATATCCAATTGATAAAATTTATCTAATTCTCGGATACCAGTCGGGCTGGTTACATTAATCTCTGTTAAATAATCGCCAATCACATCTATGCCGACAAACATTAAACCACGTTCGCGCAAGGTTGCACCCACTTGCTGGCAAATCCAATAATCACGTTCTGTTAAAGCAACGCCTTCTCCGCGTGCGCCTGCGGCTAAATTACCACGAAACTCGCCTTGGGCTGGAATACGGGCTAAGGCATACGGCATTGGTTCACCGTTGATTAATAAAATACGCTTGTCACCTTGTTGCAAAATCGCTGGAATATAACGCTGTGCCATGATAAAGCGTTTGCCGTGCTGGGTGATGGTTTCAATGATCACCGAGGTGTTTAAATCACCGTGTTGCAGACGAAAAATAGAACTCCCGCCCATGCCATCTAAGGGTTTTAAAATAATTTCGCCGTGTTCTTGCAAAAAGTCTTTAATTTGCGAGGCTTTGCGTGTGACTAAATTAGGCGCGCAGCATTGTGGAAACCATGCGGTGTACAGTTTTTCATTGGCATCGCGCAAACTTTGCGGTTTATTGACCACTAACACGCCTGCTCGCTCAGCTTGCTCTAGTAAATAAGTCGCTGCGATATATTCCAAATCAAACGGCGGGTCTTTGCGCATTAAAATCGTTTGCAATTCAGCTAATGGACGCGAAATTGCTTCGCCTAGAGTAAACCAGTCTTTGGTGTCATCCCGCACGGTGACAGGTCGCATCGTGCCCCACGCTTCGCCATTCACCAGATATAAATCAGACAGCGTTAAATACCATAACTGCCAGCCACGCGCCTGCGCCGCCAACAACATGGCAAAACTGCTGTCTTTGTAAACTTTAATCTGATCAATTGGATCCATGACGATCCCAAGCTGCACGGTCATGTAGTGTGTGTTCCTAGGTAAAAAAGTATCTTTTCTCTCTCGTTCCCATTATGTTGATGGGAATGCATGCCGCGTCGCTCCAGCGGCGCGTTTAGTTGTATTTGTAGGTCGGATAAGGCGTTAGCCGTCATCCGACATTCAGCTTTTGTGTTGGGTTTGGATTGCCCTCACCGACGGCTGAAATGTTAACAGTGGTTCGATTTCTCCGCGTTCGCACCGCAAAAGGACGCGGCGCAAACCCTACAATACTTAATGACAGTGTTCATTGATGGGAACGAGTGTCTATAGGCAACTAAGCCTGTTTAGGACGAGAGGCAAATTGCAATAAGAAATAGCCAATTACAGCAGAGAGCAAGGAGCCAACGATAACGCCTAAACGCACTTCATTGACATATTCTTCACTGGCAAAGGCTAACGAGCCGATAAACAAGCTCATGGTGAAACCGATACCGCATAAAATAGAAACGGCATACAGTTGCATCCAGTTGGTGTTGTCTGGCAAACGCGCTAAGCCGGATTTAATGATTAACCATGAGAAACCAAATACACCGATTTGTTTACCAACAAATAAGCCTAAAATAATGCCTAAAGGCACTGGCTCGAAAAGAATACCAAATGACATGCCTGCTAAGGTCACACCAGCATTGGCGAAGGCAAAAATCGGCATGATGCAAAAGGCCACAATAGGGTGTAAGGCATGTTCTAAGGTGTGCAAGGGCGAGTGATGCGACGCATGCGCGTGTCCAGTATGATGTTTTTCATCTTCATCAGCACGTAAGGGGATGAAAAAGGCTAAGACCACACCGGCTAAAGTGGCGTGTAAGCCTGATTTCAACACGCAAACCCATAACACTAAACCGACTAACAAATACAAGAATAAGTTTTTAATGCCGCCTACGTTGAGCAGGAATAACACACCCATCGCGCCTAAGGCGTAATAAAGCGGCACAAAGTGCATATCATGACCAGAATAAAACAAGGCGATAATAATAATCGCGCCTAAGTCGTCAATAATGGCTAAGGCCATCAAAAATAGTTTGAGCGCGGTCGGTACGCGACTGCCTAACAGGGCTAAAACCCCTAGGGAAAAAGCAATGTCAGTTGCAGAAGGGATTGCCCAGCCGCTTAAGGTCTCTGGTGCATGCCAGTTGATGCCTAAATAAATCAGCGCAGGCAATAACATGCCGCCTATTGCAGCGACGGCAGGCAACATAACTTGAGAAACGTTGGATAATTGGCCTTCTAACATTTCCCTTTTCAGTTCTAAACTGACTAACAAAAAGAAAATGGCCATTAAGCCGTCATTAATCCATAGGAGTAATGGTTTAGCGATGGCTAAGCCACCGATTTGCACTGCAACGGGGGTATTGAGTAATCCATGATACACAGTGGCTAAGCTCTCGGTATTGCTCATAATGAGCGCGATTACCGCTGCGCTGAGTAAGAGAATACTGCCAGCCGTTTCCATTTGCAGAAAGGCTTGAATCGCTTGCAATGGTTGTTTAATCGGTTTCATGACCTGCTTTTTTCCTGCTGAATCGGATAATACATTAGGCTTGTAGATAAACACCGCCAGCGTGATAAACGACACGCCGTTATAGAGGGTGAACTTGGGGGTAACTTCCGCAACCTATTTATTAGGCATTATACTGAAAACCAC
Organism: Beggiatoa sp.; assembly: GCA_003245895.1. GTDB lineage: Bacteria > Pseudomonadota > Gammaproteobacteria > Beggiatoales > Beggiatoaceae > SZUA-411. Next base: position 3,873 of record QKBZ01000153.1, read on the forward strand.
ATGACACGCTATGCTATAGCACTTGCAACAACGGACAGGGTTTGCTAAACATCGCTAGCGACAGTTTGCAAAATTTTTAACTATACCTAAACAATTGCCTTTAGGTTGCGCGTTATATCTGCACGGTTGTAGCAGTTATTGGGTTTTGTCGGCTTAATCCAACGTGTTGTGTGGATAAAAACCGCCTACCTAACCGCCATCACGAGGCTTTAACACCTAATTGGCGATGTGGTTGCATACATGATTTATCTATGTTGTGTTGCCACTGTTCACAAGTAAACCGCTTGTTGTGGTGGCTTTACAGCGTAAAACATATAACGCGAGCGGTTTTTAAAACTGCTGGTGTCTTTTTGCTCTTTTCCGCTGTTTATCAAACGACGTTTTATTAAGGAATATTAAATTATGAATGATCAAGTCGTTGCTTCTGATGCTTCTGCGTCTGAACCCGTTGCGGTACAGCCCGCAGCGGAAGTCAATGCCACAGTGAAACAAGTTGCCCCTGCACCTGTTGCGCCTACCGCTAAGGTCACTGATTGGTTAAAGAGCACACAGGGGATTTTTGCCGGTATTTTAGCCATCTTAGTGGTGTTGCCATCCATTATTAATGCAGGCTTAGACATTTACGTCACGTTGTTCAATATTCCGCGTACCATCGCTGAACAATATAACCAAGAGTTGTTTCAAGAACACTTCCAAAAACAGCCGATTCATACCGGTTCAACGGTGATCAAAACTGCTGAGGGTGCAGAGTTAACTATCAAGTTAAGCGTGTATGACGATGGCGATATTTATGTTGAATACGGCAATTATTCACAATGGTTCCCCTTTAAGAGCAGTGATAATTCTGCCGCGTTGTTAGATTGGTTAATGTCTCCGGCCTATGCTGAAACCATTGTCCTTGGTCAAGCTGAGCAAGCAGAACCACAACGCCGGATGTCGCCTTGTGAGTTTGAAGAGCGTAATCACAACCAATCGGCAGAGCATCAAGTGGGCAGTTTTGCACCTTTGCATTACTACACGCAAAAAGACGCGCAGCAAAATAAACGCGAGTTTCGACGCGAGCGTATTTATGACGATGGTTGTAAGGAAATCTTACGCATTGATATTAACTCCGGTCGTATCATTGATCGTGAACTGCAACGCACTGAGTTACCCGCAGATGAAAAGCAGGCGATGCGTAAGAAAGCAGTGCAATTGTTCGCGCCACAAGTTATCGACATTCGGGAAATGAAGCGCACGCCAGTGTTGGAATTACCGGATGAAAATGCACCGCGTGAACGTGAACACGCAGCACCTGAACCAGCAGCAGATACACATGAGCCACCTAAAGTATTTGTGTTTCCGCAAGCACCTGAAAATAGTAATGCTACGCCTGCACCCGACAGTGATGATGATGGAGATGGTAATTAAGTCAGTTTTCGTAGGTCGGATAAGGCTTTAGCCGTCATCCGACATCTGGGCTATCTACATACGCCAGATTTTGCGTTAAAAACAACTGGTTTCTCGTTTTCTCGTTCCCATCGTCCCGATGGGAATGCGTATTGTGTCGCTCCAGCGGCACGTTTAGTCGTATACACGGTCGTTGGAGCCTGATTCGCGCCGCTGGAGCGACGCGGCATGCATTCCCATCGGGACGATGGGAACGAGAAA
>QKBZ01000225.1 GCA_003245895.1 Beggiatoa sp.
GATAGTTTCCCTTTAGGCGTTTTCATATCTGTTTCTAAAGCAATTACAGGAACTTTAAAATCACTTGATAATAAGTTTGATTTGCTCAAGCTTTCTGGTAAGGTTAAGCCGATTTTTATTTCTTTATTAAAGAAATTTAAATCACTATCATTTTTTTCATTATTTGAAATAGGAAAGCCATCAATGTAACGTAAAGAAAAACTTAACGCTGGAATTTTTTCCAAGCCTAATGGATGTCCTTCATTTAAAAGATCAAGACCATTTTTGATGGTCTCTCTAAAATTTTCCCATGAATAACCATCATTAGTTTGGTTTACCGTAAATATTCCAAGACCAATTTGATAGCAAGGCCATTTATTTTTTTCTTTCCTAAAACGATATGTAGGAATATGAGGTATCTGAATGTTTAATCGAGGGTCTGAAAGAGGTTCAGAAATTACATATCCTTTATTTTTTGCAAAGTTTTGAAACTGTCCAATAAAAAACAATGCATCATCATCGCCAAACTCTAACTCATTAGGGTTTGAAGTTCGTTTTCCCCAACGAATTTCAAAGATAGCTTCAATCAGAGGTGGTTCGGCAAACATATTCATCATTAGAACACTCACTTAAGGGGGGAGAATGGACAATCATCTGAAGTCAAATCAGATATAGAAAAACTAAACTATCATTTTAATATTTTTAAAGTGTAGATAGTTAAATTATAGCAATTAATAAAATTTACTTCCCCTATGAGAGTTGCTCAATAGGGAAAGTTTATATTTTAACCGATTATTCCTTCCGAGCAAACCGATAAGCATTCCGAAACATCCCCAACCAAGGGCTATTCCGTTCCGTCCAACTACTCGGCAACCACGAAAACTGATTACTTAAAAACGTCCGTTCAGGATGTGGCATCATAATCGTAAAACGACCATCCGCCGTCGTTAAACCGGTAATCCCCAACGGTGAACCATTCGGATTCGCTGGATAACCCTCCGTCACACGACCGGCATTATCCACATAACGCAAGGCCACCAAATGCGAGCCGACTAAACGCTGTGAGCTATCCGCATCCATAAACGCGGCGCGGCCTTCACCATGCGACACCACCACCGGCAAACGAGAACCCGCCATGCCGCGCATAAACAACGACGGTGACTCAGGCACTTCCACCATCACCAAACGCGCCTCGAACTGCTCGGAATGATTGCGCACAAACTGCGGCCACATCGCCGCGCCTGGGATCATATCGCGTAACTGCGCCATCATCTGGCAACCATTACACACCCCTAACGCAAAGGTATCAGGCCGTTTGAAAAAGGCGGAAAACTCATCATACGCACGGCTATTGAATAAAATCGACTTCGCCCAGCCACCGCCAGCGCCTAACACGTCGCCATAAGAGAAACCACCGCAGGCGGCGAAACCTCGGAACTGTTTTAAACTAATGCGACCGCTTAAAATGTCCGACATATGCACGTCAACGCACTCAAAACCAGCACGCTCAAACGCTGCCGCCATTTCTAACTGACCATTCACCCCTTGCTCGCGCAAAATGGCAATTTTCGGCGGTAACGCAATGTGATAACCGCTAGGGTTCTTTTCTTCGGTCAATTTATAGGTCAAATGCAAGGACAAACCGCTGTCCTCAGTGTTTAAAATCGCGTCATACTCCGCCTGCGCACAAGCCGGATTATCGCGCAATTTCTGCATTTGATAACTGGTCTCCGCCCACGCCCGTTGCAACTGCGCACGCGGCATGCTTAACAACAAGGCATCTTGTTGGAAAATGTTGACCGCATCGCTGCGGTTGCAATGCCCTAAACGATGCGCCGCCAAACCTGCCGCGCTGAACTGCTGCAACACCGCCTCGGCATCCGCCTCGCGCACTTCCAACACCGCGCCTAATTCTTCATTAAATAACTGGGTTAACGGCGTGCCGCTCAAGCCATCTAATTGAATATCTAAACCACAATGCCCAGCAAAAGCCATTTCACACAAAGTCGCCCACAAACCACCATCGGAGCGGTCGTGATAGGCCAACAATTTGCTGTCACGGTTCAGCGTTTGCACGGTGTCAAAAAAGGCTTTTAACGCCGCCGCATCATCCACATCCGGCACGCTGTCGCCGACTTGGTTATACACTTGCGCCAAAATCGACAAGCCTAAGCGGTTTTGTCCACGCCCTAAATCGACTAATAACAACGTGCTGTCGCCGCCTTGCAACTGTGGCGTTAAGCTACGCGCCACATTGCTTACCCGCGCAAAGGCCGACACGATCAAGGATTGCGGCGCAGTCACTGCCTTGTCATCCCACATCGTGTGCATGGATAAGGAGTCTTTACCGACCGGAATCGAAATGCCCAAGGCGGGGCATAATTCCATGCCCACCGCTTGCACCGTGTCGTATAAGGCCGCGTCCTCGCCCGCTTGCCCACAAGCTGCCATCCAGTTTGCGGACAACACGACATCGCTTAAATCATCCACGCAAGCGGCGGCTAAATTGGTCAACGCCTCGCCAATGGCTAAGCGCCCCGCAGCAGGCGCGTTTAAAATGGCAACCGGCGTGCGCTCGCCCATCGCCATCGCTTCACCGTGATCGGTGTCGAAACTGGTCGCGGTCACGCCGCAATCCGCCACCGGCACTTGCCAAGGCCCGACCATTTGATCGCGCACCACTAAGCCGCCTACCGAGCGGTCGCCAATGGTGATTAAAAAGCTTTTGCTGCCGACGGTGGGATGTTTTAACACCCGCAACGCGGCCTCTTGTAAATCAATACCGTCTAATTGCAAGGCGCTCAGCGGTGGCTCAACATGCTCAACCGTGCGCTGCATTTTCGGCGCTTTGCCCAATAACACTGACAACGGCATGTCGACCACATTGCCCTTGCTGGCTTCGTCGTGAACGGTTAAATGCTTCTCGTCGGTTAAATTGCCGATGACTGCAAACGGGCAACGCTCGCGGGCGCATAAGGCGGCGAAAGCCTCCACTTGTTCCGCTTTGACTACTAATACATAACGCTCTTGCGACTCGTTGCACCATAATTCCATCGGTGACAACGACGGGTCAGCCCGCAACACGCGGCCTAATTCAAACTTGCCACCGCGTCCGCTGTCGTTCACCAACTCCGGCACGGCGTTAGATAAACCGCCCGCGCCGACATCGTGGATCGCTTCAATCGGGTTGTGGTCGCCTAAACGCCAGCAAGCGTCGATCACCTCTTGGCAACGGCGCTCCATTTCCGCGTTATCGCGTTGCACCGAGGCGAAGTCTAACGCCTCGCTGCTGTGACCGGCGGCTAAGGAGGAAGCCGCGCCACCGCCTAAGCCGATTAACATCGCAGGCCCACCTAATACGATTAAAGCACTACCCGCAGGGGCTTGATTTTTATCGACTAATTGCGGGCGAATATTGCCCACACCGCCTGCGATCATAATCGGCTTGTGATAACCGCGCCGACGCTCGCCCACGGTTTGCTCGAAGCTACGGAAATAACCGCTAATCGCAGGGCGACCGAATTCATTATTAAAACTGCTGCCGCCAATCGGCGCTTCTAACATGATTTGCAGCGCGGACGCCATGCGCGACGGTTTGCCATAGTCTTGTTCCCAAGGTCTAGGCGTGTCGGGCAAGTGTAAATGTGACACGGAAAAGCCAGTTAAACCCGCTTTGGGTTTAGAACCGCGTCCGGTCGCACCTTCGTCGCGGATTTCACCGCCTGAACCGGTCGCTGCTCCGGCATAAGGTGAGATGGCGGTCGGGTGGTTGTGGGTTTCCACTTTCATCAAAATGGCGGAGTCTTCTTGTTGCCATTTGTAATACTGTTTGCCGTTGGGGTACAGGTATTTGCTGGGGAAACCGGCGATGACGGCGGCGTTATCGTGATAAGCGGATAACACTTTATTCGGGTTTAACTGATAAGTATTTTTAATCATGCCGAACAAACTGTTAGGCATGGTCTCGCCGTCAATCGTCCAATCCGCGTTAAAAATCTTATGCCGACAATGTTCTGAGTTTGCTTGTGCAAACATCATTAACTCGACATCGGTGGGGTTACGTTTCAACGCGGTGAAGTTGTCCACCAAATAGTCAATTTCTTCTTCAGACAAGGCTAAACCGTGTTCTTGGTTGGCCTCGACTAAGGCTTGTCGGCCTTCGCTGAGTAGCGGAATAGTGTTAAGCGGACGCGCTTCGGCGTGTAGGAAAATTTGCGGCGCATCGGCTAAGTCAAACACCGGCATTTCGGTCATGCGGTCGTGTAATAACGGCACTAATTGTTGTATTTGTTCGGGCGTAAGCGGACTGTCGGCGGTGAATTGCCAGACTGTGCCGCGCTCGACGCGCAAGACTTTATGAATACCGCACAATTGCACGATTTCGGTGGCTTTACTTGACCACGGCGAGACCGTACCCGCACGCGGCACGATTAACACGCTGTGCGTCAGTGCCAACTCGCGCAAACTGGTTTGCGGCAATATCGCGCAAAGGGTTTCTTGTTCAGCAGGGGTTAAGGGTTCTGCGGTGTCAACCAGATATAGAAAAAAGGTTTTTAACGCTTTTAGGTTAGGCACTAACTGCTGAGCAGCAGCCAGTTTTTTATCGGTGCGAAATTGGGAAAGTGCAGAGCCACCAACGTAGTGCATAACGGCCTCGTGGAATTCGGATTGGGTCGGGAAAATGGGGGATCATAGCAGATTTTGGGGGGAGGCTGAATTTTGGGGGGAGGGTTGAATTTTGACGTGTAACACGCTTAGCTTTAGGGGTATTGTCTGTGTTCTTAGAGGGGTTGCTGATGGTGATGTATAATCCGCCGAGTGTGGGCGAGTTTATTGAAGCGGTTTATATAGAGTCGTTGGGGATTAGTTGTGATGAGTTGGCTACGCGGTTGGCGGTTTCTACCGCTACACTAAACTGTATTCTTGAAGGTAAAAGCGGAATTTCGCCGGAGATGGCTTTACGTTTGTCAGAGGTGTTGGGGAGAAGTCCAGAGAGTTGGTTGGTGATGCAGGGGAATTTTGAGCTTTGGAGAACATTAATAATGACTTAGCTTTATTTTATATAAAGTTGGCTATTGAAATAATTGATTGAAACGTATCCCAGTTAATTTTTTAATTATGTGAAATTTGGAGTAATAACATGACACCAAAAGAGTTTGAACAAGAAATAAGTAGATTTGAGTTTGTTCTCAAGGGGAGACACGCAAAAGTCAAATGGGATGCAAGAATTCCTGATCCTGATAATCCTGAACAAATGAGACAAGTTGATATTCTTATAGAAGAAAAAAGTAAATTAACAATAGTTGAATGCAGGCATCATAAAAAAAAGCAAGATGTCAAATGGATAGAGGAAATATATGGGAGAAAAGTTAGTTTAGGAGCTTTCTCTGCTGTCGCTGTATCATCTTCAGGTTTTACTGAAGGTGCAATAAAAAAGGGGGACAGGTTAGGAATCATTTTAAGAAACTTTGAAGAAGTCACAAATAGTGAAATATCTTCTTGGGGAATTAAAATGAATTTTAATGTAAATTAT
>QKBZ01000270.1 GCA_003245895.1 Beggiatoa sp.
CTTAATCCAATCTAATTGCTTTACATCAACTGTTTTGTACTTTATTTTCTTCATCGAGAGAACGCCTGTTTTGTCTGTAGTAGGACTGGGGACTTTATCCTATTCGGGCGTTCTCTTTTTTTTGTACTATAGCTGACTACAAGATTATGTAAAGCCTTAAGCCTTTTTTAGGACGTGTCAATTTTAAATCTAGTATAAAGACACCACCTTATTTAACTTGCTAGCATGTCCCCGTTGGCAAAATCGTTTCAAATTTTCATAAACTAGGCACATAAAATGCTGGTTTATGTTCCGTATTTACAAACCTGAGCAATTGGGTAAACATAGCGGCGATGGTGCGCAACACTGTCACCACATTTATAAAAATTGAGGAGGATTCTCTCTATGCAAGCTTCATTCAATAAAGTATGGGTTGGTTTAGCGGCTGGTATGATGTTAAGCGCGAATGTTGCGATGGCAGCAGAAGAAGCGGCGGCGGAGCCAGCGGCTGTAATGACGACTGAAGAAGCCACTGCCTTAATCCAAGAGAAAGGCTATATTTGTATGTCTTGTCACCAAGTAGAAGCCAAAATGGTTGGCCCTGCTTATAAAGACGTGGCTGTAAAATACGCAGACGCAGACGACGAGACTAAACAACGTTTAGCCAGTCAAATCGTGAAAGGTAAAACGACTGACTTAGCATGGGGACCTATCCCTATGCCAGCTAACCCAACTGTGACTGAAGAAGATGCTGATAAATTAGTTGCTTGGGTATTGTCTTTAGGCGGCGAAGCGGCTGCACCAGAAGCTGAAAAAGCAGAATAATAGCCCGTGTGAGTGCTATGCTGGGGCACTTTCAGGTATGAGGTTTAATGCCCATAACCTGCGGTGCTCCAGTTCACAGTGCTTTTAATGCTGAGTCACCTGTGGCGGTGTTTTGGCACCACGAGGATGCAACCAGCAATAGCTTTGCAGTAAACGCCGTTCTAAAAAGCGCAAACTCCAGAAAAAGCTTTCTTGTACGGGTTTACGAGAAAAATTGGCATAAGGATAGGTGATGTAAGTGACTTGCGTTTGCGCAATGCACGCGGCTAATACACCAGTCAATAAACGATCATCCACTAACATGATGCTATTGGCAGGCTCTCCAGTCAGTTCAGCAATTCGTTGTAAACCGTCGGGATAAGGCTTTTTCCGTACCCCTGAAATCATTTGCAAACCCTGAAAATGGGCCGCAAAAAAAGCAATTCTCACTGGCATTGGTTTATTTGACAGAATAAACACCCGATCTACGCCAAACACCTCAACACACTCTTGCAACCAAGCGAACAAGGCTTCAAGTGGTTGTGCAGCACCATGCGCAGATAACACACCATCAAAATCTAAGGCTAAGACTTTAATGCCGTGTTGTTTTAGGCTTGCAGGGGATAATTGTGATATTTGATAGTGTTTAGGACTGTTCAGATAAACATTGGCTACTAAACGACGATAGCGATACAGCATTTGCAAGCTGTATGAAATGCGCTTAATCAAGGCGGGTTCCTCACCTGAGATAACAGCAAACTAGAGAAGGGATAGTGTTTAGTCAATATTCGGCATGGCAGCACTAGGGCAATCGGTGATGCGAATTTCAAACAATTGTGGCCACAATTTACCGGTAATGAATAAACGTCCTTGCTCAGCATCATAGGCGATGCCGTTTAATACCGCTTGTGGGTCTGGGGTCATTTGACGTGGTTTTATGCCGATTAAATTTAACCAACTATTGACTTCACCGGTTTCTGGGTTGATTCGCGCAATGAAATTGCTACGCCAGATATTGGCAAAAATTTCGCCGTTGATATATTCCAATTCGTTTAAACGCTCAACCGGACGCGCTTGATCAAACACGGCTAAGCTGCGTTTCACTTCCAAGGTTTGAGGGTCTAAAAACTGGAGCACGTTAGAGCCATTACTCATAATCAAAAACTGATCATCGTGGGTTAAGCCCCAACCTTCACCCTCATATTTAAAGGTGCGCACTTCATCAAGCGTGTCAGGCGTATAAAAAAAGCCTTGCTCGGCTTGCCATGTCAATTGGATTAAGTGTTGTTTCCAGCGTGTTAAACCTTCCGCAAAGAACGTCCCTGCCACCTCTTTTTGTAACAAGATTTCACCTGTTGTCAGGTCTACTTTACGAATAGAGGATTCATGCCAGCGCCCTGTGCTTTCATAGAGCACACCTTGGTCAAAAATTAAGCCTTGAGTAAAAGCTCTTGGGTCATGTGGATATTGGTTTAACACCTCATACCCACAAACGGGCGTTTGCCCTGCCCACGCAGCAAACACACCTTGTGCGAGCGTTAGCATCCATAACAAACAGGCCACAGCGGCAAATCGCTTCATAATCACTAGCTATCTATTGAATTGAGAGAATGTAAAATTAAGCACGCGCTTAGCGTTAGTTAGCTTTAGGGCTGAACCAATGCAGCCCTAAGCAAATTGAACCGCGAGTTTAAGCACTCACGTAAGCAGGAGCGTTAGCAGCAATTGAATCTTGCCCCATCTCGCCCCACAGTTTTTCTAATTGATAGAAGTCGCGAACTTCTGGCTGCATGACATGCACGATCACATCGCCTAAATCAACCAGAACCCACTCGCCACTGTCTGTGCCTTCGTGACCAAGTGGGCGCAAATCGTGCGCTTTAGTTTGTTCAACAACATTATCCGCAATGGCGACCACTTGGCGATTTGATTGCCCGCTGGCAATCACCATGTAGTCTGTCACATTGCTCATCTTTTGCACGTTCAACACTTTAATGTCGTGTGCTTTGCGATCTTCAAGTGCGTTAATCACAATTTCAAGTAATTGCTTTGTCTGCATTCAGACTCCTATGTAATCAAGCGTGTACAAAATTATAGGGTGCAAAATCAGTGTAGGTGTGCTGATTTGGAAAAGCAATATAAAATGAAGTTTAGTATTGGATTATAAACCGTTATCAGCACAGTGAGTAGAGGCACAAAACATGCCTTCTACACCTTTTAAATCGTTTGCATGCCATTATGATACATCATTAGAGACGCTTGCTTAAGCCCACCCGCCTGTGACAAATTTAAGCAATTACCGTGTATGTTTCTAAAGGCTATGCAATAACAGTAGTGATTGAGCATAATGCTCTGCTTAAATCGATAACACCTTAAGATAATGAGCAAAATCAATGTTGTGTTAGCATCCAGTGCTTCATCAGTATTGCAAGGGATATATTATGAGCTTTAGGTTCTTTTCAGATCGAATTGCTGTTCAGTTGATTAGTATTTTATTATTAGTCAGCTTGGGTTTTTTTATCATTGCAATGACTGTTTATTATGAAACAGGGCGTATTGAAAAAAGCTGGCATTCTTTTCAAGATAATGTCAGTTTACGCATTCAATTATTAGAGGATTTTCGTGAATATTTTGGTTATGGTGGCGCAATTCACCATTTTAAGAATTATATTTTAAGACATAAACCAGAATATTTAGAACGGTTTAACAACAGTATGTTTCATTTAGAAGAAACCTATGACCGTTATCATAACTTACCTGATTTATTACCAGAAGAAGCACATTTATTAGAGCAAGCCATTGCTGTTGCACGACAATATCAAGAGAATAGTACAGGCGTTGCGGCAATGATCGCGGATCACAAAAGCATTGCTGAAATTGATAAGCAAGTGAAGATTGATGACACACCTGCTTTGTTAGCAATGACCGATTTAAATAATTTACATAACCAACTGGTCAAACAAAAAACAGCAGAGTTTGAAAGTTTTATTTACAACAGCCGCTCTAGTAGTTTATGGATTATTGTACTGACTTTGATTATTTCCGGCGGAGCTTTGGCATTATTTATCCGTCGTTTAACACATGCACTTAAGCAAGCAGTTGATGTTGCTAATAATATTAGTAGTGGTAATTTAAATAATACTATTAAAGCAAAAGACCACAGTGAAACGGGGCAATTACTAGATTCTTTAAGTGCCATGCAAGAACAATTGCGCATGCAAATTGAAACAGAACGGCGCATTACAGAAGAAGCACAACGCATTAACTGTGCCTTAGATAATGTCACCACCAGCGTGTTAATTGCAGACAATGATTACAAAGTTATTTATTTGAACCATGCTGCTCGCAACCTGTTTCACAATGAAGCGGAGGCATTTAGCTCAGAGTTGCCACAATTTGATCCCGATCAAATTTTACATAACAGCGTTAACGTATTATATAAAGACCCAGAAAAGCATCGGCGTTTGCTGAATAACTTAACCAGCAGTCAACACGCACAATTAGATTTAGACTGTTTAAACATTGAGTATTATGTCACGCCAGTAATTGACAGTCAGGGGCAACGTTTAGGGATCGTAAAAGAGTTCCGTAACCGCACGGAAGAAGTGGCAACGGAGAAAGAAATTAATGATGTGATTCAATCTGCTTCACAAGGTAATTTTGAAAAACGGGTGGTGTTAGAAAATAAACGCGGCTTTTTCCGTAGTTTCAGTCAAAGTTTAAACCAGATTTTAGATTACAACAGCCTCGCCATTCGAGACACGATGCAGATGTTTGCGGCTTTAGCGCAAGGTGATTTAACGCGCAATATTGAAACCAATTATCAAGGTGATTTTGAACAGTTAAAACATGATGCCAATCACACCGTACAACGCTTAACCGAAATCATGGGCGCGATCCAGCAAGCTTCTGAAAGCGTGCGCCAAGCTGCTGAAGAAATTGCACAAGGCAATTTAAGCTTAAGTCAACGCACTGAAGAACAGGCTGCTGCCTTGGAACAAACCGCCGCCAGCATGGAACAAATGACCGGCACTGTGCAGCAAACAGCCGATAACACAGGACAGGCGACGCAGTTAGCGGCAATGGCACGGCAACATGCAGAAGAAGGTGGGCGCGTGGTCAGCGAGGCGGTGCGTTCTATGATCAGCATTAATGATAGCAGTAAGCAAATTACCGAAATCATTAGTGTGATTAATGACATCGCGTTTCAAACTAATTTATTGGCGTTAAATGCGGCGGTAGAAGCAGCGCGGGCAGGTGATCAAGGTCGCGGCTTTGCAGTCGTTGCCGCCGAAGTACGCAACTTAGCGCAACGCAGTGGCCAAGCGGCGAAAGAGATTAAAGCCTTAATTCAAAATAGTGTGCAGCGGGTTGAGGAAGGCACGCAATTAGTGAATCAGTCGGGAACGACCTTAGAAGAAATTGTTACTTCAGTGAAAAAAGTCAGTGACATTATTGCTGAAATTGCGGCGGCCAGTCAGGAGCAAACATCGGGTATTCATCAAGTCAATAAAGCCATTTCCAATATGGATGAGATGACGCAACAAAACGCGGCATTGGTAGAGGAGTCGGCGGCGGCTAGTAGCTCGATGACAGACCAAGCGCAACAATTACAAGAGCAAGTTGCCTTTTTCAAACTCAAACACAATATTGTGTCCAAGGTTGCTGCCTCAGCAGTGCGCATGCCTCAGCCTGCCAAGCCTGCGAGTCAGCCCAAAAAAGCGTTACCCAAAAAATCACCTGCTGACAATGACAGCGATTGGCAAGACTTTTAAGCTTTTATGACTCGCTTAATCACCTTAACAACAGATTTCGGCACCCAAGATGGTTATGTCGGTGCTATGAAAGGGCGTATTTTAAGCCTGTATCCGCAAGCGCAATTGGTTGATATTAGCCATGATTTAGAGCCACAAGCTTTGTTGCAAGCCAGTTGGTGCTTAGCGCGTAGCGTGCCGCAATTTCCAGCAGAGACAATCCACGTCGCCGTCATCGATCCTGATGTGGGTTCAACCCGTTATCCGGTTTTGATTCGCACCGCACAGCAACAATGGTTAATTGGGCCAGATAATGGCATTTTTACCGAAGTGTTAAAGCAACAAGCAGCGGTTGAAATTTATCACATTTATCGAGAAACCGCGTGGTGGCAAGCGCATCAATGTTTTGATGGTTTAGCTCTATTTGCCCCCGTCGCCGCCAGTCTCGCAGGTGGTTTATTACCGTCAGATATTGGGCATCCGATTGAGCAATTAGTCAGCTTGCCCAATGTGCCCACGCGCTTAGAGCGGGATCGGCTAATTGGCGAGATTCAAGTGTTTGATCGCTTTGGTAATGCAATCACCAATATCACCGCAGACGATTTGCAGCACAGTGTCGTGACCGAGATTTATTGTCAGGGGCAATACTTTCCTTTAGTCACTCATTATGCACAAGGTGCAGAACAAACTGCTTTAGCGTTGATTAACAGCGATGGGCGTTTGGAGTTATCACATTATTGTGGCTCGGCGCGGCAACTGTTCGGCTTGCAAGCGAAGATGGAAGTGGTGGTTAAGGGGCGGTTTTAATGGTTTAGGCGTTAGCCGTCATCCGCCGATGTGTCGTATAACGCTGCGCTTATACGACCTACACGTTCTTATTGCCAAGCTATTTTGGTCTCCCGCCCAAATCGCGTAAAATCATCCGCTCACTCTTCACTCACATGAGATGCATGACAATGAATACAACCTTAGTGCTCGCTAGCTCTAACGCTGGCAAAGTGCGAGAGTTTGGCGAGATATTAGGCAGTTATGGCTTAACCGTCGTGCCACAAAGCGAATTTAACGTCACTGATGCCGATGAAACCGGCTTAAGCTTTATCGAAAACGCGATTTTAAAAGCACGCCACGCAGCACAGCATACTGGACATGCGGCAATGGCGGATGATTCTGGCTTAGAAGTCGATGCTTTAAATGGCGCACCGGGGATTTATTCAGCACGTTATGCCGGTGATAGCAGTAGCAAGCGTGATCAAGCCAATATTGATAAGTTATTACAGGCCTTGCAAGATGTGCCAGAAGCTAAACGGACTGCCCGCTTCCGCTGCGTGATTGCAGTGTTGCGTCATGCAACTGACCCTATGCCTTTGATTTGTCAAGGTACTTGGGAAGGACGCATTTTGTTTGCACCCGCAGGCGAAAATGGTTTTGGCTATGATCCCGTGTTCTATGTGCCGACACATCAATGTAGCGCGGCTGAATTAAGTTCAGACATCAAACATCAATTAAGTCACCGAGGCCAAGCCTTGCGCATGTTGCAAAGCGTTTGGGCGGCAGAACAAGCCTTATTAAACGTGTAAAGCATCAGCATCCCGCTTGCACAAACGCTAGGCACAGCCTACACTTTGGCAACTGCTAACTCGCCTAAAAACACGCGACGGACTGTTCACGATACGCCCTTGTACTGGCTCGCGGCCACTAAGTTAAAGACATGCAGGCTTGTAGGGTGTGCGAAATCCCACAGGGTATGCCGTTTTGATAATCCATTGTCGTTGAGGTGGGATTTTGCCCACCAAACCCCGCACGGTGGGCAAAACGCCGATTAAGGTCGGAAACAACCCCAGCTTCTCGGCGGCGTTTTGCACACCCTACAAGACCTTAACTTAATGGCAGTATTTGTACTGGCTGCCAGCGAGGGCGTGCTATACCATTCCACTTCCCATTTATTGCGCTGTATGTCTTCAAAAGTCATGCAGTTGCAGGTAATTATTGACTATCCAATATCCGAGACGAATCACTATGACTGATGCGTTATATCAATCTGAATTAACTTCTTTACCACTGTTACACCGTGGCAAAGTCCGCGACATTTATGCCGTAGATGAGCAACATATGTTGATTGTGGCTACCGACCGCTTATCTGCGTTCGACGTGATTTTGCCAACGCCTGTACCTGAAAAAGGCAAATTATTAACCGCCGTCTCTAATTTTTGGTTTCAGCAAATGGCAGATATTCTGCCCAATCATTTGACAGATTACCCATTAGAACGCGCTGTGCCCGATGCTGCTGAGCGTGCGCCATTAGAAGGCCGTTCTATTATTGTGCGTCGCTTAAAAGCCTTGCCGGTTGAAGCCATTGTGCGCGGTTATTTAGCAGGGTCAGGTTGGAAAGATTATCAAGCGACTAATGCTATTTGTGGCATTTCATTGCCTGCGGGTTTAGCACAAGCAGCACAATTACCGGAACCGATTTACACCCCATCTAGCAAGGCGGCAGTCGGCGCACATGACGAGAATATTGATTTTGCAAAAACGGTTGAATTAGTCGGTGCAGACTTAGCAGAACAAATTAAAACCGCCAGTTTAGCGATTTACCAACGGGCGCGGACTTACGCGGCAAGCCGTGGCATTATTATCGCGGATACTAAATTTGAATTTGGTGTCGATGAAAATGGGCAATTAGTGTTAATCGATGAGATATTAACGCCCGATTCTTCACGTTTTTGGCCAACTGATGAATATCAAGAAGGGATTAGCCCACCAAGCTTTGACAAACAGTTTGTGCGCGACTATTTAGAAACCTTGGATTGGGATAAAAAAGACCCAGGCCCTAGTCTGCCAGAAGATATTTTGGCGAAAACAGCGGATAAATACCGTGAAGCACAAGTGAGATTATGCGGATAATTACTTTATTCTGAACGCTTTTTTCGCTATCTTATCGACATACCATTATTAAGAGTGTGCCATTTCGCTGCCTGACAATTAAGGCCGAGAAACTATATTAATATTGTTTAAACGCACATTCTTAGCAATGGTAGGCATATGTTTGATAACCATAGCCATGCACTCAGATTGAAATAATTACAGGAACACAACATGCTCGCGCCCAAAGAAGAGCGACGCAATACTAAACGTCGAGAATTATTATTATTACTACCCGTATATGAAGAAGATGGCAATACGGTGCTAGGCGCATTAGGCGATATTAGCACCACAGGCGTTATGTTATTTAGCAAAATGCCTATTACCACACAACAAACCTATTGCATGAAAATTCGCAGTCAAGATTTGATGCATATCATGCACTATAAAACCCCTCATGAGCATATTTTACTGACAGTAGAAAGCCGTTGGCGCACAATGGTTAAACCTGAGTTGTATAAAACAGGGTTTCAATTTACCGATGATATTGAGCCACATACTTATCAAGTGGTGCATGATTTAGTGCGACAATTGTGGAGTCAACGCAGTATTGGCAATACGTTTATTGATATTACTGTCAGCATTGAAGACGTGTTTGAAGAACACGAAACCCAAGCAGTAGGGGATTTAGTACGCGAATTTCCGGGGGTCATTGCAGTCAGCTTTAACCCTGAAAATCATCGTATGCTGACTATTCAATATCACCCAGAACAAACCAGTTGCCATGAGTTATTAAGCTCACTGTCTGCGCAACATATTAGAAATCGTTTAGTTCGTGTGTGAGTTATTCAACGAAATAGATGTGTTGATGATTGAAATGACCACTTTTATCAACACACGTTCTTTCAGCTAGAAACAAGAAAAAACATCAAACTCCTAGCATTGAAAAAACACTAAAAAGTCATGAGGATGCAAGATACCCTGTGTTAAACACAACAACACAGGTCGGCAATACACACGCGATGTATTTGCCCGCAATAGTCGTTTTCACACACGTGATAGGAGCCGACTCATGCGATCTACGCTTAAACCACTCATGAACATTAGCCTTTTTATCCTGTTATGCAGCATTAGCACTGAGCTAGCTGCACAACAAACCATTCAGCTCACCGCCAGCCAAGACAACACCTTGTATGAAAGTGCCGACGGCAGTTTAAGCAACGGACAAGGTGACTATATTTTTGTTGGTACAACGGCGCGTGGTTCGCAAAAGCGACGTGCCTTAGTGCAATTCTCTTTTAGCGGGGAACTGCCGGATAGTGCACAGTTAACTGCTGTCAGTCTCAACCTCTTTATGTCGAAAACCCGCGCCGCTAGCACGCCTGTCAGCATTCACCGTTTGACACAAGCATGGGGCGAGGGGAGTTCTAACGCATCAGGTGATGAAGGGGCGGGCATTGCTGCAACGAATGGTGATGCAACATGGCTACATCGCCGATTTGACACTGAGCTATGGCAGCAAGCAGGCGGTGATTTTGAAGCCACTGCCAGTGCCACTACGGATGTGATAGGCAATGGCCTTTATACATGGACTAGCTCGCAACTGTTAGCCGATGTGCAATTATGGTTAGCAGACCCCGCGCAAAATTTCGGCTGGATTGTGCTCGGTGATGAAAGCCAATCCACGACTGCGAAACGCTTTAACAGCCGAGAAAACAGCAGTGATCCGCCAACCTTAATACTCACCTATAGCACAGATGAAACACCAACAGGCAATGGTGATCCGACTGAACAACCGACCACGGAAGCTACGCCTCTAACCGATCCTATTCCAGAACCCATTGCAACCGGCGATCAGCAAATTCGTTTGCGCACAGTCGTTACTGGCTTAACCGCCCCTAATTGGGCGACAGCCGTGCCCAGTGAGCCACAGTATCTATATGTGGTGGATCAAATGGGCGTTATTTGGCAAGTGGATTTGCTAGCCAGCACTAAACGGGTGTTTTTAGATTTAAGCAGTCGCTTGATCAGCCTAGGCGTGCGTGGCGAAGGCAGTTATGACGAACGTGGTTTTTTAGGTTTAGCATTTCACCCTAACTATGCTGACAACGGTTTGCTCTATACCTATACATCAGAGCCTGCAAATGTGGCGGGCGATTTTGCCACCTTAGCCGCAGGCATGACTGCAAATCATCAAAGTGTAATCACTGAATGGCAGGCCACCGAACGCGGGACAGCGAACGCACAAGCGCTTGCTGACAGTGCGCGAGTGTTAATGCGTTTCGACCAACCACAGTTTAATCATGATGGCGGTTGCCTTGAGTTTGATACAAATGGTTTGCTTTACATCGCCAGTGGTGACGGTGGTGGTGCCGATGATGAACATGGCGGCACTAATGCTGAAACTGCGAACGGACAAAACTTAGCCACCCCATTGGGCAAAATCTTACGCATTGATCCACAAGGTAATAATGCCGCTAACGGACAATATGGCATTCCGGCGGATAATCCTTTTGTGGGGCAAGCCGAACGCTTAGCAGAAATTTACGCTTATGGTTTCCGCAATCCCTTCCGCTGTTCTTTTGACCGTGCAACGGGCGAGTTTTACGTGGCAGATGTGGGACAAAATGCAATTGAAGAAGTGGATCGCGTAGTAATGGGCGGCAATTATGGCTGGTCGTTAAAAGAAGGCAGTTTCCGTTTTCACCCTAATGATTCAGATCGCGGCTTTGTCAGCAATGATATGAGCGGCTTGCCTAACGATTTAATCGATCCAATTGCCGAATATGATCACGATGAAGGCACAGCCGTAATCGGCGGTTTTGTCTATCGCGGCTCTGCCATACCTGCTTTGCAAGGGCAATATGTGTTCGGTGATGTCGCACAAACAGGACAAGGCGACGGGCGTTTGTTCTATCTCGCTGACGGCACAATACACAGCTTTATGCTTACTGAGCGAACCGCGTTAAATCAATGGTTGTTAGGCTTTGGGCAAGATGCAGCGGGCGAGTTATATGCCTTGGTCAATGATGCGGGGATACCGTTTGGTGAAATGGGGGCTGTGCTGAAGCTTGTACCTAACGCGACCTTGAATGTAGCAGAGGGTATGTTGCAATTGCCTGCCGTGGCTATTCCAAGCACAGAAGGGACACAGACTTATCGCTTGAATTTGGCTTATGTGCCTAATAGTGAGCCGATACAGTTCCGTTTATTGCTGGAAGAAGCGCAATTGCTCGACAATGCTTTGCAAATGGATAACGCACAGTTTGACGCACAAAGTAACTTACTACATATTCCTGTTATTGCTTTGCAAAGCGACGCAGGCGTGAGCTTGTTTAGTGCGACTTTAATGCTGCAAGTTATAGAGGGTAATTTTGTTTTTGAGCTTGTCTCTGTTTTTGCTTTAAAAACAAGCCCCTTGTAGGTTGGATAAGGCGATAGCCGTCATCCGACGTGGCTAAAACCCGCTATATCAGTCAGCTTTCCGTGTTGGAAAGCAAGAGACATTCGCTGATTTTAGACTGATTTCTCGCTTTTGCGGCGGATAACGGCTAAAGCCATATCCGCCCTTAAATCATATAACGCTTTTAAATTACGTTAATGATGAATTACTTATGACGGTATTCATCATGGCAAGATTTGCAGCTTTTGCCAGTCGCGCCAAATTGCGCTTTGATTTGATCCATGTCGTCGCCTTTAGCCACTTCGGCTAATTTCGCGCTCTCTTCTTCTAAGGCTGCCATTTTGCCTTTGAAATCATCCCAATCTTTCCAGATTTCAGGTTTAGCGTCGTTTTCGCCTTCTTCAGTTTCACCCATCGCAGTGCCTTCTTTAAAACCTTCTAAAGGCATTTTGCTTAACGCGGCTACACGCTCTGCACGCATGGCAAACTCGTCTTTATTGAACTCCACTTCACCTTTGACCATTGCAGCCATTGGCATGAAATTCCATTTAATTGCTTCAAATACGCCTTGACGATATTCAACTGCTTCTTCTTTCTCATCTTCTGCAAACGCAGTGGCTGATAAAGAAGCGATTAATAACCCAGAAATAGCCACATTAAATAATGCTTTCATCCTTAAAAACTCCTCGTATGGATTAACTCGATGGAAGCTTGACGGGTCGAGCTTCGTTCCTAGGCTATCATTGGGACGGCTTCTCTTTTTTTCAAAGGGGATTTAGTCAACGCTAATATTACGCCACCATATCCACCGCTTCTGCCACATCCACCGCCACAGGCCGCGACACGCCTAACTCTTTCTGTGTCACCCCGACCAATTGATCCGCGATTTCCATCGTGATCTTGTTATGGGTAATGAAAATAAACTGCACCCGCTCCGACATCGCCGACACCAAGGCGCAAAAGCGTCCCACGTTGGTATCATCTAACGGCGCGTCTACCTCATCTAACATACAAAACGGCGCAGGATTTAACTCAAAAATGCCAAATACTAAAGACATTGCCGTCAACGCCTTCTCACCGCCGGATAACAAGTGAATAGTGCTATTCCGCTTACCCGGTGGACGCGCCATAATCGCTACACCAGCCTTTAATAAATCATCGCCAACTAACTCCAAATGCGCCTCACCGCCGCCAAATAAACGCGGGAACATGGCCTGCATATTGGTGTTAACGGTGTCTAGCGTGTTTTTAAAGCGGTTTCGCGTCTCACGGTCAATGGTTTTAATCGCATTAGTGAGCATTTCCAAAGCGGTATCTAAATCCGTTGCCTGCTCATCTAAATACTGTTTACGCTCGTCTTGCTCCTCAAACTCCGCCAAAGCCGCCATATTCACCGAACCAATGCGCTCTAACTTACGTTCAACCGCATCAATCTGCGCCTGCCAACTCTCCTCGTCAGCATGTTCTGGCAACTCGGCTAATAAGGCAACCGGACTTGGCGTGTAAGTGGTTTCCTCACTGTCGCCGCGCTGCTCTTCCGGCAAAGGCAACCGTACTTGCGCCAACTGCTCCTCAATCGTCTGCCGCCGCACTTCGCTGGCCTGCGTTTCCATCCGCGCTTGATCTAATTGATTGCGTAACTCCGCCGTCACCGATTCCAACTTGCCGCGCTCATCTTCATATTGCGACAACTGCTCGTCTAAACTGGTCACGGTTTGCCGTGCTTGCAGCAATAATTCTTCGACTTCCGCCCGTTGTTGCTGATAATCGTCTAATTCGCCGGTTAAAGTGCCTAAAGGGTCAACTTGACGGCGTAAATTGTCTTGCAACTCGTGCAATTGCTCGTTTAATTGCTCAATCCGCGCCGTTAAACGCTCAATCGCCTGCGCCACACGCCCTTGATCCGTCTTTAAAGTCTGCATTTGCACATCAGAGGCATGACGTTGATCTTTAATCTGCTGATACTGCTGCCGCGCTTGCAACACCGCTTCTTGCAACTGCCCACGCTGTTGGTTCAACGCCTCACGCTCGTCAGCCAGTTGATCCATCGCGCTTAATGCCTCATGCAAATTGTGGCGCGTGACTTCCATATTCTCGCCGTCTTCCGTCAACTGCTCGGTCAACTCGTGGCGTTCTTCTTTTACGCGCAAGGCTTGCGCTTGCAAACTTTCTAAACGCGCTTGCCGTCCGCCTTGTTGTGAACGCACTTGCGACAACTGCTGCTGAATCTCGTTGACTTGGCGTTGTGCTTCATCGCGCTGCCCTTCTGCATCGCGCAATTGCCCGCGTTTTTGCTCTAATTCCTGCGTTTGCTTCGCCACCGCGTTATCAAGCTGCTCTAACTGCCGCGCCACCGCGTTAATCTCTTTCTCCCGCGCTAACACGCCCGCTTGTTCATCCATGCTTTGCTGGCTATACAACCAGTTTGTGCCTAACCAAACGCCTTGCGGCGTAACAATCGATTCATGGGCTTGCAACTGTGCGCGATGGCGATGCGCCTCGGCTAAATCTGCCGCCGCCCAAATACCGCTTAATAAACCGCTCAGTTGTGGCGGCGATTTCACCTTGTGGAATAAGGGCGTTAACGGCAACGCAGAGTGCATGCTTAATTCAGCAACCTCGCTACTCATGTCCAACAAGGCTAACTGACCTTGCGGCGGCGTAGTTAAGGCCGATTGCAAACCGTCTAATGCCTCTACACACAAAGCTTGCAAGCGTTCGCCTAACACAAACTCTACCGCCTTTTCCCAACCGTTATCGACTTGCAGTGTATTGGCTAAACGGGGCGCGTCAGTCAAATTTTGCACATGCAACCATGCCGCTAAATCGCTGTTACTTTTGCCTAAAGCCGCATTTTGCAAAGCTTCTAACGAGGATAAAAGACCCGTTAAACGGTGCACTTGAGTATTGCTTTCATGCAAGCGAGCGGATAAGTGTTGCGTGTCCTCGCGTAAATCAGTGACTTGAGTTTGATAATCGCTCAACACCTGCTCAGCCGACTGCAATTGCTCGGTGATGCCGCCTAACTCTTCTTCTAAAGTAGATAAGGCTGACTGCACGGCATCAGTGTCCATCTTCTGCGCTTCTTCTTCCAAACGGTGCAAACGGTGTTGCGTTTGTTCTAAGCGTTGTTCTAAATTCTGTAATTGCGTGCGCTCGACTTCAGCGCGGCGGGTCGGTGCTTGCGCCCGCTCGTTAAACGCATCCCACTGCTGTTGCCACGACTGCCATTGCGCTTCCGACTCGCGCCAATGGTCTTCCGCCTGCATCTCCGCTTCCTGCAAACCGGCTAACTGTCCCTCGGTTTCTTCCAATTGCCAGCTTAAAGTCTCGGCTTGCTCTTGGTCGCTGTTTAACTGAGTGCGGTTTTCTTCGATACTGGTTTCTAACTGCTCAATATCCCATTGCAACTGCTCATGACGTTCGTTGCCATGCTCAATCGCTTGCTGAATACGGGTGATTTCGCGCTCAATACGATAATGCCGCGCCTGCACTTCTTCTAACTGCTGTTGTGCATGGGTACGCGCATCGCGCTGCTGATGATGGGTAGTGGCAAGTTCGTTTAAAGTCAGCAAATCTTGCTGCAACTGGTTGGCATGTTGCTCGATAAACTGCTGTTTTTCCTGAACCACAGTATCTTGTGCTAACCAACGCAAGGCGAGCAATTGCGCCCGCAATAACTGCTCAGTATTTTTAAGCTGTTGAAAACGCTCAGCCTCTTTCGCTTGTTTTTGCAGCTTATCCAATTGCTTTTGCAACTCGTTACGCACTTCGTTCAAACGCGCTAAATTATCCCGCGTCTGCTGCATCTTCTGCTCAGTTTCTTTGCGCCGCTCTTTATATTTAGCAATGCCCGCCGCTTCTTCTAAGAAAATACGCAACTCTTCCGGCTTGGCTTCAATCATGCGCGAGATCATACCTTGCTCAATAATGGCATAACTGCGCGGGCCTAAACCGGTGCCTAAGAACAAGTCCATAATATCTTTACGGCGACACTTCACCCCGTTTAGATAATAATTAGACTGCGCATTGCGCCCAATCTCCCGCTTAACCGAAATTTCCGGCTGATCAGGGAATTGTTCTAAGGCTGCCTCGCCAAATACCAATTCGACCGACGCTTGATCGGCAGGTTTGCGCGTACCGGAGCCATTAAAAATCACGTCGGTCATCGCGCCACCGCGTAAATTTTTCGCCGAAATCTCCCCCATTACCCAACGCACCGCGTCGATAATATTCGACTTGCCGCAGCCGTTAGGCCCGACTACGCCGACGCGATTACTGGGAAAATGAATGGTAGTAGCATCTACAAACGATTTAAAACCGTTAAGTCTGATCTTGCTTAAGCGCATTAACTGTGTCGTTACTCAAATCAAAAACTTATTATTATAGGCAGATTGGTATTAAATGAAATGGGGGAGTGTGTTTGTTTTCAGAGCCACCTCATATGAAAAGAAGGTAGTATTTTCTCGTTCCCATCATCCCGCCCGATGGGAATGCATGCCGCGTCGCTCCAGCGGCGCGAATTAGGCTCTAACGATAGCTTATACGACTAAATTTGTAGGTCGGATAAGGCGTAGCCGTCATCCGACATAACACAGTTGAAACTTGAACCAAGCCACTTGCGGCGGATGACGGCTAACGCCTTATCCGCCCTACAAGACAGTGCCAATGCTTAACTTAATGGCAGTGGCTGGGACGATGGGAACGAGAAACCAATTGTTTTTACTAAAATATTCCCGCTGATGAGAAGGCTTTTTCAACCCAGAACAAAAGCCTGATGCCTGCTATTACCTGCCTCACTCCCCCCGCGCAATCAACAACACCACCGACCGCGCTGCCACAGCATAATGCCCTTGCCGACTCAAACGCACCGTTTTAGCCAAAGACTCTGCAATATCATGCGGCGGAGCTAAATACGTGTCTAGCCAACGATACCACGCCTGACGAGGTGGCAGGCTGGGCAGTTCAAAACTGAGAGGCTCCCAAAACGCATTGGCAATCAAATAATATTGCCGGTCAGTGGGTGAGTTACTGGCATGTAACTGCATTGCCAACGAGCGCGACTCCCATGATAAATCCGGTGCCGTCAACTGCACGCCATGCCATTGCACATACGGCGCAGCTTGTGGCGTTTCGCTTAAAAACTCGGTTTGGCGAAATAAGGCTTCTTGTCGCCGCAATTGCAATAACTGCTGGCAAAAACGGAATAAATCGGCGTTTTCTTGCAACAATTGCCAGTTAAACCACGTCAATTCGCTGTCTTGGCAATACGCATTATTATTGCCTTGCTGACTACGGGCGACCTCATCACCTGCCAGCAACATCGGTGTACCTTGCGATAACAGCAGCAAGGTCAATAAATTTTTCATTTGCCGTTGCCGCAATTGCAATACTCGCGGCTGCGTGGTCTCGCCCTCGTGTCCACAATTCCAACTGTGGTTATGATTATCACCGTCTTGATTGCCTTCGCCGTTGGCCTCGTTGTGTTTGTGGTTATAGCTAACTAAATCAGCGAGGGTAAAGCCATCATGTGCAGTGACGAAATTAATGCTATGCCAAGGTGCTTGGTATAAATCAGGGCTACCGCTTAAACGCTGTTTTAAATGCGCCACTTGCCCGCCGTCGCCTTTAACAAAACGCCGCACCTCATCCCGAAAGCGTCCATTCCACTCTGCCCAGCGTTGCGGACAAGGAAACGCACCCACTTGATACAAGCCCGCCGCGTCCCATGCTTCAGCGATTAACTTGCTTTGCGCCAACACCGGATCAGCGGCAATACGCTCGACGATGGGGGGCGCGGCTAACACTTCGCCGCGTTGCCCACGACAGAAAATTGAAGCCAAATCAAAGCGGAAGCCATCGACATGCATTTCTGTCACCCAATAGCGCAAGCATTCGATAATCAACTCACTGACAATCGGATGATTGCAATTCACCGTGTTACCACAGCCGGAGTAATTGGCATAAGCTCCTGAATCGGGGTCGATGATGTAATAAATGCTGTTATCTAAACCGCGCAGCGACAGCGTGGGGCCTTTATCATCGCCTTCTGCGGTGTGGTTAAACACCACGTCTAATAACACTTCTATGCCTGCCGCGTGAAAGGTTTTCACCATATCGCGGAATTCGGTTAATACTTGCGCTGGTTGTGCCGCATAGCTGGCTTTAGGCGCGAACCAATTAACCGTGCTATAGCCCCAATAATTGGCTAAAAATGCGCCGCTGACCGGATCGGTGCGCGGGTTTTCCGCTTCTTCAAATTCATGGATTGGGAGCAATTCGACAGCGGTCACGCCTAATTTTTTCAAATAAGGGATTTTTTCCACTAAGGCGGCAAAAGTGCCTGCTGCTGCGCTGACCTGTGCTGATTCATGACGAGTGAAGCCGCGCACATGCAGTTCATAAATCACGCTATTTTCATAAGGCGTACGCAAGGGGCGATCTTTTCCCCAGTCATAAGCTTGTGGTTCAACCACTACACCGCGTCGCCTGTTGCCGGAAAATACGTGTTGTCGTTTTGTCGATTTTTGCGGCAGTTCCCATGTTTCGCGCCCGCTGATTTGTTTTGTCCAAGGATCGAGAATTAAGCGTTCGCTGGCAAAGCGGTGTAAATGGCGTTCGCGATTAGGGTAACGTCCGAGGTAATAAGCATATTGCCAACCTGCACCAATACCCGCAATAAACACATGCCATACATCGCCGCTACGGTGCCATTTCGGGCGCAAATGAATTTCGCGTTTTTCGGTGCTATCAGGGGGAAATAACACTAAAGAAACCGCCGTAGCATGGCGAGAAAACAGGGCAAAATTCACCCCATCAGGCATAACCGTCGCGCCTAATGGCAAAGGCGAACCCGCTTGAATTTCTAAGGTTTGATTCATTGTTGTGTATTAACCGGTAGGGTGTTTGGCTCAGGTAACACTTAACGGCATAGAGGAGAGAAAACTGTCAGCTAGGCAAAGGGACTTAAAGTATTATCTGTGGCACTTTTTGTGTTAAGACAAAGGTTTAAAAAAAACGACACGCTGTGTGATGTGTTTTTAACAGAGAACCTTCATCAATCAAAAACGCTAATCCGTCTTGTTTGTATTAAGTAGTCGTTCTTTATCATAGATCGGCTTAGTGTTTTTTGCGAGTATGTTCTGTGTATTAGCTAGTGCTGATATAAGGTATGAGATAATGAGGTTAATTAAGGCATTATTAAGCGTGTGAAAGAGTGGGTTAATTATGCGGAAAATGGTAGAGCTTCCTCATTCCCAAATGGTGGTTCTTTGACAGCCTCGGCATTTGGAAACGAAAAAAGGGTTTGCACCGTCTTGTAGGGCGGATAAGGCGCAAGCCGTCATCCGCCGTCGGAGGCTCGGTTCAAGCTTCAAGCGCATGATGTCGGATAAAGCCTTATCCAACCTCACTGCTCAACCAAACGCACAAGACACTCCAACGCACCATACAAGGCTTGAATATCATCAATAGTGTAGTTTTTTACGTCTTTGGTAAACAAATCCGCTTTTAAACGCCCGAATTGCCATAAATTGCCATCGGTCACAATGCCATAAATCGCCTTTTGCGCGTCCTCATTGATTTTCTGTGACGCGACCAACTCCGCCAAACACTGCCCCCAACCTTGTTCAAAATCATTCTTTTTTGCTTCAACCACGATCACAATCGGTGTTTCTAGCACGGTTTTACCTAAAGGCGAACGCTTAGAAAACATATAATCCGGTGTGCCAGATAATTCTTTATTAAAAGCAATCGTTTTTTGTATCCAAAACGAATATTGCTGACTGTGATTTTTATACACGGCTCTTAATAAGGGCGATATAATTAGCTCGCGGCGTGCCGCTTCAGATGAAAATATGTCGATATTTTCTTTATTAAATTCAAATTCCTCTATTAGCCATTGCGGCACAGCAATATTGATAGCGGAAATAAAATAATCTTCAAGATATTTAATGTTATACAGTTTTTGAACTTCTGCGATGTTTTTAAATTTACGGCATAACATTTTAAAAAACTCTACCTGTATTGAGTCTAATAACTGCAAGCATATCACGTAGGGCGGATAAGGCGGAGCCGTCATCCGCCGTTGATGTCGCATGACGCTGCGCTTATGCGACCTACCAAAGGAACTACCATGTCAACGCCAGTCG
>QKBZ01000135.1 GCA_003245895.1 Beggiatoa sp.
AAATCAGACAACAAGCATGATGGCGGATGACGGCTTGCGCCTTATCCGCCCTACAACATACTGTGAATAAAACTTTGCCACCACTTCAGCCAGAATGCATTCACTTATGACCCAGCAACAACGTGCCTATCTTTATGCCGCTTTGGCAGTTTTCTTTTGGTCTACCGTTGCCACTGCCTTTAAGCTGGCGTTAACGGTGTTAGATTTTATTCAATTATTATGGTTAGCCTCGTTCAGTTCCTGCGTGGTTTTAATCGCTGTGCTGTTTAAACAAGGTCGCGTGCATAAACTCTGGCATCAGTCGCACCGCGCATGGTTACACTCTGCGGGCTTAGGCTTAATTAATCCTTTTTTATATTATTTATTGCTGTTTAAAGCTTACGATGTGTTACCCGCACAAGAAGCATTGGCTTTAAATTATACATGGCCACTTGTACTGTCTTTATTATCTGTTCCATTATTAAAACAACGCTTGCGGCTGATTTCTTTGCTCGCAATAGTTTTAAGCTTTATGGGGGTGTTGATAATTGCCACGAGAGGACAGTTTAGTCATTTAAACTTTGCCAATCCTACTGGCACTTTGTTTGCGCTAAGCAGTTCATTAGGCTGGGCTTTATTTTGGATTTTTAACTTGCGTGATCAACGCGAACCCGTTTTAAAACTAGCCAGCAGCTTTTTATTCGGCGTAGTGTACACTACTGTTGCCTTATTACTGTGGTCTCACTGGCCACCCTTGCACTGGGGAGCGTTGCTCAGTGGTGTTTATGTGGGTTGTTTTGAAATGGGCATTACTTTTATCTTGTGGTTGAAGGCATTAAGCTTGGCACGCGACAGTGCTTCGATTAGTAACATTGCTTATCTTGCGCCTTTTATTTCTTTAGTTTTTATTGCCGTTATTTTAGGTGAGACTATTTTACTCTCTTCCATATTAGGCTTAATATTGATTATCTGCGGTATTTTAATCCAAACATTAAGATATTATTATTAAGTTTGTGGTTGATTTTAATAATAAACACAATGATAAAGACTCACATACCTTCTCAACTACGTTATGTAGCCCTGTTAACACTGCTAACTGTCTGTTATTTCTTGGCTGCTAAGCTGGGTTTATTGCTGTCTTTTGTGGGTGGCAATGTCAGCGCGATTTGGCCGCCTACGGGTATTGCTTTAGCAGTATTGGTGCGCTATGGCTGGCAATGGACACCCGCTATCTTTTGCGGTGCCTTTTGGGTAACGGCTTCAACGGGTGTGCCATTATTAGTCGCGTTAGGTATTGCCAGTGGTAACACCTTAGAAGCCGTGATTGGTACATGGCTATTACAGTGCGTGCGTTTTCAACCCCAATTAGGTCATATCCGTGATGTCATCAGTTGGAGTGTGTTGGCCGCGTTTATCTCACCGCTGTTCAGTGCCAGCATTGGTGCTGCGAGTTTAGCGTTAGGCGGTGTTGCGCCGTGGCTGGCGTATTGGAATATTTGGTGGGTATGGTGGATCGGGGATGCGATGGGCGCATTAATCATCGGCTCGCTATTGCTGGTTATCACTAGCAGCAATCAACAGTATTGGCGCTGTTTTCGTCAAGATTGGGCAGAGTGTTTAGTCATTTTATTACTGCTGTTAATCAGCACATGGTCAGTATTTTCGCTCAACTTGCCATTGCCTGATCAACGCTACCCATTAGCCTATATTGTGTTCCCGTTTGTCATTTGGGCGGCGTTACGCTTTCGCCAACTGGGTGCCATGTTTGGTATTTTAGTGGTATGTAGTCTTGCCATCTGGAACACCATCAACGGCGCAGGGCCTTTTGTACGTGTCGATGATACTGTTGCCAGTTTAGTGTTGTTAATGGCCTATATGCTGGTGATTACCATCACAGCCTTGTTAATGGCTGCTAGCAGTCACGAGCAAGTTAGCACACAAAATCGCTTAGCCTTAGCACAACATGTGTTAGATAAGGCCACCGTCGGTATTTTATGGTTTAACGCGCAAGGTCGCTGTGTTTACGCCAATGATGCCATTTGTGATTTGCTCAATACTCCACGTCATCAATTGTTAACACAATATGTGTGGCAATTGACCAAAACAGTCGGCAGTGTGCCTAAACATTGGCCTGCTGATATTTGGCAAAACCTACATCATGAACATAATATTTTTGAAACGGTTTACCTACGCAACAATGCCCCGCCTGTTGCGGTAGAAGTCTCCGCCAATTTGTTGCACTTTGGCGAGCAAGAATATATTTGCACCTTTATCCGCGACATTTCTGCCCGTCAGCAGGCGGAAAGCCATTTACGCAAATTATCCCGCGCCGTTGAGCAAACCGCAAATGCGATTATCATCACTAACTTAGAAGGCGAGATTGAATTTGTTAATCCGGCTTTTACCCGCATTACGGGCTATAGCGAATCGGAGGTGATGGGACGCTCACCAAGTGTTTTGAAGTCTGGCAAACACTCTAATGCGTTTTACCGTCAACTGTGGCAAACCATTAAAAATGGTCAAGTGTGGCAAGGGGAGTTTTACAACCGCCATCGCACTGGTAATTATTTTTGGGATTCCACCACTATTTCACCCGTGCGCGATGCTGCTAATGATCAGATTACCCATTATTTAGCCGTTAAAGAGGACATCAGCGAACGTAAGCGCACAGAACAAGCCTTAGCAACCGCAAAAGAAGCCGCAGAAGTGGCCAACCGTGCCAAAAGTCGGTTTATTGCCAATATGAGCCACGAGTTACGCACGCCGCTTAATGTGATTTTAGGCTATAGCAAATTGCTGGCGCGAGACACCGTATTCAGTAGCCAACAGCATCAGTTTTTAGTCAGTATTCAAAATAGCGGTGAACATTTACTGTCAATTTTCAATGATATTTTAGATTTATCACGCGCAGAAACAGGGCGTTTAGAGTTAGTGCTAGCACCTTTTAATACGGCATTATTTTTTCATAACTTAGTTGAAATCTTGCGCATCTCGACGACTGATAAAAAACTGTCATTGCAAACCAGTATTAGCTCGAATATTCCCGTTTCTTTAGTGGGTGATTCTGCACGTTTGCGACAAGTTGTATTAAATCTGACCTCTAATGCAATTAAGTTCACAGAGCAAGGCAACATTAGCCTAAAAGTAACGTATAAAACACCGCACTTAGTGATACAAATTGCCGATACTGGAATGGGTATTGCGCCAGAACTACAATCAATTATTTTCCAACCCTTTCAACAAGATTGCACGGATTATTACAAACCTGAAGGAACAGGGCTTGGTTTAGCGATCACACAACATTTAGTGAATTTAATGCAAGGTGAATTAAATGTACGCTCAAAGTTGGAAATGGGTAGTCAATTCACGGTGCGTATACCATTAGCAGAAGCCCAAAACGATCTATATACACATAATACTGTACAACCTGTATATGAAAGCATCGTTGGCTATCGGAACAACCAATCACTGCAAACGACACCTTATCGTATGTTGATCTCCAAATCAGAGCGACATACTCGACAAGCCTTAAGACACGCTTTGCAACCGTTAGGCTTTGAAATTTTTGAAGCAGAAGATGGGCAACAGTGCTTAGATAAGTCCTTGGTTGAATACCCTGATGTGATTATTTTAGATACTGTTTTGCCTAAATTAGATGGTTTACAAGTGGCACGCACTTTACGGCAATATTCACAATTTGCGCACACGGTGATCATTTTAACGGCAGTCTCGGCTGAGTTACAGGAATGCAGTCAAGCCTTAGCCGCAGGTTGTAATGCTTTAGTGAGTAAGCCCATTGATATTGGGGAACTGCTTAAAATCTTACAACATCATTTGCAATTAACGTGGCTGTATCGTACACCCGAACAAAATACCGTCGATCCCACGCTGAATGCAGGACGAGATAATACGACCTCTGTCGTAGAGATTCCCGAAGAACTACACGATTTGCTCTTGTCCGCCGTGAAACGTGGCCACATAGATGATACGCGCCAAGTGCTCAAAACTATAGAACAACAAGCACCCACTGCCTCGCTGTTCCCACAATTACAAGACTGTGCTAAACGCTTTGATTTGCGTAGTATGCGTCAATTACTAGAACAAAAAACGACAACTTCGTGAGTGTTAAAACCACCTTATCGCATTTAGCATACCGATTTACAAGGAAGTCCCAATTATGAGCGACACTGTACAAGCCTCAGCCGATTTGCTGATTGTTGATGATACGCCGGTTAATTTAGATATTTTAAAACTGGTGTTAACCCGCGCACGGTATCAAGTACGCACGGCGACCAATGGTTTAGAGGCATTACGGCAAGTGGAAATGGCTAAACCGGATTTAATTTTATTAGATATTGTCATGCCAGAATTAAATGGTATTGCCACTTGCAAGGCGTTAAAAGAAGACCCCAACACGCGCGATATTCCGATTATTTTTATCACGTCTTTAGATGAAGTTGAGCAAAAAGTACAGGGCTTTCAGGCAGGAGCTATTGATTACATCACCAAACCCTTTCAAAAAGAAGAAGTGTTAGCACGTATTCACAACCACTTACAATTAATCCGGCAACAACAACAATTATCGCAACAAAATTTATTACTGAGCAATTTTGCACATATTGCTGCTAAAGATTTAAAATCACCGTTAATTCGCATGGCAGGCTTTACTAAAATTTTATTAAAAGATTGGACGGTGCTGTCAACAAATCCGCAAATGTATGTGCAAGAAATTGAAGAAAGCCGTTTTAAGATGTTAGCGAGTATCGAAAATTTATTGTTATTAGAGGATATTCGTAAACCGCATATTAAATTTCAGCATTTAGCCATGCGTGAATTAATACAAGAAGCCCGTTTACAATTAAATTATTTAATCGATAAATATCAAGCACGGATTCAAATCACTTCCCCAAGCTTTCCCACCGCAATTGGCCATCCTTCATGGGTAACGAAAATTTGGGATGTCTTTTTACGACATGCGTTAACCCAATCCAGTGGCTTATCACCGCAAATAGAAATTGGTGTTCATAGTGCAGATAAAGTGGCGCAATTTTGGTTACACGACCAAGGGCCAACGTTGTCTAATAGTTATTGGCACAGCCTCACCAGTGTTGATTTAACCACGCAATTAGATGGCTTAGAACCGCAAGTATTAGAATTTGCTGTGATTAAGGCATTAATTCAGCGTATGGGGGGGACGTTAGGCTTAGAACCGCCTAGCAAAGGGACGGGGAATGTGTTGTTTTTTACTCTGCCGATTGAGACGGCTCGCCGGTAGAAAATGTTCCCATTAAGCGATTTTGTAGGTCGGATAAGGCGTTAGCCGTCATCCGACATAACGAGGTTGAAGCTTGAACCAAGCCGCTTGCGGCGGATGACGGCTTGCGCCTTATCCGCCCTGTTATAACCCAGTCAATAGCCAAAATAAAAAGAAAACACTCGGCAATAGGTACACGAAAACTTCCACTTTGAAAAAATGCTTTTTTCATCGGAGTATTTCGTGTTGTCATTT
>QKBZ01000065.1 GCA_003245895.1 Beggiatoa sp.
GTTTCCCAAAATTCACCGGCAATAATTTTATTATCCGGCGATAAGCGTTCACCGCTGGATAAGTTAAAAGTGCGGGTTAACATGCGTTGCGCGCGCGGGTCTGCAAAATCGCTGGTTTGGAAGGCTTGCCCATTGACTCCGATAAAACGCCCCACCGCCATCGGGAAAAAGCCGGAGCCTGTCACCTTCTGCTCGGCTAATTGGGTTTTAAAGGCTTCCACTTCATCCGGTTGAATGTTCACCGCGAAGTAGTTGGGTGCGTTTTGCGCTAAATGGCCTTGCCATTCGTTGAGCAAATCCACCCGCACCACTGCCAAAATCAATAAGGCCATAATGCCTAAGCCAAAGGCGGCTAATTGCACGCTGCTGGCCTGAGCGCGGCGGGCTAAGTTGGCTAAACCGAAACGCCATGTTACGCCTGCATTTTCGCGCAAGTGTCGTAAGCTCAGAATTAACAGCCACGCCAATAACAGCAATAATGCTAAAGTGACTAACGTGCCGCCAATAACCGCCAACGCTAAGCCAATATGACCTGCTTGCCAAATCATTAAACCGCTAATGGCTAACATGGCTAAGCCGAAGACTTGCCACACGCTGGGCGGGGTGTTGCCTAAATCGTGACGCAACACGCGCAACGGTGGCACGGCGTGGATTTTCAGCAAAGGCGGTAAGGCAAAGCCAAACAAAGTAATCAAACCAGTGGCTAAGCCCAGCCATAACGGATACCACGAGGGCGCAGGCAACTCCGTGCCAGTGGCTAACAATTGACCGACTAAGCCTGCTAAGCCCCATTGTGCCAACCAACCGACCGCACAGCCTAGCACGCTGGCGATAAGACCTAGCAACAATAAACGCGCTAAATACAAATGCAGCACAAAACGCTGGGTTGCACCTAAGCAACGTAAAATCGCGCTGACATCCGCTTGTTTTTGGGCAAAATGTTGCGCGGCAACCGCGACCGCAGCACCGGCTAAAATCACCGCGACTAAGGCGGCTAAACTTAAGAAACGGTCGGCGCGTTCAATCGCGGTGCGCAATTCGGGGCGAGCGTCAGATAAATCTTCTAAACGCTGATCATCAAGCAATTGTGCTTTCAACCAAGAACGATATTCTGTTAATGCTTGCCCTTCACCCGCAATCAGCAAATTATGACGCACCCGACTGCCGAGACCGACTAAGCCAGTCGATTCTAAATCGGCTAAATTCATCAGCACACGCGGCGCGAGTTGCGAGAACATGCCGCCGCGATCTGGCTCATAGGTCAACACGCCTGCAATGCGAAACTCTGCCGCCCCCAGTGTTAAACGGTCGCCCACATTCACCTCTAATTGTGTGAATAAACGCGGCTCTAGCCATACCGTGCCTGTCATTGGCACCGCTTGCACCATTTGATCTTCACCGTAAGGCTTATCAGCAAGGCGTAAACTACCACGCAAAGGATAGCCAAGGCTGGCAGCTTTAATGGCAGTTAATGCGGAGCTGTCTTGATATAACACGACGCTGGGAAAAGTGACCGCTTCTGCGGTTTGCAGCCCGTTAGCGTGTGCGCGTTCGGCGAATTCTGCGGGAAAAGCTTGCGCACTGGACACGCGCAAGTCAGCGGCTAATAATTCTGTGCCTTGTAATTCGATGACGCGATAAATGCGGTCAGTAAAAAAGCTGACAGCGGTTACGGCAGCGACTGCAACGACTAAGGCTAATACTAAAATGCGTAATTCTGCGCTACGCCAATCACGGCGCACATTGCGCAAGGCCATGCGCCATGCGTTCATACCACCTCCTGCAACTGTCCGTTATCCAAACGACAGCGGCGATCACAACGCGCGGCAAGGCTTGGATCATGCGTGACCAAAATTAAGGCGGTACCATGTTCGGCTTTTAAGCTAAACAATAAGTCAACAATGCGCTGTCCTGTCTGTTGATCTAAATTGCCGGTTGGCTCATCTGCAAATAAAATATCCGGCTGAGCGGCAAAAGCACGCGCAAGGGCAACGCGCTGTTGTTCGCCGCCGGATAATTGCGAGGGAATATGATGCAAACGGTGACTTAAGCCGACTTGCGCCAGCACGTCAGTAGCTTTGCTTTTTGCCGCTGCCGTGCCTGCTAATTCCATCGGCAACATGACATTCTCTAGTGCGGTCAGCGCGGGTAATAAATGGAAAGATTGAAACACGAAACCGACGCGACCGGCACGCAATTGGGCGCGGCGATCTTCATCTAATTGCGTCATTTCGGTGTCAAACAGCCAAATTTTGCCCTGAGTAGGATTATCTAAACCCGCAAGCAAACCCAATAAGGTTGATTTGCCTGAGCCTGAAGCCCCTAAAATCGCTACCGCTTCTTGCTGTTGAATTTGTAAATCAACGCTATTTAAAATACTTAATTGTCCTTCCGGCGCGTTTACTTGTTTGCTGAGTTGCTCAGCCCGCACGACAGTCGCAGCAATGCTCATATAAAATTCATCCATCAAAAATAAACAGTTTTTATCTCCTAAATATGGGGCTTATATAGCTGTAGGACAATGATTAAAGCAGGCGTGTGACATTGACAGATGGGTGTAGCATGCCCATTTAGGAAAGTTATTAAGAATAGAGGTTAAGACAGGCAAGACGGATGTGCTGGCCTCTGGTCTTAACAACATTAACGAAAAAAATACCGAACATAAGGAGTTCTGGTTATGAATAAACGAATTGCAGTGTTATGTGGGATGTTGAGTTGTGCAACCTATGCCGCTCCGTTATGGGCGCAAGTGGAAAATGTGAACCCAGCGGGCGAGATGCAGTTGCAAAAAGTGTCGCCAGCGGTGAAACGCTTTACCATCAAGTTAGAAGGTTCTGTACGCGAGCAATCGGCGTTAAACGATATTGAGCGCATTATTCGCGACATTTTCAATAATTCACGTATTGGCACTGTTGCGGTGTTAGTCAGCGGTGAACCCGTTGCCTCTGATGTAAAAGTGTATGAAAACTTAGAAATTGTGGTGAATGCGAAAACGGCTGAAGAAGATGGCCAACCGTATCGTGTGAACATCACTTTGCAAGAACGCGGCACAGCTTCAGGCGAGCCAAAACGCTTTGATTACTTGCCCGTGCAAGCAGAAATGTTCAGCCAAGAGTTAACTGCTTATTTGTCTAAGGAGTTGAACTTACAACCTAAGCCAAAAGCAGTGGTTGCACCTGTTCCAGTGGTCACACCTTCAGTTGACACAAGCAGCACAATGGCGACTATGCCAGCAATGACACAAACCGCTCCAGCAGTTACAACACCGCCAGTCGTAGTGACTACACCAAAAATGGTTGCAACGCCTAATGATGGCCCTAAGTACGTGAATCCAGCGGATGAGATTCAATTACAAAACATCACACCAACCGTGAAACGCTTTGCCATTAAATTGGAAGGTTCAGTACGTGAACAAAGCGCGTTAACCGACATCGAGCGTATGATTCGCCAAATTTTCCGTGAATCGCGCATTGGTAGCGTGACTGTACCTGTGAGCGGCAGCCCAGTCGCAATGGAAAACAAGGTGTATGAGAACTTAGAAATCGTGGTGAACGCGAAAACGGCTGAAGAAGCCGATAAACCGTATGCGGTGAATTTGACTTTACGTGAAGCAGGTAGCACAGGTGGCGCACCAGTGCCATTTAGCTATGCACCCGCTTACCCTGATGTGTTCTATCAAGGTTTAAAAGCGCATTTGTCTAAAGAGTTGAACTTACAACCTAAGTAACACTTGTAGGTCGTATAAGCGCAGCGTTATATGATATTTTTGGAAGCCCATCAATCGCAGTGAATGATGGGCTTTCTTTGTGTCAGCCCATCCTTGCATCTGAAAACCTGTGATTTCAGGATTTGTCATTTGTTTAAATACGCACTCGCCAGCACGGTTTTTCATTCTCATCAATCAGTTGGTGTTCAATCAACCATGCGCGGGCATCTTCCGCGTCTTGTTCAAACCATGCTTTAGCACTGCCCAAGCGGAAGCTATAACCCCAGCAATCCATGTCGTTGAATAAGCGATCTCGCCCTACTAAAGGCAAGAAATCCGCTAATAAAATTTGTAAATAACACACTGCGTTTTCTTCCAGTATGCTGCCACCTGCGTTGGTGTGTAACTGTTCACGCCGTCCTTGATCCATACAAATGTAATGGCAAGCTTCATGTAGCACTGAATGCACGGGGGTATCTGGACGTACATAGATGTTCGCTAATACTAAACCAGCTTCGCTATCACCCCAAAAACTACCAGGGATAGATTGTTCACTATCCACCTGCAAAATACTTAAATTGAAATGGCCTAAGACACTGCGCAATGCAGCCAAATGCTCATCAGTACAGCGCAAAATGGGCGCGGTTGCTAAATCAATGTTCGCATTCAGGACTGAAGACATAAGGAAAAACCTTTTAGCTGATGTAGGGAATGTTTCTCAACGCTTTGATATTCAACAATAATTAATAAAGTTAATCATAGTGTGTCGCCATTATACTAAACCGTTAAGGCTCTGATAAACCATTGATTGATGACAAAACCTGCTTAAGCGGAAAATTGTTAACCATTGAACCAGCATGCAGCATTCTGGCAGAGAAGGGCTTATCAACGCACATTCATAGACTTTCATTTATAAAAAATTTAAGTTAGTTTAGGTCACTTCATTCAAATACACATTAGGGAAAAATGCGCATGGATAAAGGCAGAGTATGGCATTGGTTAGCCATATTTAGTTTACTCAGTTTGTGGTCTTTAAACACAATGGCTAAAGAAGAAGCGGTTAATATCGAAGTCAGTCGTTTAAATGACTACTTATTATTCTTTTATGCCGGTCGTGGGGATGCTGTTAATAATTCTGGCGAAGATTGGGTGTCTGGTGCAGCAATGAAATTAGGCATTGGTGTTTATGCTTTACATCAAGGCAAGAAAGCCATTGTTTACGACACCATGACTTCTGTTGCGCAAGCACAATGGATTAAAAACTATCTGCGCAAAGAATTAGGCATTGAGCATTTCACCGTAGTGCAAAGCCATTGGCATTTAGATCATGTTGCAGGTAATGAAGCCTTTACAGATGACAACATTATTGGTCAGCAATTGACCCGTGACATTATGGTGGAGAAGAAAGCCGCTATTGAATCGGGTGAAGAATGGGGCGAGCCTGCGATTAATCCATTAGTACCGCCCAATGTTGTATTTAATAAACGTATGGATATTTATTTAGGCGATTTAAAATTAGAGCTGATGAACTTTAATGTCCATACTAAAGATGCGAATTTAATCTATATTCCTAAAGATAAAATCTTGTTATGTGGTGATACCTTAGAAGATACCATTACTTACATGGTTGACATTGTAATGGTCAAGTTTTTTTGTAGAAAATCTAAGCCACATTTAGAAAAGATAAGTTTTTCTGATGTGGAGTCATGTAGTCAATAGCAGAGTGTAATCTGCGGTAGTTGTAAAACCAGATATAGCGTTGAACACAATCATG
>QKBZ01000090.1 GCA_003245895.1 Beggiatoa sp.
TTCTCCCGTTCGGTAACCTGTTTCCAGTTCTTGTCTCTGTTCTGGACTTAGATTAATTATTTTTGTTCGCATGAATAATCCTAGGACTCTGCTGCAATACTATAGTCTATCTTAATCTTGGTTATTTTTGTCCAATTACTTAGCTTCAACACCATGCAATTAACCGTAGAATTTGCACCGCGAACGCAGAAGCTGAGCGTTGTAGGGTGGAATAGCGCAGCGTATTCCACCAAAAACTCTGCAAGTAGCTAAGTTAAGGATTTGCATCATCTTGTAGGGCGGATAAGGCGTAAGCCGTCATCCGCCGCAAGTCGTTTAGTTCAAGCTTCAACCATGTTATGTCGGATGACGGCTACGCCTTATCCGACCTACAAAATTGCTGTTAC
Organism: Beggiatoa sp.; assembly: GCA_003245895.1. GTDB lineage: Bacteria > Pseudomonadota > Gammaproteobacteria > Beggiatoales > Beggiatoaceae > SZUA-411. The sequence goes on from QKBZ01000090.1 coordinate 387, forward strand.
TTAATGGCAGTGACCCCTACGTGTCCACTAACCTTATAAGAGGTCTTATGCGTTATTTAGCCTTATGCGCCCTATGCTATGCCTGCTTAACCGTACTTTCACCCGCACACGCCGCCATTTCCGCAGAAAGTGCCGCCCGTTTGCACACTGAATTAACCCCTGTCGGCGCAATCCGCGCTGCCAACCGTGCAGGCACGATTCCAAAATGGGAGGGCGGTTTAGCGCAAACGCCTAACGATAAACCACCGTCTACTGTGCAGGCGTACCCCGATCCCTTTGCAGGCGATAAAGTGCAAGACACTGTCACGGCGAAAAATTGGCAGCGTTATCAAACGGTGTTAACCGCTGGGCAACAAGCGTTATTGCAGCAATATCCTGATTATCAAATACAAGTTTATCCGACCCACCGTAGCGCGGCGTTTCCCGAATCGTTTTATCAAGCGACTAAACAACTTGCCACACAAGCCAGCGTGAACAATGACGGCGCATTAAACGCGCCAGCACTTAACGGCATTCCGTTTCCGATTCCGCGCACAGCGCAGGAGGTGTTATGGAATTATCAATTACGTTATCAAGGTCGCTGGTTGACGCGCCGCCAGTTTCAAGCCATTCCCAGCACCGCTGATTTTTTAACCCTGACAGGGGTGGAGCAGTGGCGTTTTGCCAGTGTGTTAAATAGCAGTAATGACAGCTTGTTATGGCAATACCGCCAACGCTTAGACGCGCCTAAATTTTTAGCTGACTATCAACGCTGGTGGCAGGCATCGAACACAGTTGGCAGCGCGCCGTTAAGCAATTGGCTGCAATTGCCGACTGATAACCGTCCGCGCCGTGTTGCGGTGCCTGCGGGTGATGCGTGGGAAAGTTTTAGCGATGGGCTGCAAACGGTGGATCAATGGCCTGCGTTTAGCGCGGTGTGGGCGTTATATGATTGGCAGTTGGTTGGTCGTCAGGAGCTGTTTGTGCCGTATAACGCTTACGCGCTGCAAACCGTACCTTTAGCCGATTTACTGAATAATAAACAACACCTTAACACCGCTGCGGCACGTTATGAACGACATCGGGTGTGGGTGGTCGAAGCCAAGTTAGCTGAGGGCAAGCAGCACCGTTATAACCGACAAGTGTTGTATTTTGATGAAGATAGCTGGTATTTGCTGGCGGCGGATATTTACAACGCTGAGGGCAAGTTATGGCGCGTGTTTGAAGCGCATACGGCTGCGTTTTATGACGTGCCGACTTTAGGCAGTGTGTTAGAAACTTTGCACGATGTGCAGCAGCAACGCTATTTAGTGCGCGGTTTAGCACGCGAGCCGTTTTTATGCGATTATCACAGCACCATTTCAGAAAACACATTACAACCAGAGTAACAGGGGTGATTCATGAAAATTGCTGTTAACAGTAAAGATTTTAAAACCGTGACCGGTAAGGCTGGTCGCTCGCGCCATTTTTTAATTTATGAAGTGGATGCCGCACAGCAAGCGACTTTAGTCGAACAGTTGACCGTGCCAGATGAGCAACCGATTTTTCATAATCTACACGATGACGACACCACGCCGCACCCTATCGACGGCATGCACTTAATCACCACCGAAGCGGGCGAAGGTTTTACCGAGCGTTTGGCGCGTCGTCAGATTCAAGTGCATATCACCAGTGAAACCGATCCTGACACAGCGGTTAAATTGTTATTAGCCGGTGAATTGCCTGCTATCGCTCCGACCCCACATCGTGCTGACGACGAAGATTGCCAACATTAAGCCATGATTGAACAACTTGACGCGCTCCGTGTGCCGCTGAGTGAGATTAATTTAATCGAAGCCAGTGCCGGTACAGGTAAAACTTATACCATTACCACTTTGTATTTACGGCTGATTTTAGAGAAAAAGCTCTCGATTGAGAAAATCTTAGTCGTGACTTTTACCGAGGCCGCCACGGAAGAATTGCGCGACCGCTTGCGCCGCCGTTTGCAGCAAGCTTTGGTCGCATTTCAGCAAGGTGAAACTGATGATCCGGTGTTAAGCACCTTGTTAGCGCGTCACCAAACTGATGATGAAAAGCTGAAAGATGCTAACGAACGCTTAAAAATGGCGATTCGGGGCTTTGATGAAGCGTCTATTTTCACTATTCACAGTTTTTGTCGGCAAATGCTGCGTGATAATGCGTTTGAAAGCGGTGTGTTATTCGATACCGAATTAATCACCGATAGCAGCGGTTTATTGCGTAGCATCGTGGAAGATTTTTGGCGACGGCATTTATACGCCGCGCCGATGCCGTTTATTCACTGGTTGCTAGATAATAAAGTAGCAGAGCCGAAAAACTTGTTAAACAGTTTAGGCGGCGGGCGTTATATCGGGCAGCGGTTTTTACATGTGCAACCGGCTAATGTCAAAATTCCTGATACAGCGGCGTTAGAAGAAGCGTTTAAAAAAACGTGGCAAGTGGCGCGGAAGGCGTGGCAAGACCTAGATGCACAGGGCGAATTATGTACTTTATTAATCAAATCGCCAGATTTAAAACACAGCGCGTATAAAAGCAATACTGTGCCTAAGTGGCAGGCGGCGGTAACGGCCTATTTTGAAGAGGCCAAAGCTTCGCAGAATTTTCCCGACGCGATGGCGCGTTTTAGTTTAGACGCGGTTAATGATCAGGTAAAAGATGGCAAAGCCTTTACCCCGCCGTCATTGCTAACAAAAATGGATCAGCTTATTGAAAGCGGCAAGGCGTTAACAGAAGCCTATCAGCAATATTTGCTCGCGTTAAAAATCAAGCTGTTTCAAGAAGCGGACAACCAATTAAAACAGAAAAAACAGCAATATAACGTGCAGTCGTTTGATGATTTGCTAAGCAATTTACATCATGCTTTAGTGAATAGCGGCGGCGGTGCGCAATTAGCCTCGACCTTGCGTCATAAATTCAAAGCCGCGTTAATCGACGAATTCCAAGATACTGATCCGCTGCAATACGAGATTTTTTATAAAGTCTACGGTCACAGCGATGACGAGCAGCGTCCGCCATTATTATTCATGATTGGCGATCCGAAACAGGCGATTTATAGCTTTCGTGGCGCGGACATTTTCGCCTATTTAAACGCCAGCGAACACGCTAACCACCGCTACACTTTGCCGACCAATTACCGTTCTGACGCGCCTTTAATTCAAGCGGTGAACGGGCTGTTTATGCAGCAGCCAAAACCGTTTTTATTCGACGGTATTCAATTTTTGCCCGTCTCTGCGCCGGAGAGCAAGCCCGTAGACAGCGGCGATTTGCAAATAAACGGTGCCTATCCTACGCCTTTGCTGTGCTGGCAAGTGACATGGCAAGACGTGCAAAGCACCAGCGATAAGCCGGTAGAAACGCATAGCAAAGACGGCAAACCGAAGCCAATTGCGAAAAACTGGGCGAACCATTTTCTACCCAAAGCGGTAGGCTATGAAATCGCCCGTTTGCTGAATCAAGCGCAACAAGGACAAGCCAACATCGGCGAGCGGCCTTTAATCGCGGGCGACATTGCGATTTTAGTGCGTACCAATCGGCAAGCCCAATGGATGCAAGCCGCGCTCACGGCGCAACAAATCCCCAGCGTGATTTATAGCCATGAAAGCTTATTCACCGCGCAAGAAGTGATAGACATCGAGCGTATTTTGCTGGCGGTGGCTGACCCTGCACAAGAACGTCTCGTCAAAGCTGCGCTGACCACGACGCTGATCGGGCTTAGCGGTACTGATTTATTCCAATTAATGAATCAGGATTATGAGTGGCAGAAGTGTTTAAAACGCTTTCAACGCTATCACGATACATGGCAAAAACGCGGTTTTATCCAAATGTATCGCAGCCTGCTTGCCACCGAGCAAGTGCCGGAACGCTTGTTAAGTTATGTTGACGGCGAGCGGCGTTTAACCAATGTGCTGCACGCGGGTGAGTTGTTGCAACAAACGGCGGTGATGGAAAAACTAGGCATGACTGGCTTATGCCAATGGTTAGACCAGCAAATTCAGCAATCGCACGAGGATAAGAACAATGAGGCCAGCCAGTTACGTTTAGAAAGTGATGATAAACGGGTGAAAATCATCACCATTCATAAAAGTAAGGGCTTAGAGTATCCGATTGTATTTTGTCCGTTTTTGTGGGATGGCAATTTGAAATCCAGCAGGGCGGAGCAGTTTACTTTTCACGATGATGAAAAACGCCTTGTGTTAGACCTTGGTTCAAAAACGCAAGACGACAACCGCCATTATGCAGAGTTAGAAGAACGCGCCGAAAACTTGCGCTTGTTTTATGTCGCAGTGACGCGGGCGAAGCACCGTTGTTATTTAATCTGGGGCGCGTTTAAAGATGCAGAAACCTCGGCCTTAGCGCATTTGCTTTACCCGAATGTGCCTCCGGCAGAGTTTAGTAAATTAGATGCGGCGGCGTTTGAGCAAGGTTTAAAAAACTTGGAACAACAAACCCGCGGTAAATTCCAATATTGCCCAATTCCGTTGCAGCCGGTCGCCTATCAACGCCCTGTCGATACCGAAACGCAGTTAATGGCGCGTCAATTCAACGGCGAGATTAACCAACGCTGGCGCATTTCCAGTTTTTCGGCATTAACGCGCCAATATGAACACGATGATCGTTTGATTGATTTACCGGATCACGATGAAGCCAGCAGCGTGGACACTACGCTGAACGCGCCGCAAACCGCCGCTAGTTTTTTCGATTTTCCACGCGGCGCACGGGCGGGCGATTTTCTCCACGCCTTGTTGCAGTATTTAGATTTCAGCGCGCCCTTAGATGCGACTTATTTAAATGCCCGTTTACAAGCCTTCGGCTATGAATCTGAAAAATGGGGCGAGATTATCAAAAAAGCCTTGGAGAATATTTTAAACACGCCGTTAAATGCTGGACAGGACAGCTTTTGCCTTGCCAATATCAAACGCAACCAACGCTTAAACGAGTTAGAGTTTTATTTTCCACTCGGTGCTATCACCGCCCAAGGTCTAAAACAGCATTTAGCCCCTATTGCGCAGGCGGTCGGCTCGCCAATTCCTGAACAGTTGGAGCGTCTGCAATTCTCACCTTTGCAAGGGT
>QKBZ01000301.1 GCA_003245895.1 Beggiatoa sp.
AACTGAATGCAAAAAAAATCAAAATTTGATGAAAATAGTTATTAAAAACAAAGTTATATTTCTCGTTCCCAAATGCCATTTGGGAATGCAGTCGTGACGTGCTACGTCACGAGTGAACTTAAACGACGGATTTAGCGCGATCTTGGAACAAACCCTCGACGCAGCGCGTCGTGACTGCATTCCCACACGGCGTGTGGGAACGAGTAATTAATTGTTTTTACAAAAAATATTTCACTAAGCTTAGAGCAAAAAAACAAATAGGGTCAGGTCTTTTAAAAGAGATTAACCATAAAGAAATAAAAACAAATATTTATTTCAAATATTTTTTGATTAAAACAAAATATATAAATTATATACAATAATTGAGTGTATTTATTTCAAATATTTTGTTATACGATTTAGCCTGTTGGAAGTGTCATCTTAAGCCGCCATATCAACTTAAAAAATGTGACTAACTGTTTGAGTGCTGCCATGTCTACCCTATTGATTATTATAAAAATTCTGGCGTATATACTGGCTATTGGTATATTAGGCTTAGTGGTGTTTGTTTACCTGCCTTTGTATGTATTTCAAGAGCGTTTACTGTTTTTACGCACGAATACAAACCCACAACTGCTAATGGCAATCCAGAAAAATATTAAGCAACTACAAACAGTTAACTTACAAACACCTGACAATGTGAACTTACAAGGCTGGTTAGTCAATCCGCCTAAAGAGGGAGAAAAACAGCCTTTATTAATCTATTTTGGTGGCAACGCTGAAGACGTGATGACCTTAATTCCCGTGATGGCGAAATTTTCAACATGGACAGTGTTGTTAATGAATTATCGCGGCTATGGTGAAAGCGAAGGACAGCCTAGCGAATCAGCGTTTTATCAAGATGCGTTGCAGTTGTTTGACCATTTCAGCCAGCAGGAAGGGATTGATTCACAACGAATTGTGTTAATGGGGCGCAGTTTAGGCTCTGGAGTCGCGGTTTATGCAGCACATCAGCGGGTGGCGGCAGGTGTGATTTTAATTTCGCCGTATCAAAGTTTGGTGAAAGTGGCGCAACAGCATTACCCTATTGTGCCGGTTAGCTACTTGTTAAGACACCGTTTTGAATCAGAAAAACGGGGGGCTGAGATTAATGCGCCGCTATTGATGATTGCTGCTGAACACGACGAAGTCATTCCTATATCACAATCTTTAGATTTATCAGCGCACTGGGCAGGCAAAGTCGAGCAAGTGATTATGCAGAAAGTTACGCATAACGATATATCGGAAGCGGTGGGTTATTGGCAGACGATTGAGCGGTTTTTAAATAATTTTCAAAGACCTGACTCTTAGTGTCTTCTTGCTCCCACGCGCTTTGCGTGGTAGCAAGTCCAGACGCGCCTGCGTCACGAATTCGTCCACTCCAGCCTCCACGCAGGCGCACCGCTACGGTTTCCCACGCAAGGCGCGTGGGAACGAGAAGGGGTCTAACACCCTTTCCAAACCGGCGAGCGTTTTTCTGCAAACGCATCTAAACCTTCCCCAGTATCAGCAGACATCATATTGCTTGCCATCATTTGACTAGCGTAGTGATACGCTGACTCTAAATCCATTTCTAACTGCTTATAAAACATGCGTTTGCCAGTCGCAACCGCAACCGGTGATTTTGACAAAATGGAATGAGTGAAATATTTAACCGTTTGCTCTAATTCATCTACCGACACAACGCGATTTAATAAACCGTATTGCAAAGCCGTGTTTGCATCAATGAATTCGCCGGTTAACAATAATTCCATCGCTTGTTTACGACCGACATTGCGGCTTAAGGCCACAGCAGGTGTTGAGCAGAATAAACCGAAATTAATGCCTGAAGTGGCAAATTTGGCATTATCAGCCGCAACTGCTAAATCACAAGCGGCGACTAATTGGCAACCAGCAGCAGTGGCAATACCTTGAATTTTGGCAATAACCGGCTGAGGTAAACGCGCAAGGCTCAGCATGACATGGCTGCATTGCTCAAATAAGGTATGGCAAAAGGCTTCGTTACGGTTGCTGCGCATTTCTTTTAAATCATGTCCAGCACAAAAGGCTTTACCTTCTGAGGCTAACACAAGCACTTTAACGCTTTTATCCGTGCTGATTTGATCGAGTTCGTGCTGTAACGCGGACAACATTGCTTGTGATAAAGCATTGTATTGTTGTGGGCGATTTAAGGTTAAGGTGGTTACGCCTGCATTATCTTGGCGGGTGACATAAGGTATTTCTGCGAGGGACTCAGCCGTAGCACTCATGAAACCTCCTCAGGTTGCTGAAATTGCAGATAAAAAAAGGAAGTGCGTGCCTAAGTTAACGGCACAGCACTTCCCTTACAAATTAAGCTTGTTTTGCTTGTTCGCGCAAGACGAATTTTTGAATTTTACCGGTAGAAGTCTTAGGTAATGGGCCGAAGATAACGTAACGCGGTGTTTTGAAACGCGCCATGTGTTCGCGGCAGAATTCGATTAACTCATCTGCGGTGGCTTCTTTGCCTTCTTTTAAGGTGACAAAGGCGCAAGGCGTTTCACCCCATTTTTGATCCGGTTTCGCAACCACTGCTGCTTCTAATACCGCAGGGTGACGATACAACACGTCTTCCACTTCAATGGTTGAAATGTTTTCACCGCCAGAAATGATGATGTCTTTAGAGCGGTCTTTAATTTCGATGTAACCATCGCTGTGGACTACCGCGAGGTCACCACTGTGGAACCAACCGCCTTGGAACGAGGCTTCTGTGGCTTTAGGGTTTTTTAAGTACCCCATCATCACATTATTGCCGCGCATGAAAATCTCGCCCATGGTTTCGCCATCAGGTGTGACAGGCTCTAAAGTCAATGGATCAGCGACCATTAAACCTTCTAACACATGGTTACGCACCCCTTGACGTGCATTCAAGCGTGCGCGTTCTTCACTGTCGAAAGCATCCCATTCAGCATGCCATTCACACACTACGCTAGGGCCATAAGTTTCAGTTAAACCGTAAACGTGGGTAATTTTGAAACCGTTTTTCTCCATGCCTTCTAAAATCGCCGCAGGTGGCGCAGCACCAGCAATAAAGCCTTTGACTAAGTGCTGTTTTTTGCTGCGAACAGATTCTGGGGCATTGATTAACATGTTATGCACAATCGGCGCACCGCAGAAATGGCTGACTTTTTCTTGTGCGATTAAGTCATAAATTAAAGCTGGATCAACTTTGCGTAAGCAAACGCTAGTACCTGCGGCGGCGGCAATCGTCCACGGGAAACACCAGCCGTTGCAGTGGAACATAGGCAACGTCCACAGGTAAACAGGGTGTTTTGGCATTTCCCAGTCTACGATGTTAGACATTGAGTTGAGGTAAGCACCACGGTGGTGATACACCACGCCTTTAGGGTTGCCAGTTGTGCCAGAGGTATAATTTAAAGAAATCGCTTTCCATTCATCTTCAGGCATTTTCCATTCAAATTCAGGGTCGCCTTCTTTGATGAAGTCTTCATATTCATATTTGCCAAGCGGTTTGCCATAAACATCTGATTGGCTGTCATCAATATCAATTACTAAAGGTTTTTCAGGCAATAAGCTTAATGCTTTTTCGACAATGGGAGAAAATTCGGTGTCAGTGATTAAGATTTTCGCTTCACTGTGTTGCAGCATAAAAGCGATTGCTTCGGGGTCTAAGCGGGTATTTAAGGTATTTAAGGTTGCCCCTAACATAGGTACTGCAAAGTGAGCTTCATAAATAGCAGGAATGTTAGGTGCCATTACAGAGACGGTGTCACCTTCCTTGATGCCCTGTTTTTGCAGCGCAGACGCTAAGCGGCGGCAACGCTCATAGGTTTCTTCCCATGTAAAACGTAATTCACCATGCACTAATGAAGTGTATTTAGGATATACGGAAACTGTACGGTCTAAAAAAGAAAGTGGAGTTAGCGGCACATAGTTGGCCGCAGTTTTATCCAGCCCTGTAGTATAGGGGTTTGACATGTCGTTCCTCCTTGGGTTGTAAGGTTTTCAGCTTTTTGTAATACAATGAAAACCGGCTCATGAAAGATATTACACCGATTTACGCGCTTAGTCATTAGGATGATTTCTAATGTTACGCATTTGGATTAAAGATTTTTTATAAGGAGTGTTTAAGTTGTGGCCACGATTGTAAAACGGGTGAGCAAGACGGGTAAGGCGAGTTATTTGGTGCGTATTCGCTTAAAGGGGCAGCCCAGTCAAAATGCGACGTTTAAAAAGTTAGCGGATGCAAAAAACTGGGCGACACAGACTGAAGCGGCGATGATGGAGGGGCGTTTTTTTAAGCATGCGGCGGCGCAGAAAGTAACCTTAAATGATTTGTTGACACGATACATTGCAGATGTGTTGCCACATAAAGCGAAATTAACACAGCAATATGAAGAAGGTTATTTACAGTTTTGGGCGGAGCTTTTAGGCGAATATAGTTTAGCGGATTTAGAACCGGCGCAAATTGCAGAGGGGCGCGATAAATTATTGGCGCGTGGATTAACGGGGGAAACGGTTAACCGTTATCTGAATCCTTTGTCTAATGCGTTTACCATTGCTGAAAAAGAATATGGTTGGACACGAGAGAATCCTGTTAAAAAAATTCGACGCTGTAAAGTCAGTCAAGGGCGCTTACGTTATTTGGTGCCTGAAGAAATTAAGCGATTATTAACTGCCTGTCAGAAAATTGAGCATCCTTATTTATATACAATCGTGTTATTGGCTTTATCCACGGGTATGCGTAAGTCAGAAATTATGACTTTGCAGTGGCGGCAAGTTGATTTAACTCATGACCGAATTTTGTTAGAGCATACAAAAAATAGAGAAAGACGCGCAATCCCCTTGCAAGGTGAAGCAAAAAAGGTTTTAATTAAATTAAGCGAAGAAAAAGAACGCGAAGAGGATTTATTATTTGCAGGGCGTTCTAACCGACCTGTTTATGTACAGCGGGTATGGCAGCAAGCATTAGAGCAAGCAGGAATTGAGAATTTTCATTTTCACGATTTGCGTCACACCACAGCGAGTTATTTAGCCATGAATGGTACTAACTTATTAACCATTGCTGAAATCCTCGGACACAAAACCTTAGCAATGGTGAAGCGTTACGCCCATTTGTCGGATGAGCACCGCTCAGAAGCACTCGAACAGCTCGATCAAGTGCTAAATCAGACTCAAAATTAGTGTCACTCCTGTGTCACATCACCGCTGAAATCCCTTTATTTATGCCATCTGCTACAACCTTTGAAAGGTTGAAGCAAACGCGCTGTCACACGAAATCTGAACTTGTTTTGCCTGTCGTTATCGTGCGGATTTTTCGCGCTGTGGATTGGTTTTTGGGTGATTTTTGGCTTTAAAAATGGGCGTGCTGGCGCGTCCAGCGGTGAGGATTTTGGCTTTGAAAAGGCTTAATATTGCTTAAATAGCTGTGAATGAATAAGCATT
>QKBZ01000024.1 GCA_003245895.1 Beggiatoa sp.
GGAAAATAATCGACAGCTAAATGCGGACTAATCGTATTTTTAGCTTAGGGAGAAAGGAGTGCGCATATGAATATTCATCAATATAAATATGCGTTTTGTGACAAGACAGAGAAGGGAAATCACAGAGTGATAAACAATCATTTAGTATAATGATAAGAGTTTTAAATAATTATAAAATTTTTTAAATGCATATTATTTAGCTGACGAACCAATATAAGATACTTCCTATTATTATCAAAATAGTAATGAAGTGAGCAATGCTATCCTTAATTTCAGACTGATAATATTTTTTGAGTGTGTTCCATGTATGTTTACTTTTCGCTGTGATAATTACCGATGGGTATTCAAGCAAGCCTGTTGGAATGATCATCAAACCTAATTTAGGTTTATAGATTAACTTCCCATAGACGGTAATAAGTTCATCATGAAGAATAATTTCTTTTAAGTGATATGTTTGATACTTGTCTAAGTTTTTTTCCTGACAAATAACAGGGCACACCTTTTCTGTACGTTCTTGCGGTGATAACTCAACTCTACCTTGTTCTATAAAGGCATTGAAATCAATATATACGGTCAAATCTGAGTGTGTTAAACACAATAATTCATCACTACTCTCTATCCACAAAATTTTATGATGCGTTTCAGTGCCTTTGTGTGGTTTTTTCTGTTTTGTTTCCCAACTGACCATCACACGCGACCAAATAAAAAAGCCGGTTTGCTCAGATAAGTTGGATTGAACACTATGCTTGCTGGCAAGGTGTCCCGAAAATTTGACATAACACTCTAATAACTCAGGTTTGCAATTCGGTACAGCTTCTAAATGGGTAAGGGCTTTTTTACAAGCCAAAGCAGGTTTAAAGAATTTTTTATAAAAGAACTTAATCAGGATTATGGCAACTATAACAATAGATAAAGCGGGTACCCAAAAGAAAAAAGTGAAAAAACTATCCATTATTATTGCCGTTATTATTATTATTGTTGTTGTTATTATTGTTATTGCTGAAGGCAACGCCATACCCAACTTCAGCATTATTTTGTTGTTGAGTACCGTGCTTACCCTTAGCTTCGCCTAAGTAATATTCAGGATCAATCACACTTAATTTCTTACCATCAAAGCGTAAATAGTTAGTATTTCTACAGTTATCTTTAGTTTTTTCAATATCGCTCAACATATCTCCAACGAAAAAGTACAGCGAAGAGTTACGAAACAACACATAGCGAGAGGGCTGACGGACATGTTCAAGAATCCGTTGTTTAATTTTAATATCGTCTTTTTTCAATGCCAGTAGTTTTAAAAATAAATCAGTTTTTTTAGTGACTGTATCAGCAGTGTCTATCGAAATATTAGGTAGTTCCATCAGTTAAACTCCATTCCAATAAAACTCAATGTTTGGAAACGGCAAATTAATTGCCTGAATATGGTAAAAAGCATTTTTCTTATGTTTTGTATAATGATAATCGCGCAAAGCTTTAGTGGTAAAAAATAGATTATTTTTTACATTGGGTAAAAACAAGTTTGCATGCAATTTCAAAATAGGTGCTATATCAATCAGCCAATAACCCTCTTGCACATGCGCTTGTTGCACACAGGCATTACGATATACGCAATAATCAAATAAATGCTCTTGCTTGCTGCGTTGTTCATCGCCATAAACCACTGTGGTATCGCGCAACACCATTAAATGTAAATGGTTATTGACTTCATACTCTGCGGCAAGTTTAAAGGCATCTTGTCGAATACCGAGTAATATACGGCTTTCGTTATCGAAGAATTCAATATCAGCCACCGTTTTTAAAATCGGCGAACTAAGTGCATAACGGGTATCCTCTACTTGTAAAAAAAATAAACTGTCGCTGTATAAATGCTGCAATACTTCATCTGCTTGAATTAAAGCACTAAGCTGATTGCTCGAATCAAATAATTCTGGGGTAATGACTTGGCTTTTCTTTAAATGTGCGACATTCAATTGTTTAATATTATTATGTAATAATAACTGTTTTCCATAATCAGCAATTTGTTCAGGTGCTAAAGGCGGATATTTATCTGGCGCATCGCGGTAAATCACCTTTTGCAATTGGCAAGTGTAACTTTTCTTTAAAGCTGCTTCATCACGCACAAAAGTGCAGCCAGAATGACAATAATGGATATATTCGCAACGGGCGCAGTCTGTATTAATTTCTAAACGGTTTTCATTGCGTTCTATCACCTTCCAACCATTTTCAATAATCTCATTAATATCATCTTGAAATAAATTGCCATAACGGTATTGTGTAGATGATTGTCCACGCGGGCAGGAGTAAACATCGCCGTCAGCTTGTAACAAGAAAAATTTATTACCGCAATTAGGCGCAGAGCAACAAAATTCTGGGGTGAATTCTTTAAACCACTCGTTATAAAAACCCGTTTCTAATGCCGTATTTTGAAATGCCTTTTTTAAGGCTTGATAAAATTCAACTTGCTGGGCTTCATTTAACATTTCAGTGCCAGCTAACTTAGCATTAAATTTATCTAAATTTTGCGCTGAATCAAAACCAAACATAATATTAAACCGACTCATATCTAAGCCGATTTCTTCATGAATAAAGTGAATATCTGCGATAAATTCGGGCAAGGCTTCATAATGCGCGTGTGTCACCACACAAGAAATTTTCTTGCGGTGTGGATAACTGGCTAACAAACGCAAATTATCGACGGTACGCGCCAAGGTACTGCGGTCTTTTTTATCGCGCCGATAATGCTCGTGCAAACGCAACGGCAAATCCACGCTGCCACTGATAGAGACTTTATGCTGTAAAAAAACCTCGTAATGCTTGTGAAAGTTCAGCAAGTTGGTTTTTACATGTACTGGATTGACTTTAAAGCCTAAATTTTGAATAGCAGTACCGTGTTCAGCGTAATGTTGTGCTGCAATGCTGAACAATTGGTCTAACAATTTGCTGGGTAAAGTGGTGACTTCACCGCCATGAAACGATAAATTAAACGGCAAATAGCCATTGTCTAACAAAATGCTTAAGGCGTGTTCTAGCGTATGTATCACTTGCTGTGCATTAATTGGCTGTTCAGTTAATTGTCCTAGGTAACAATAACGACAGCCCATATTGCAAAAAATCGTGGGTACATAAAGCAAATGAATAGGTTTTTTAACCGCTAACATGATGATGTTTGTTTAACCACACTTATCAATTTGTTTTATAGTTACATCAATTATATAAGTTTATTAGCTTATCATGATAAACCATTGTCATCATAACGGCTATTTATGAACAATTGATGAACACTATTATTCACTTCCACATTAGAGAGAGCTTGTTATGAGTTTAAACGATGCCTTAACGGCTTACGCACAAGGCAACCATGCACAAGCGTATCGCTTAGCCCAAGCAGTGACTGAGGCAGAGCCGAATAATGAAAACGCATGGGTATTATTACTAACCTTAGCAGAAACTGATGCTGAGAAAGCGGAGATTGCTGAGCGCATTTTGCAGATCAATCCGCAAAACCCTGCTGCCTTACAATACCAAGTCAAACACGGACAAAGGGACTTAAGCAAGGACGCTAAAGTTTATGAAATGCTGTGGGATTGTGAGTTTTGCGCCTCACCCAAGCTATTAGGCAAAACCCACCGTTTTTGCCCGCATTGTGGTGCACCGCAAGCAGCGGATAAACGCTATTTCCCTGAAGAAGAAGACAAAATTGCAGTACAAGATCACCAATATTTTGGTGCGGATAAGTTGTGCCCTGCCTGTGGTACAGCAAACAGCGGCCAAGCCGATTTCTGTCAGCAATGTGGCTCGCCGTTAGATGGCTCTAAACAAGTTGAACAACGTGGCGATCAACTGCGTGCTTCTGGGGAATCAGACTTTCGGGCATTGGATGAACCAGCAGAGGATAAAAAAGCGGGCGGCAAAAAAGGCTGCTCTTGGATAGTGCTCGCGGTGTTCGCGCTGATTATCGGCAGTATCTTAGTGGTGATGTTGTGGACAAAAGAAGCCTCTGCGGTTTTAGAGGCACATCAATGGACGCGCATCATTAATGTGGAGCGCTATGGGCCACAGTCGGACAGTGAATGGTGTGATAGCTTGCCGCGTAATGCGTATAATGTTGATCGTAAAGAGGAAGTTCGATCTCATCGTCAAGTGCCTGACGGTGAGAAGTGTGACACACGGCGTGTGGATCAAGGCGATGGCACTTATGTCGAGCGGCAAGAATGCCACATGGTGTACCGCAAAGAGCCAGTTTATGACACACGCTGTTATTTCACTGTTGATCGCTGGGCATATGCACGTAAGCTCGAAACTAAAGCCGCTGATAAAAAACCCTATTGGCCTAAACTGGATTTAGTGCGAGAGGGGACTTGCAACGGCTGCGAGCGTGCAGGGGAACGTAATGAAAGTTATGTCTTGCATTTCAGCTTACACAATGGCAAAGAGAACACGCCGTTTACTTGCGAAGTACCTTTTGAGCAATGGGACAGAGCGCAGGTTAATTCAAAATGGAAGTTAGAAGTGGGTGTTTTAATGGGCGAAGCGCGTTGCGATTCACTACAATTACAGTAAGTTAATGAGTGTTTGGCTGTTGTAGGTCGGATTATCTGAATCAGGATTTTTTCTCGTTTTTCTCGTTCCCACCATCTTGGTGGGAATGCATACCGCGTCGCTCCAGCGGCGCGAATCAAGCTCCAACGACAGTTTATCGACTAAACGTGCCGCTGGAGCGACACAGTATGCATTCCCATCGGGACGATGGGAACGAGAAAAGTCAGGTGGCGGATGACGGCTTATGCCTTATCCGCCCTACAACATCCAACAACAGCCAAACTTCACTGTAGGAGTAAAACCATGTTCCCCCTTCGCCCACTGGCTGTATGCAGTCTCGTACTGTTAACCGCTTGCAACACCGCACCGACAGAACCCGAACCGTCATACCGTTTGACGATGATAGATAAGACGGGGCAACGCCAAACCTTAAACGTGGAAGCACTGAAGCAGAATGCGGCAGCTTTCTCCTCCGGTGTCGTCACTCGCGTACCGAATAGCAATCTCGTGATCGGTGAACGCGGCGAAATGTATCAACTACTGCCACAAGGCGCGTTAAATTTGCATACAGGGCAATATTATCAGCGTTATCTGAATGGCTATTTAGACACACAAACAGGGATTTTTTACCAAGAAGCCAGCGGTGGTTACTTCTTTGACACGCAAAACGGTGGCTATGTTAGACCTTAATTCTTGCTGACCCTCTCCCTCCCGCCTGAACGCCTACTCCATAGGCCGTCCTCGATTAATTCGTGATCTTTACCTCGTCTCTGTAATAGACTTAGCGCAATTGTTCTCACACGCTTTGTCAAACAGACAAAGCCTACTATTGCTGAGTTTCTTATTCTAACGATTACTGACTGACATACTTATGATTCGAGCATTTGTTTATAAAC
>QKBZ01000107.1 GCA_003245895.1 Beggiatoa sp.
ATGCCAGCATTTTAGGCACTTTATGCCCTATCGAGCATTTCGACATCACGATGTGGTATCAAGTGCAGCAAGTGAATTTAAACGCGCCGTTTTTATTAACTAAAGCCTGCTTAGGTTTGTTAAAAGGTGCGCCTGATGCCTCGCTGATTTTCACTTCTTCTGGCGTGGGACGTAAAGGCCGTGCGTATTGGGGGGCTTATGCGGTGTCTAAATTTGGCACTGAAGGCTTAATGCAAGTATTGGCAGATGAATTAGAGGTTAACACCAATATTCGCGTTAATAGCGTCAACCCCGGCGCGACGCGCACTAACATGCGTGCTTCTGCATTTCCGGCTGAAGATGTGAATACTTTACCAACACCGGCAGACATTACGCCTTTATACCTATATTTAATGGGGCCTGACAGTCGCGGCGTACATGGACAAAGCTTAGATGTGCGCGAAAACTCTTTGGCCAGCTTGAGTCAACTTATCAAAAACGTATAAGCATTCATGGGTGGATGTGCTTCGCACACATCTACTCGTTACGTGGTCACGCTCACCACGAACAAAAAACAAGGAAGTTGTCATGCGAATTATTACTGCCAATGTGAACGGCGTGCGGGCTGCGGCACGTAAAGGCTTTTTCACTTGGCTTGCCACACAAAACGCTGATGTGGTTTGTTTACAAGAAACCAAAGCCCAAGAAAATCAATTAACCGATGCCGTGTTTCACCCTGAGGGTTATCACTGTTATTACCACGATGCGGAAAAAAAAGGCTATAGTGGGGTGGCCTTATACGCCAAAACTGCACCGAGTGAAGTGCAACATGGTATTGGCTGGGCAGAAGTGGATTGCGAGGGACGTTATTTAGAAGCCCGTTTTCAAAATGCCACGGTGATTTCCTTATATCTACATTCAGGCACCGCAGGGGATCATCGGCAAACCCTCAAATATCAATTTATGGATCGCTTTTTACCACATATGCGTGATTTTCATCAGCGCAATCAACCGCATATTATTTGTGGTGACTGGAATATTGCCCATAAAAACATTGATATAAAAAACTGGAAAAGCAATCAAAAACATTCTGGCTTTTTACCAGAGGAGCGGGCATGGTTGGATCAAGTCTTTGGGGAAGCGGGTTTTAGCGATGCGTTTCGTGTGGTTAACCAAGAAGCCGAACAATACACATGGTGGTCTAATCGAGGTCAAGCATGGTCAAAAAATGTTGGCTGGCGCATTGATTACCAAGTGATTAGTGCCGACTTTGCAGATAAAGTACAAGCCGCTGCCATTTACAAAGACGAGCGCTTTTCTGACCATGCACCTTTAATCATTGATTACGATTATCAGCTATGTTAAATCATGGCTTTTTGCGCGTTGAGTGGAGCAAATAACAAATGAATATGCAATTACCCTCTTCTAGCTTGATCACCTCAGAAATGATGCAGCAAGGTAAACTGCCTCTGTTGTTTACAGGAGGGGCATGTAATATTCAAGGCATTAATGGTGCTATCCGCAACCCTGGCCGTGATGCATTAGCGGAATGGCTGAATAGCAAACAGTGGAGTTATTTTGATCCACAAATTCACCCCAGCACACATGGGCGTGATTATATCTGGGGCATTGATGGGCCACAGGAGAAAAAAGCGCGGGAAGTAGCTCAATTACGTGTATATGAAATCACCAGCAGTACTATTGCGGCAGTGACCATGTTAGAAATCATGGATGATATGCGCTGTGAGCGCCGCTCCATCATTTGGTTTAATAAAGGTAACAATTTTGCACCGATTGGTTTAGGCGACCGCGACCACTTATCTGCTAACACTCGTTTGCGGGCGCAAGTGGGTGAAATGGTGTTTCAACATTTGTTAGCCTATATCAATTCAGGTCGCCAGTTACGCAATGAAATTATTAACATGTTACAAAAAGACCCCAATGCCATTTTTGCCCATACTTTGGATGAAGTGAAAGCGGCGATTGGTGTCGTTTTGGATAATGCAGGATAGCTTGCAATCACCGTTGCTATAAGCACTTAAATTAACAGTTTCAGGGTTACCATGCACCGTTCCGTTGTTTTGCTTTGTGTGTGGCTTTTAGTGATGTTGCCATTCAGTGCACAGGCACAAAAAGTCACCTTAAATTTTAAAAATATGGACATCAACTTGTTGATTGACACGGTGTCCGAAGTCACTCATAAAACCTTTATCGTTGATCCACGGGTTAAAGCCAATGTCACCGTGGTGTCTTCCAGTCCAATGGACAGTGAAGAAGTGTATGAGGTGTTTTTGTCCATTCTCAGCGTGCATGGGTTCGCGGCGGTTGATTCTGGCTCAGTGATCAAAATCATTCCTGACAGTTTGGCTAAGGCTGAAAATACGCCGGTATTAAATGGTAAACCCGTGCGCGGCCCAGAGTTGGTGACACAAATTATTAAGGTTAACCACGTTTCTGCCGCGCAGTTAATTCCTCTGATACGCCCTTTAGTGCCACAACAAGGCCATTTAGTCGCTTATCCACCCAATAACACCTTAATCATTTCTGACAGTGCAGATAATGTGCGCCGTATCATGAAAATCATTCAACGCATTGACCAAGTGGATGATCGTGATATTGATGTGATGGTGTTAGAGCATGCCGCTGCCGCAGAAATAGTGCGTATCTTGTCCACCTTAGAACAGCAAAGCAGTGCTGCTAATGCCGCAGCGGGCGGTTCTCCGTCTAGCCCAACGCTGATTGCCGACGAGCGCACCAACAGCATTTTAATCAGTGGCGACCATGATTCTCGCTTGCGTATGAAAGCCTTAATTTCTCATTTAGACACGCCTTTAAAAAGTGTCGGCAATACTAAGGTGATTTTTTTACGCTATGCAGAAGCAGGCAATATTGTTGATGTATTAAAAGGTGTCACTGACAGCTTAGAAGCACAAGAGCAGATTGAAGGGCAAGCGAATACGGCAGAGCCGACTAATATTCAGGCGGATGAAACTACGAATAGCCTTGTTATTACGGCGGCACCGGATGTATTAAGAAATTTAGAAACGGTGATTCAGCAGCTCGATGTGCGGCGGGCGCAGGTGTTGGTTGAAGCAGTGATTGCTGATATAACCACTAATATGAGTCGTGAATTAGGTGTGCAATGGATTTTTGACGGCTCTTCTAACAGCACGACACCGATTGGCACCACTAATTTTAGTAACACCAACACTAGCATTATTGATTTAGCCAGCGCAGCCTATCAAATTAATCAAGGTATTAGCACTAGCATTCCGAGCTTATCGTCAGGTGCTTTTTTAGGCTTAGGCCGTTTTACTGGCAGCGGCTTTAATTTCGGCATGTTGTTAAAAGCCTTAGCATCTGATGCCAACTCCAATATTTTATCTACACCGTCTTTGTTAACCTTGGATAACCAAGAAGCCGAGATCACAGTGGGGCAAAATGTGCCGTTTATTACGGGTCAATATACCAACACTGGCGCGTCTAGTGGTGCAACTAATCCTTTCCAAACCATTCAACGGGAAGATGTGGGGATTAAGTTAAAGGTCACACCACAAATTAATGAAGGTAACGCGGTTAAATTAGATATTGAGCAGGAAGTGTCTAGTTTAAGCACTAGCAGCATCGCCACCGCAGACGTAGTGGTCAATAAACGGACGATTAAAACCTCGGTCATCGTAGAAGATGGCAGCATGATTGTATTAGGTGGCTTAATCGATGAAGATTTGCAGGAAAATGCGCAAAAAGTGCCCGGTTTAGGTGATTTACCTGTAGTAGGGCATTTATTTCGCTCGCAAAGCACGACGAAAATTAAACGTAATTTGATGGTGTTTTTACATCCGGTTATTGTGCGCGATGCAGCGACGGAAGCGGCGATTAGTTCAAATAAATACAGCTATATGCGGGCAAGACAGTTAGAGCAGAAAAGCCAAGGCGTTGCTTTAATGTCGAAAGAGGTCGTGCCAGTGATGCCTGCACTTGGTGATTTTTTAACCGCTTTACCGGGTCATAGCCCGATGATACCTGCCAGTGTCGATGAACCGATGCCTGATTTAGAAGTGCCTGAAGAATAAGGCATTTCAAAGTCTTCTCCCCGAGGGAGAGGATTTAAGGTGAGGGTTACTCCCGCCAAAAAAAAACCTTCTCTTAATCCACACAAGAGAAGGTTTCAAAGGAACCCCTCTCCCTGAGCCTTGGGAGAGAGAGGATGAAGAAGCTAACCTACCCAATTGATGACACCCTAAAACTTCATCAATTGGCGATACACAAACAAAACAAGGTGGGCTAAATACACGTCACAATGGCTACACCACCAAATCCACACCTTATCAGGTCACCATTGCGCGTTAGAGCCTTATCAAGCCGCCTCGCTTGTTAGTTAATCTTCATCTACAGCAGTATTTGCTGTATTAGTGTTTTATGGTATATGAAAGTAGCTATATAAGCAAGTGCTTATTTGCTTATGTTTGAGGATGGAGAGAAATATTCCAGCATACCCCCTTGTTGAATTGGCATATAGTCATTTTGACTTTATTTTGGGGTAAAACTTTAACTTTTTGCTCAATATTTTGAGTATTTGTATTTAATAAATTTTATGAGTCTCAGTAAGCAAATAGTGACAGTACAGTGACAATGAAAAATAGCATAACTAAAAAAATATTATTTAATAAGCAACTTATCTTATGCTGTACACAATTTTGAGCATCAGCAATCAATTTCTTACGAATCAAGCTGGTTTTATTACTCATTGATTCTTTGTCCTGAGAGTTTTTGAGCATGTAAGGTGAGTGAGTAATTGGACAATGCATACTTTTAGTATTACTATATTTGTACTACTTTAGAGCTTTGGCTAATTAAAGCTCATTATTTATCTTACTCTATATTGAGAGGCTCAAATGCATCTATATCTTTCTCAATTTTTTTATCGATTTTCTTTGCTGGCATTACTATTTGTGCTAGGAGGGTTTAGTCCAACGGTTTATTCTGCAAAATTAATTAATATAAGTGCTCGCTCTTTAAGCGGTACCAGCTTAGAAAGTGCTATTGCTGGTTTCATCATTGAAGGTACAGGTAGTTGCGATGTCATGATTCGCGGCTTTGGCAAGGGACTGGGTTTATCCAATTTAAATAGTCAACTTTTACTACAAACGTATCCTAACGGTAATATTTTGAAAACGAATCAAAGTTGGCAAATAGGTAATGACGTAAATAGTATTCCACAAGCACTTCATTTACCTGATCCCTCTGATGCCGGTATCTATGTTCGCTTACAGGCTGGAGCCTATACGGCCACTATGACGCCAGAAGGCGAAACAGGCATAGGCTTAATTGGTGTAGATGAAGTCAGTTGTGATATAGACACTAAGCTGATTAACATCAGTACCCGCGCCAAAGATAAAACAGGGGCTGAAGCCATAATTGCAGGCTTTATTATTACTGGTTCAGGAACATTAAAGGTAATGATTCGTGGTTTTGGTAAAGGGATAGGATTGTCTCCTTGCTTAAATACCAAGATTCAAGTACAAAAATTTCCTTCAGGTGAAGAGATTGCCAGCAATGACAACTGGGGCAATGCGACTAACGCTAGTGAAATTCCTACTAATTTTAAGTTACCTGATGCTACTGATGCAGGTTTATTAATCGAACTGCCTGCTGGAGCTTATACCGCAACGATGACCCCTGAAGCAGGTTCTTGTGATGGCATAGGGTTAATTGGTGTTGATGCAATACAATCTGGCTGGTCAAAATGGTACAGACCCGTAGATAACCCTGTATTTACTACGGATTATGGCAATAATCATGACTCAATCATTTTTTTTGAACCTGATCTCGAGTATCCATATCACTTGATTGTAAGTCATGAACCGAATATAGCAAACCTTTGGAGAGCTAAGACTTTTTCATGGAGTAGTTCTGATTGGGAACTTGTCTCTGATAACTACCAAATTGCCAATCAATATGAGTTTGATGATGGCGTAAAAGTAGATGGAACCTATTATATTTTTGAGGAAGGCGAGGTCTATACTTATTCTGGTGCTTTAGAGGATGGCAGTGGTCTGTGGGTTAAAGCAGGTAGTTTCCCTTATGAAAGTTGTAACGATATAGGGGTGTATTATGAGGATGGGGTATTCCATATTTTTGGCGAATATGGCTATTTTCCTCATGGACCAGATGGCATAAGTCTATCTCATTACGTCTCAGCAACCGGTCTTGGAGATTGGACGTTGGTTGACACGAAAGCAGTAGACCCAAATCCAGATGGCGGTTCTACTTTCGGTGTTGGTGATCCGACGATTGCTAAAATTGATGGCACTTACTATATATATAGCGATTTAGAATCTGTAGGTCACCCCTATAGAGTTATTGCTTGGCAATCAAGTAATCTTTATTCCAAGTTTGAATATATAGATGTAGCAATTGCGCCACGTTCTGATCAAGTTGATGATTGGGATAATTATAGAGTTCAAGACTGTGACATAGCATTTGTGCCCGAATTATCGCGCAGTATTATGACCTGCAATATGATGGATGTTGATGGTAATCCAGGAGGAAACTTTCCTACACTACCAGGTTTTTCTCGTGTGATAGGTGTATTCTATTCCGATAGAACACTGACAATGGATATGTTTGAAAGTGGCGCAGTGCACTAAACTGTTGTTAATGCCAGATTGACTAGTCCGTTATTTAATTTACTAGACAGCTTTGAAAGATTTTGTAAAAGAACCGCCGAATTGTCTAAATCAGGATTTTAAGAATTATTAAATACTGTTAATTCTGATTCAGACAAGAAGTTCTTTTACAATCTCTAAAGATTGGCAATTAACAAACGCTTCAATCCTACGGCAACTTCGGCTCAATAACCTCTTGAACAGCCCCAAGCGGCACACCGCTTAAACTAGCAAGTGAAGGAATTTCAATATCCGCCTCTGTTAACAAATCTTTCGCTAAACGGCGGAACTCACGTCCTAACTCCCACTGCTCGCCTGCTTTGCAGCAGATTTCTACCGAATATTCAATCGCTAACTCGCCAAAGCCTTCAATACCACGATTACTACAACCGTGAATCAAGCTGCCAAAAGTAGGATGCGCTTGTAATTGCCCGATAGCCTGTTGTAAGCACTTCAACACTGCTTCAGGTTTTGCCTGATGGCTGACAGGAATGCTCACCCGCACCACACCTAACTCACGACTGTTGTTGCTAACATGGTTAATACTACCGTTTGGAATATAGTGCAAACTGCCCTCGCTAGTGCTGCGTACCATCGTGATTCTTGGTGTAATGCGCTCAACTTTACCGCTTAAATTGTTGATGATGACAGTATCGCCAACGCGGAATTGGTTTTCTAACAAGATAAAGAAGCCAGAGAAAAAGTCGCGTACTAATTGTTGTGCACCAAACGCAATGGCTAAACCTAACACCCCAGCAGAGGCTAAGATAGGCATGACATCGATATTCACCGCTTTAAAGATGTAAATCAATGACAATAGAATGACCAATATTTTCCAAGCAATATTGAAGACATGCACTAACATGCTGATGCGATCTACCCGATCTCGACTGCCATCTTGTTCAGATAAAACCCGCGCTCTGGCAACCGCACGCCGACCAAGCATGGTCACGATATGAATGGCAATAAAGGCAATGATTGGAATCACCAATAACCAAATTAAGGTTTTTGACGCTTCCCATTGCATCTCTAACAAACGCTCTTTGCGCAAAACACCAATCTCACCCAACATCATTTTTTCGCGCATTTGCTTAGTTGTTGGCTGTTCTTCAACCGGCATTGCTTCAATGGTTTCCGCGCTAAAACCGGATAACTTAGCCAGTTGTTGTTGCAACTCTTTCTGTGTTGAATCTAAGCTGGCAATGGTTTCTTTCAACTGGTTAACTTGTGTATCAATGCCACCCAGCTTAACTTGCTGCTGTTTAAACCAGTCTAACCATTCACCGTATGCCACATACTCTGCCCACGGCTCTAACAAGCTATCAATTAAGGCATTTTGTGCTTCCTGATAAGCGGCTTCATCTAAACTTGGCGGTAATTGTGGCAAGTCGCTTGGCGTTAAAGTAACACCGGTTTTCTCTTTTAAATCAGCTAATAACTCTGCGGTTTGTGAAGGGTATAACACCGCTTTCACTTGAGTGGTTTTAACCTCTAAGTTTTGCTTTGCTTTATTTACCACCGGTTGCAAGGTGTTAATGATAATCGCGAATAAATCGCGTGTACTTACCGTTAACTTTGTTAAAGCATCCGTTTTTTCTTTACGCTGTTGTAAATTGTTATAACGATATTCTAAACCTAATAATTTCTCATAATAGGCTTGTAATAACTTAGAGGTATCTTCAATTTGCTTAGACACAAACAAGGCTAAACCTTGTTCCAACCACGTACCTTCCGCATCAATACGTTCTTTAACCTGACGTTCATAACGGCGTTTCTCAAAATCATCCATCGTTGCAGGGTCTGGTGGTGTGTAGTTTTGCTCACGTTCTTGTCGCTCTTTTAATTGCGAAATTTGGCGCGTTAAATTCGCTTCCCAATCAACTAAGGCCGTTAAAAAACCCTCGCCAAATTGCCGTTCTGCTAAGGTCGTTTGTTGTTTTTCAACCTTCAGACTTTGTTGTTTTAATTCTTCAATCTGTTTTTGCAAATTGAGTACTAGTTCCCGTGAAGTCCATGTGCTTACTTCAGCCGGTAAATTATCCAGTCCGCCTTCCGTTGCATTACGCGTTTGCAAGGCTGTTGCACTACCCCATGCACGCCGCGCTAACTCCAAACTTTGTTGCAATACTTGCTGCTGTAATTGCAAATTCTCTAAATGCACATGATAGGCTGCTAATAAACTGCCCACTGCTTCGCCTTGTTCTTGCAAAGCCAATAAGTTACGGCTCACCATGCGGTCGCGTAACTGGCGCACAGATTGAATTGACTGTTTAGTTAAATCCGCAGGGGTTTTAATAGCGTTACTGTCTTCTACCATTGTTGTTGACACTGTCGCAGGTGTTTCTGCTTCAATAGGCGGTGCAACAGTCACTTGTGGTGCTTTGTCTTGCTCTGCTTCTGCTAAGGCATCTTCTTTTACCAATGCAGTGATATGAATACCAGAATCTTCGCGCCATGTTGTAAATTCTTTAGTGGCTTGAATTTGCTCTAATACCATTGGGTTATGCAATTCATCCGCATGTGTTTTTAAGCCATCTAACATGTATTGGCTAATATCCACTTTAATTTGCATGGCTTGCAATTGCTCTTGAATACCTTGATAAGCCCCTAAGGTATCTTCAAAAGTCGTTAATAATTCTGAGGTAGTTTGCGATTCCACTTCATTTAAAAAGGAAGCCCAGCGTTCTTCATACGAGAGCAATTCTTGTCGTTGCGCTAAGTTTTGTTCTGCCTCAACTATCGCTTGTTCTGCTTCAGCAATGCTATTTTCTAACGCTGTACTTAATTCATTTAATTGCTGTTGCGCCGCTTTAAACTCTTGTTGACGTTGTTGCAAGGTTTGTAAGCGCTCGGCAATGTAGGCTACATCAATGCTGTCAGGTAGGTTAATGTCTGCATTGGTCACAACTTCTGATAATACATCTAATTCAATAGTTTGATTAACGATGCTGTCTACATTCGACATTTGATCTGTGAGGAATTTTAATAAGTCTACGGTATTGGCATGCAATGCCGACAACTCTTTATGCCGAGCGGTTCTAAACTTCAATGTCGCTTCAGCAATTAATGCCGCTTCTTTCACCGCTTTTAATGCTTTATTCTTTTCTTCCACTGAAAAATCGATGTTTTTCGGTGGTGTTGCCTCCTGAAAAGCTTGTTGTGTTTCTTTTAAGCTGTCTAATTTAGTGAGCAAATGTTGATTTTGTTCTTTAGCCACTTCATCAGCCGTGCGCCAGTCTTCCGCTTGCATCACCAGCAAGGCTGTTAAATCGGCTAAATCTCGACTGGCAAAATCAGTTTGCAAATTATCGCGGTAATTGGCTTCTTGTAAGCTTACAGCCATGCTTGCTTGCAACTGTTGCGCTTGTTCCTGTTGCGTTCTCAATGCGCTTAACGCTTCGTCTGCTTCTGTCAACAGCAAGCCATCGCGCTCAATTTCGGCGCGCCAACGGTTTTCCGCTTCCATCGGCTGGGTCAGTAAACTGGTAAGTGTTAATGCGGCATTTGGAATCGTTGGGATGGCCGCAGCACTGATAGTAATCTGTTCGCCACTGGCTACTGTTCCAGCATTTGCCATTTCTTCAACTAAAAGTGCCTTCTCCTCTGCTGCTTGCGCGGTTAATAAGGCTTGTAGATTATCGGGCAACTGATTTAAGGTAATGGCTTGTTCAGAAATACGCTGTTGCAATAAGGTCAATAGCGGGGCGGCCTGTTGCCGTGCTTGTTCCACTAAGCGATATTCATTGGTTAATTTCAGCGCAATTTCTCGATGTTGTTTTGCCAACACAAGACGGCTCTCTAGCAAACCTTGCAAGACAGCCAATTGTTGTAAATGCTCATCCCAAGCCGTTAAACTGCTTTGCACTGCTTCCGTACCGGCGCGTGCTGACACCGCCTCAGGTAGCTCTGGCACAGCTAAGGCTTCTCGTTCGATGGCATTGGCTTCTAACTGTACACTGACTTCTTGCGCATTTTGAGTAAAACCGGATACGCGCTGATAAATTAAATTCAAGGCACCCTCAAGTTGCTGGGCGCGGACAATTAAGACATCTGGAGACAGTTCGCTTAAAGCCTGTTCACTGTTGGCATCGGTTTCTGCCCAACTTGAAAAAACTATGAATAGGCTAAAAACACTGATACACAATCGTAGGCAAACATGTTGTTTCATAATCATTGCTTTAGTGGTGTGAAAGAGAGTGTAGGGTAAGTTATTGCTTGTGCTAATTATTTTTTTGTACTGCTGTTGTGTTTGTGTTTATTAAGCAGCTTAGCAAAAGTGGTTAAGCAGCTTAACTAACTTTTAAACGGGAATCAATTTCTAGCCTAAGGCTTTCCTCCATCCCGTAGCTGACCAAGACACAATCTGGTGATGTGGTGAGGACATCGCCTCACTAAATCGCAAGGCCATCACAGTGCCTGATACGTGTATTGTTTCCGCTTGATATAGCACTGATTGCCAATACAGATTTTGCGATAATTTCGCTCAGATAAAGCTAGATTTGTGTAAAACGATGCTTTATCCTTAACACAATATATTTTGCCAGTAGGCAAGTTCAATCCGATTTCATTATCCTGAATAAGAAATTCCTGCAATGTCTCGACTGAAAGCCATTTCCCTTGCAATGGCACTGCTCGTCCTGTCTGGGACACTTTCTAGCTGTGCTACAACGGACAACCCTGATCCGCTAGAGCCGTTAAACCGTCGCATGTTTGCCTTTAACAATGCGGTGGATGAAGCGGTGTTAAAACCTTTAGCTGCTACTTATAAAGAATTGGCACCGGAGCCTGTAGACAAAGGGATTACAAATTTCTTTAGTAATTTAAATGATGTATCTGTCATCGCCAATGGCTTATTACAACTGAAATTTAAACAAGCGGCTTCTGACTCAGGCCGTTTTGTCATTAACTCGACTTTAGGTCTACTCGGTGTTTTAGATTTAGCCACTTATTTTGGCTATCCTAAGCACTACGAAGATTTTGGCCAAACCCTAGGCTATTGGGGCGTTGGCAGTGGTGCTTATGTAGTATTACCTTTCTTTGGCCCTAGCAGCTTGCGCGACAGTGTAGGACGCGGCGTTGATAGCTTCTTTGATCCGCGTGGTTATATTTCAAGCGATGATGATGTGGTGTTACGTTGGTATTTAGCCACGACCTTAATTGATGCCATCGATCAACGTGCAGACATCATGGATGTAGAAGACGTGTTAGATGCGGCGGCACTTGATCCTTATGTGTACATGCGCGATGCGTATTTGCAACGACGTGAATACTTGGTCAATGATGGTGCTGCGCCGTCTGAAGATGAATTTGACGATTTATTTGAAGATTTAGAAGACCCTGCTGCTGAACCCAGTGATGAGGCAACTGAAAACGAACAAGACAGTTCATCAGAAGAAGATGTGTTTGCCGCAGAAAGTGTTGAACCTGTTTCTACTACCACAGGGGACGCACTGATTTCTGACTAAGCTGGAATCAGTATTGCTTATTTTAATGCTGTTACAATTGTTGAAGACTCCGACTCGAAATGATTGATTTTCAGGTACTCGAAACCCGCATAGAAGAATTGGTCAATGCTTGTTCGCAGCTTGCGAATGAAAATCAGGCGTTACGCTCGCAACAAGCCAACTTGATCTCAGAACGCACCTCTTTATTAGAAAAGAATGCGCTGGCCCGCAGTCGCATTGAAGCAATGATTACCCGCTTAAAAGCGATGGAAGAAACCGGTTCATGAGTAGTCGTCCTGACAAAGCAGCGATCAAACCCGTTAGTTTACATATTTTAGATAAAGATTATGTCATTGCGTGTCCTGAGACAGAATGTGACACTTTATTATCCTCTGCGCAGTATTTAACGCAAAAACTGCAAGAAGTGAAGGAAGGCGGCAAAGTCGTCAGTACGGAACGGCTTGTGGTGGTCAGTGCACTGAATATTATTCATGAGTACATGCAATACAAGCAGCAGAAAGAGCAAGACATTCAAGCCTTACATGATCATATTCAGCAATTGCAAGACAAAATAGAACTTGCATTAGCGCGTATAAAGCAGTAAGGTAATAACTAAGACAAAGCTTTAGGCATCCCCATTAGGTTTCGACTCGCAGAGTCGTCTGAACCTATAAGCAAAACCTTAGGGAGCAGAGTGCTGGCGTTGTTGTGCAAGCCTGCCGCGAAGCAGGAAGCCTGATATGCCTCTCAGACGTTCCCACCTGAACCACCACGGTTCAGCAAACTGGTCTCGAAGCCACCCAATTTTGGGGATGCCTTCTTAAATTCCGAAACCGTGATTTGTAATGAATCACGGTTTTTTTATGTGCGTTTGCTTGGGAAAACGCATAGCCACTGAGTCAAGCAAACAGGCTGTGCGGTGTAGGGGTTATGGCACGAAATATCAAGAAACAATATTATCACTCGCAACGTGAGTGAGGGTATTGCATGCCCCTGACAACTTGCTCTTGCCTTAATAACAGTGGCGTATTGGCTACCTCTAAAAAAACTGTTATGAAACAAACAACATTTCTTGCATTACTATGCTGTTTGATGAACACAGCACAGGCACAGACAGAAAACCTTTCCACCTTACGCAAATTATCACTCAGTGAACTCATGGAGGTGACGATTACTGGCTCCACTATGACAGATGAGTCACTGAATACCGTACCTGCCGCCGTGACGGTGTTTAGCCATGAGCAAATTAAGCGTTTAGGTGTGAATTATTTGCACGAACTGGTGAACTTAGTGCCCAGTTATCAAAGCCAGCGTAACACAGATAGACCGGCTTCTTATGCTTATTACAGTGTGCGCGGGCGGCGCAGTATTTCTGAATCCACAGAGGTTTTGTTGCTGATTGACGGCAAGTCGTTTAATGAACCGCTCACCAGTTCAGCCAATGATATTGTGCCCTTGTCGCAAGTGGAACGGGTAGAGATTATTCGCGGGCCGGGTTCCGCCTTGTACGGCGCGAGCGCACACAGCGGCATTATCAACATTATTACCCGCAAAGGGGTTAATGAAGTCGGCGCGAGTGTCGGGGCTTTTTCCCATCGAAAAGCGCATGCTTTGGGTAGTTTTCAACAAGGTGACTTGCAATTAGATGCTTATGCTTACCTTGAGCAAGATCATGGCGACAGCTATCAAGTCCAAGACACGTTTACCCTCGATTCGGTCAAAATGATCGAAACGCACGATCCTAGAACGGCAAGAGAAATACAGTTAAATACACAATATCGTGATACCACGCTGCATATTTCACATCGGCAGCGCACGAATGAACAGTTTTATGCCTTGGGCAATGTGTCTAATGAGATTAATTACAATGAAAGTAGACAAACACAAATCAGTTTAGAACACGATTTAAAGTGGTCAGAAGCGTTTAATTCTCACCTATTGCTTAATTGGATTGATTCCAAAAACGGTGGCACGATTGCAGTCAGCGATTTGGATTTGAGTCCAGAGGCAATTGCTTTTACAGGGGCGTGGACAGGCGAGAGCTTGCAAGCTAAATGGCATAATCATTTGCAATTGCAGGACTATAACAGTGTGCAATTTGGCGTAGAGTGGTCAGAGGTTAAGTTTAACTATGCGCAATTTTCCGCCTCTGAATTAGGGCTTTATGATATTCCGGTCGCTTATTTAGTCGCGCATCGCAATGTAGGTTTATATGCCCAATACTTACACGAATTTACGCCTGATACACATTTAACATTAGGCGCACGCTACGATAATGCGCAGGCATTTGACAGTCGCCTAAGTCCTCGTATTGGTTTAGTACACCAATTAAATGAAACCCAGTCAATTAAAGTGTTATATGGTGAAGCATTCCGCACGCCTTCCTTGTTTGAAAGCCGATTGTTTAATAATTTTTATTTATTAGGCAATTCTGAGTTAAAAAGCGAAGTAGTGAAAACATGGGATTTAATTTGGTTATTGCATAATGCTGGTTGGAATGTCAGTTTAGGTTGGTTTTTTAATCAATATGAAACCCCTATTTCCATGCAGCCTGTAACTAAAACGGCATCCACTTATGTCAATGGTGAAGATAGCGAGGCACAAGGCTTTGAACTTGAAGCCAGTTATCAATTAAACGACAGTTGGTTATTGCGTGGCACATTGTCATATTTTTCCCAACTACCAGACACTGCTTTCCGCGAGGCTGACATCCTTGCTTCTGTATTGCTTAACTACGAGTCAGGCGCATGGAATTGGAACTTAAGCGGCTTTTATCATGGCGAGCGCGATACTTTAGGTGAAACTGGCTATGTTGGTTTAGCCGATTACTGGGTATTTGATACAAAATTACAGTATCACCTAGACAGCCACTGGCTAGGCTATTTGCAAGTACAAAATTTGTGGGATAAAGAGTATCAAACCACGATGCAAATCGACCATACAGGCCAAGGTGTGCCTAATCGTGGGCGAGCTTGGTTTTTAGGAATGGAGTATACGTTCTAGTTTTCTTGTGTCGTAGGTCGGATGAGGCGACAGCCGTCATCCGACATAATAGAAGTTTGAACCAAGCCAGTTCTGGCGGATGACGGCTCACGCCTTATCCGCCCTACAAAACGGACTCACTTTCACCAACCGTGCCCACCATCTGAGGCATTAAAAGAACGCTTTGTCAGAATTAGAATTCACAGCATTTTAAGCTTCTTTTACAATCTCAAAAGATAAAAACTACCGTAACAATTTCCTATCCCCGCTTGCTTAGCCATGGCGCTAACTGCTGACTTTGCATACAGTTAAATGGCTATTGCGTTGAAATAATCGTGAGTCATTTAACTATGAAGGAAGAAAATACAGATAATTTTATTGATTGGAAACACCTCATTGCAGTGCAGAATGAGTTTATCAAACACTCATTTTCGGATGCCCCGTTAGAGGATGTTTTATCAAAGCTGACTGATCATCTTGATGAACTGAATAAAGATCATGCTGTATCAATTTTAATCATGACTGATGACGGACTCGTGCCTATCGCAGGGACTCGTTTCCCAGAAGTGTGGCGCGAATTTATCACGCCATTGCCGATTGGCAATAATATTGGCTCCTGTGGTACGGCGGGTTATTTAAAGAAACCTGTCATTGTTGAGAACGTGTTAGACGATATCCGTTGGGCAGATTTTCGTGAATACCAACCCGTTCACGGATATATGGCCTGTTGGTCACAGCCTATCTTAGATAATGATGACAATTTATTGGCGACTTTTGCTATTTATTTTCGAGACCCTCGCAGACCCAGTGATGATGAATTAGATATGTTCGAGATGTTGGCCAATACTGTCTCAATCATTTTTGAACGAAAGAACAATGAAGCAATATTGAACCAAGCGAAAGATGCCGCAGACGCTGCAAACCGTGCTAAAAGTGCCTTCCTTGCCAATATGAGTCACGAATTGCGCACCCCATTGAACGCAATTCTAGGTTTTGCACAAACGATGCAACGCTCGCCAAACGTGACGCAAGAACATCAGCGACAGATTCAAACTATCTACAAAGGCGGGCAATATTTACTGACCCTGATCTCCGACATTTTGGATTTGGCTAAAGTGGAGGCGGGACGCATCGAATTATTCCCCGAACCGCTGGGGCTTGAAACCTTTCTTCGAGAAACAGTAGACATGTTCCGTTTTCGTGCTGACGAAAAGGGGATTGCGTTCAATTATCAAGCTAACGCGCCGTTGCCCCATAGCATCCACATTGACCCCAAACGTCTGCGCCAAGTGATTATCAATCTACTGGGTAATGCGGTGAAGTTTACCGATCAAGGTCAGGTGGACTTGAGTGTTGCTTACCAGAACGATCAACTATTAATTACTGTCAAAGACACCGGCCCTGGCATCGAACCCGAACAACACGAAGAAATATTCAAGCCTTTCTCACAAACGGGTAACAAGTTGCAGAAACTCCAAGGCACGGGTCTCGGCCTTTCGATTTCTCGCAAAATTGTTGAGTTAATGGACGGCAGCATTGCGCTAGATAGCAATTTGGGAGAGGGGGCTTGCTTTCAAGTGAGCATTCCTGTTAAAGCCGATTTTGAGCTATCCCCAAAAGAGCAGAACACGCTAGAGCAACGAGACATCATTGGCTATCGCAATCTCCAAGCTGAAGCACCGTTACGGATTATGATTGTTGATGACATCGCAGATAATCGAGAAGTCTTGCGGCTAATGCTGGAGGAACTGAGTTTTGAAACACGTGAAGCTGACAGCGGTGAAGCTTGTTTGCAACTGGTGCAGTCTTGGCAGCCGGATTTGGTGCTAATGGATTTGCGTATGCCAAGGCAGGGCGGTTTGGAAACTGTGCAAAAGCAGCATATTTTTGAAAAAATGGAAAATATTCCTGTCATTATGGTGTCTGCCAGCGTTTATGTGGAAGATAAAGAAAATGCCAGTGCCGCTGGGTGTGTAGGCTTTCTATTAAAGCCCATCAACCGTGAAACATTGCTGAAAAGCTTGCAAAAGAATTTGCCTTTGGAATGGGAATATACAGAGCTTGTCGAATCGCCAAAGTTAAATAATCCAAACAAATCGCTGAGTGATACGCAGAAGGCAGCATTACTGCGCATTGTTCGGTCTGGGGATATTCGCAGCGCTATGGACTACCTTGAACAAATGATACAAACGCCAGATTGCCCTGAACAGGCACATGAGTTATTGAAATTCGCTAAAAAGTTTCAGTTGAAGGAGATACGGCGTAGGTTAGAGCCTTGTTTGTCGGAGTGATGGGAAGAGTAGAGTCAAGCAGGGTGTGCCACTAGTATGCAGAGAGTATTGCAAGTATAGCTTCTCATCCTGCTTCCTCTAAATTAAAAAGTGCATAAAGCTTATCAAGCAATTTATACACATCAGTGCAGGCATGTTGTTCTAGGTGTTGTTCATTTAATGTGCATTTTTGAAGTTTTTTTGCACGTTCGCTGGCAATTGGGGTTAGGTGGAATAAGTCTGTATAGGCTTTATGTTCTGATGTGCGTAAGGTGTTTAATGTTTGTTTGCACTTTTTAGGTCGCTTCTTGAAGACTAAATTTTCAAAAAAATCATTAAATATAGTTTCTTCTGTAAAATGCAAAATAAGCCATACTTCAAAACAAGGGTTGCTCAATGCCATGTAATAATATGCTTTTGAATTGCATGCTTTTTCTAAATCATTTAAGTGTTTAATTCTATTGTTATACTCATCCACATCGACGATGAACCATAATTCATCTTTCTCCGTAATTTGATAACCTTTTATTTCTAGTTGTTTTTCTAAATCTATTAATGTTTGCTGTACATACTTGGGGTCTGATTTGTTAGCATCAGCTTCTGTTCTATCAATAAATTCAACATGAACATTGCTTATGTCTTTATCTTTAAATAAGTCTTCTATTGCTTGAAAATATTGAGCTTCAGTCTTATCGCCTTCTGCTGCTATCAAATATAGTTTAAACCCTTGCTGCTTGCTTGAAATGTTATCAGCAATTCTCTCATAATCTGCATTACGAGTCCTTCCCATTATTCATTCTCACTCATAGTATTTTTAAACAATGGAATTGCACCAAATCGGCCTTTTAAGTAGCCTTTAACTAAGTCTAATTCTTCAATATCAGCATTGGCTAACGAGTAAAATCTTGATGCACCTTGCTTATTTTTTTCTACAAACCAAATTTCATCTTTTCTGAAAAGGTTGTTTGTATTCAGTAATAACACATCATGTGTGGTTGCGATTAATTGGCTTGTTTTTCCTTTTATTGAATCATGGTTTAATACATAGTCAAAAATTTTATTAATCAATAATGTATGTAGGCTGTTTTCGATTTCATCAATAATAAAAGTATAATCTCCACTTCCTAGCTGTAATAGCATTGGGATCAGGTTTATAATACGTTGTGTACCATCAGATTCTTCTCTAATTTCAAAACGAACACTATCACCTGAACTATCATTTTTCCAAGAAAATAATTCTTTTGAAAATAGTTCACTTTCCTTTTTAAAGATGACTGTATTAAATGAAGGTAAAAATAACTTGAAATTTTCTTCATCATGAGAAAAGTCACTATGAATCATTTTTTTTACATAATCAGGTATAATATCATTTTTACTTAACTCAATATTATTTGCCCCAATTTTTATATCAAAATCAAAGAAATTTAACAGCTCACTTAGTTTATTTAAAAAAATATCCTCTCTACCCACTTCAGATGCAAACAACTCATGTATAGAGGGAAAGTCTTTATTTTTGGGGAATAAGACAACTAGGCTTTTATCAAACCATTCAGAAATTGGATTAAAGTAAATAATTTCTCTTTCAATCGTATTTGTTAAAAATAGTAAGTTGTTGCGAGTGCTTTTTGCTTCATAACTTAGACGTTGTTTTTCATCTTCTGAGATATTTTTAAGTAGGTCAGATTCAAAATTAAAATTAATGTTTTTTTCTTGTCGTTCAAAAATAGCAATTTCTTTGTGAATGCCTATTTCAAACAACCATTCTTCATAAACAGATGCTTCATTAACAACAAAACCATAAGCATATTGCTTCTCTTGGCATTTAAATTCAAATTCAATACGACTTGGTTTGTCTAAGCAACTTCTATCTAATTTGAATTTTTTAATAAGAATATTTTTATTTTTATCAACACCTTTAATAATTAATCTTTTGGCAAAATCAATAGCATTGATCAAGTTTGATTTACCAGACGCATTTGCTCCATAAATAACAGAAGTTCTCAGCACACCAATATCTTCTGGATTATTATCATCTTTCACTACATGATGTTTAAAATGCGTGTCAGGAGAAGCGATTAAACTAAAATCGACGCGCTCTTTAAATGATAAGAAATTTTCAACAGTGAAACGTATTAGCATGATAAGAATTAGAAATGAGTTAAAAGAGATGGTTATACTATGAGAACTTGTCTGTAGATTCAACACTGACCAAAACAAGCTCCCCACATCACCCCCCTTAATACCTCCCATAATATTTGTTATTTGTCTATATCAGTATCAC
>QKBZ01000204.1 GCA_003245895.1 Beggiatoa sp.
GTTGTAGGGCGGATAAGGCGCAAGCCGCCATCCGCCGTGACGCGGGTTGTCTGAATCAGGATTTACAGGATTAAAGAATTTTCAGAATGAACCGTGCAAAAATCTGAACGGTGTTTGTATTGAAATGTCTTTATCCTGTGCATCCTCATATCTTGTAAATCCTGATTCAGACAGTGTGCAGATATTTACGGCGGATGACGGCTTACGCCTTATCCGCCCTACAACGCGACAACACTGAAACTTAGCTGCTGATTACCCAATCCATTAAGCTTTTTAAACGCTCACGCTGATCATTGCTGATTACGTTGTCGTGTTAATGGCTCTCAGGGCTTTCCAGCAATTAAAGCAGTTTATTACTTTAGCATTGCTGCTAAAGACCCCTAATTGTTAAGGGCAGGTCTGTGCATATCATCCAAAAAGTTATTCACCAACGTCCGGTGAATCTTCTGCTCATTGGCACAAGAATGCTCACAGCGTGCCGCACCAACACAAGACATGCCCGTGCGTACCGCAGGCCCTGCGCCGCCTAAATCAAAACCGATTTCATTTAAAGCATTAAACGCCGCTTGCACGTTCTCAGATTTTGCACCTTGAAACATAATGTCGCCGCTTTGCCCGTGCAAGGCAATCAAACCGGAGCCGTGTTGCTCCCAAATATCACACAATTGGCGCAGAATTTGGGTGTTGTAATGCATACCGGCAGGCGGTTGCACCCGCAAAGTATGGAATTCTTTAGATTCAGGGAATTTCGCCGCCACTTCGGAAAAACGCGGAATAATGCCGCCGCCGTAACCCATTACGCCGACCGTGCCGCCTTTCCAATAGCCTTTGCGGGTTTCATAGGAATGTTCTAATTGACCCAGTAAATCAGCCATCATCGGTTGATACTGTTTACCCTCATTTTGAGCCAAGCGTTTTAAGCCGGTGACAAAACTAGGCCACGGCCCGCTTTCTAGCTGATCCAGCATTGGGGTATCGTGCAATTCTTTACTCATCAGCACTGCCTCCAGAAAAAGCGTTTTTGTAGGGCGGATAAGGCGAAGCCGTCATCCGCCGATTAGGCTGTTTTTGATGTGTGAATTGTTTGCTGATTCCCAAGCTCTTGGCTTGGGAATCCAGTACGGAAGCTCTAGCTTCCCGTCGCAACTCGCCAAGCTGGAGCTTGGCAGCCCGTGTTCCCAAGCCAGAGCTTGGGAACAAGCAAACTCAAATCCTCCTCTAGCAGCATGACTGCTTTTTTAGTAGTTTACAGCCCATCAATTAAGATTTAGCCTGTAAGTCACATTTCAGTAATAAATAATGATGCGCCGCATCATTGTTAGTAATTCAATGTAAACTAATATACTAAATTAGTTATTTGCCATTCATTAGTCAAGCAAATTTTATTTACAAGCTTATTCATAAGGTTATTAACAAATTTAAATCTTGAGCAAATCACTAAGTTACAACACGCGCCCACAAAAATGATTAATAACCGATAAAAATACTCAATTATAAAAACAAGACTGATTGCAAACTCCCATACTCAGAACGAAATAAACTCAAACACTAATCAGATGATATTATTATGAATATAGACAACACACTCAAACAGCCTGTTGATGATTCTGCCTATTTTGCATGGCGAACACAAAAACTCGCATACTATCCATTACAAATAACAAGTTTGATTGTGGATATAAAAAATCCTTATCAAGTCAGCCCGCAAGAACGCCAACAACTCGCCCACGCGATACAACGCGCTAATTTAGCCATTTACCGCTTTGCTCACCCTGAAATCATCGACAAAAACGCCTTAACCCAATTCGGCGCACAATTGGGCTTACAACGCATCGACACCACTTTATGCACAGAAGCCGACGGCATTACCGCCTTACAAGTCGCCAACGCAGGCGAGGCACAAGACTATATTCCCTACAGCAATCACCCACTGAGCTGGCACACCGATGGCTATTACAACGCACCCGAGGCGCAAGTGTGGGCATTGCTGATGTATTGCGTGCGGCAGGCGGCAAGTGGTGGCGAGAATGCCTATGTGGATCATGAACTGGCGTATATCCATTTGCGCGACACCGATCCGCGTTTTATCACGGCTTTGATGCAAGCCAAGGTAATGACCATTCCGGCCAATATCCAGCAAGGGCAAATCGTGAGGGCAGAGAACACAGGGCCAGTATTTCAATTCGACGGGCAAGGACGCTTACACATGCGCTACAGCGGACGACAACGCTATATCGAATGGTTGCCGGATAGCACAGTGCAAGACGCGGTAGCCTGTTTGCGCGAGTTTTTAGCCAGCGATAGCCCTTATCATTTGCACTACCGCTTAAACGCAGGTGAAGGCGTGTTGTGCAATAACGTGTTGCATAATCGGACGGGGTTTCAAGACGGCGAGGAGGAAGCGGCGCGGCGTTTGGTGTATCGCATTCGTTATTACGACCGTTTAAACCTGTAACACGCGCGAAGTCAACAATTTGGCGAGAAGCTTGCACCTTGCGCGAGATTACCTTAACGTGAGCATCCACCACCAAAAATCCCAACACTGTGAGGTCAGGCTGTCATGAGCAAGCGCGTTGCAAGCACATTAAAACCCAGCGAACAGCGCCTAGATGAGCGGTCGATTCGTCGAGG
The DNA here is from genome assembly GCA_003245895.1 of Beggiatoa sp. GTDB lineage: Bacteria > Pseudomonadota > Gammaproteobacteria > Beggiatoales > Beggiatoaceae > SZUA-411. The sequence continues at coordinate 2,632 of QKBZ01000204.1, forward strand.
CATTGCTAACCATTTGCATTACACCGTGGGCAAAAATCCAGAGGATTTATCTGAACGGGATTGGTTTATGGGCATTGCGCACACGATCCGAGACCGCTTAACAGAACGCTGGATGCGCACCACGCAACGCTATCAGCAACGCGATGCTAAGCGGGTGTATTATCTCTCGCTAGAATTTTTAATCGGGCGCAGTCTGACCAACAGTATTTTAAACCTCGACATCGCCGAGCCTTGCCGCAGTTTATTGCACGAATTTGAAGCCTCCGAAGAAGCCGTTATCGACATGGAACCCGAGGCCGCGCTCGGTAATGGCGGTTTAGGCCGTTTAGCCGCTTGCTTTCTCGATTCGCTGGCGACCTTAAGTTTGCCTGGAGAAGGCTACGGCATCCGTTACGAATACGGCATGTTTCACCAACACATTCATAACGGCTGGCAACGCGAACAGCCGGACAACTGGTTACGTTACGGCAACCCGTGGGAATTTCCGCGCCCTGAAATTTTATACCCCGTCGAATTTGGCGGGCATGTGGTGGAATACCAGCACGAAAGCGGACACAGCGCGTTTCAATGGACGGACACCGAGCATGTAATGGCGATGGCTTACGACATGCCTATCCCTGGTTATAACACGGAAACAGTGAACAACCTGCGCTTGTGGTCGGCAAAATCCTCGCGCGATTTCGATTTAGAATTTTTTAACGCAGGCGATTACATCAAAGCGGTAGAGCATAAAAACGTCTCTGAAACCTTATCAAAAGTGTTATATCCCAGCGATAGCACCTTTAGCGGTCGAGAACTGCGTTTAAAACAAGAATACTTTTTTATCTCCGCGTCTTTACAAGACATTATCCACAAGCATTTGCAACATTATCGCACCATTGATAATTTGCCGGATAAAGTCGCCATCCAGTTAAACGACACCCACCCCGCGCTTGCCATCCCTGAATTAATGCGCATTTTATTAGACCGTTTCCATTTGCGTTGGCAAACTGCGTGGAGCATTACGGTTAGAACTTTCTCTTATACTAATCACACTTTATTGCCAGAAGCCTTAGAAGTGTGGCCTGTCTCCTTATTTGAAACTTTATTACCGCGTCATTTACAAATTATTTACGAAATTAACCATCGTTTCTTACGCGATGTGAGTCACCGTTACCCCGGTGATGTGGATCGCATGCGCCGTATGTCTATCATCGGCGAAGAAGGCGGCAAGCATGTGCGCATGGGCAATTTAGCTTTTGTTGGCAGTCATAAAGTCAACGGCGTGGCGGCGTTGCACACGCAGTTAATGCGCGAAACGACGTTTGCTGATTTCGAGCAATTCTTTCCGCATCGCATTGTCAATAAAACCAATGGCATTACGCCGCGTCGTTGGTTAAATGAAGCAAACCCAGAATTAACCGATTTAATTTGCCAAAATATTGGGCGTACATGGTTAAGCGATTTAGACCAACTGAAAAAATTAATTCCATTAGCGGAAGATAAAACCTTTCAAGCAAACTTCCGCCAAGTGAAACAGAATAACAAGCTCCGCTTAGCCGAATTTATCAAACAACGCTTAGACATCGACATTAACCCAAACAGTTTATTTGATGTACAAATTAAGCGGATTCACGAATATAAGCGCCAATTACTCAATGTGTTGCATGTGATCACGTTTTACCGTTGCTTACGCGAAAACCCTGATTGTGATTTTGTGCCACGCACCTTCATTTTCGGCGGTAAAGCCGCACCGGGGTATGCACAAGCCAAGCTGATTATTAAATTAATCAACGATGTAGCGGACGTGGTAAACCATGATCCGCGCATTGGCGACCGCTTAAAAGTAGTATTTATCCCAAATTACGACGTGTCCACCGCGTTAAAAATCATCCCTGCCGCCGATTTATCCGAGCAAATCTCTACCGCAGGCACTGAAGCTTCCGGCACCGGCAATATGAAATTAGCCTTAAACGGCGCGTTAACTATCGGCACGTTAGACGGCGCAAACGTGGAAATTCGAGACGAAGTAGGCGCAGAAAATATTTTTATCTTCGGCATGAACGCGCAAGAAGTGGAAAGCTTAAAAGCCAACAGTTATAACCCGTGGCACTGGTACGAAAGCAACGGCGAGTTAAAACAAGTATTAGACATGATCAGCAGTGGTTATTTCTCACCTGAAGAACCGGATCGCTTCCGCCCGATTGTCGATGCCCTCACCCACGGCGGCGACCGTTATTGCCTGCTCGCTGACTACGCGGATTATGTCGCCTGTCAACAGCAAGTCGATGCCTTATACCGCCAGCCAGAAGAATGGATACGCCGCGCTATTTTGAACACGGCTAATATGGGTAAATTTTCTTCAGATCGCACGATTCGGGAATATGCGCGGGAGATTTGGGATATTGATGCGGTGAAGGCGTAACGAGAGTATTGTAAGTTGGATAAGGCGATAGCCGTCATTCGACTTTAACTCGTTCCCACGCGCTTTGAGGCTGTAAAAGAACCGTTAAAAAAGTATAATTTTCCTACATTCCAACCCAAAGCAGTTAATAGAGTCAAAATGACAACACGTCGTTACAAAGTCGGAGTTAATCGTCAGCAAGTCAGCTTGTTGCCGCCGAGCGTAGATGAATATGTATCTGAGACAAATATCGTCCGAGCGATAGAGTTGTATGTTGAATCATTGAATTTAAGTAATTGGACAATTTTATGCAAAACTTACAGCTTTGATATTACTGTATTTTTACTGCTTCAAAATGTCAAT
>QKBZ01000306.1 GCA_003245895.1 Beggiatoa sp.
AAATGACAACACGAAATACTCCGATGAAAAAAGCATTTTTTCAAAGTGGAAGTTTTCGTGTACCTATTGCCGAGTGTTTTCTTTTTATTTTGGCTATTGACTGGGTTATAACAGGGCGGATAAGGCGTGAGCCGTCATCCGCCGCATACTCTGCACATCGTTAATATCAGGATGCACAAGCTTAAACTATTTCAACCTGTGTACCTGAGTTCGATGAGAATTATCATTAAAAACAAAGTTATGCTTCTCATTCCCAAATGTCATTTGGGAATGCAGTCGTGACGTGCCACGTCACGAGTGAACTAAACGACGGATTTAGCTCAATCTTGGAACAAACCCGCGACGCAGCGCGTCGTGACTGCATTCCCACGCAAAGCGAGGCTGTAAAAGAACTCCATTTTTGCACTGTTTGACAACGAAGAATCAATGACTTACAAGCGAAAAATGGACGTTTTTGCCAGTTCTTTTACAGCCTCAAAGCGCGTGGGAACGAGAAACCAATTGTTTTTACAAAAAATATTTCGTCGAACTCAGGTTATGCAGTGCATTCTGAAAAGGCTTTCACGTTGCCAACGCTGATTCAAACAACAAGTCATGGCGGATGACGGTTTGCGTCTTATCCGCCCGACGGTCTTAAAACTGTGCTTGTTGCTTACGCACATCGACAATTTTTTCCGAAGCGGCAATGGCTTGGCGCAAGGTGGTAATGTCTTTGGCCATTAACAAGTCAACCAGTTTTAAGAATACTTGTGCGGTGGCAATGGCATCGCCTAAGGCAGTATGTCGATCCACAATTTCCACCCCTAAGCGTTCAGCAATACTGTCTAAGTAGTGGTTTTCCGTATGGGGATGCAGACAGACCGATAATAACAACGTATCCAAGACAGGATTATTAAACTGAATGCCGCTGGCTTGTTCTTTCAGTTGTAAAAACTTCATATCAAACGCGACATTATGCCCGACTAACACCGCATCGCCAGCAAAGGCTTTAAACTGCGGCAACACTTGCAGAACATTGGGCTTACCTTCCACCATGTCATCCGTGATGCCATGAAAGCGGATCGAGGCTTTAGGAATGCTGCGGCCAGGGTGCACAAGTTGTTCAAAGGCTTCACCGCTTAAAATGCGGTTATTCACCACCCGCACACCGCCGATAGAAATGATTTCATCGCCTTCTGAGGGATGTAAACCTGTGGTCTCGGTATCAAATACCACAAATTCCAGTGAATTTAACGGACGATCTGCAATATCACCTAAGTTCTGTAAAATTTCTGGCAAATTAAAGTCGTAAAACTCTGGGCGATGGCCTAATTTTTCGCTAGGTTGTTCCCATTGTTTGCGAGAAATCGGCAATGGAATGCGTAATAAGGCGTAACCCTCTTGGCGATGGCTTTGGCTCCAGAAATCACTGTCATGGGTATTTAAAATCTCTTGCACCGTAGTCGCGCCAACAATACCTTGCAACTCGTCCTCGTGCCATGCACTTAACAGGCTATCTGCCAAGGCTTGACCTTGCCAAATCACATCTAAGTACACATGACGATCCCCCATCAGGGTTTCCAATTCAAATTGCGCTGTCTTTGTATGTTCGCTGATGCGTTGCAGCAAATGTTCAAGCAATAAAATCAGTGCGTGACTATCAACGTGTATCCATAACGGTTGCCCTGTCATGGTTAAGTGAATTTGCCCGCGTGTGTTAATGCGTTCAATGATACAGTTAATCAAATCCGCAGAATAAGTATCGGCCATTGACCACTCGCCGCCTTCTAACAAACGCCGTTCACGCGAGGCTTCTTCGACCCGCTCGCTAAGCTGTGAACTTTCTTGCGCAATCACCTGACAGAAAGAGTTCCGCATCTCAGCTTCCATGTCAGGATATGCAGATAAATTCTCTGCGGCGGCGCGTAAACTGGCTAAAGGTGAACGAGTATCATCTAATAAGGTGCGCAACAAGTAATTGTGTTGTCGCAGTAAATAGGCGCGTCGTGTCACATCGGTAAAGGCCAACACAAAGCCCGTTTCCCGACCATTTTCAAAAGAGCGCATTAAACGACAATGCAACACAATATCGCTGTCTTGTGCCGTAATGACAAATTCGACTAATTGTTTTTCGTCTAACTCTTGCGCTTGTTCGGCTGGAGTCGTGTGGCGCAAACGCAATAAATTTAAATTATGCTCTAACGGCGAACGTGCCATCACATCATAAATAGAACGTCCCAAGCCAATCGACACATGATTATTGAGAATATGCACCGCAGCGGGGTTGTATAGCAAAATACGCCCTTGCGTATCACACACCATTACACCACTGTCGAGGTCTTTTAAAATCGTTTCTAAGCGTAATTTTTGTGCCTCAACCCGTGCAGCACCACTGCTTAAGGCTTGCGTCACTTCGCCACGCGCTTTGTGCAGTTGTTCGCCTAAACCATGAATAGCCGTCGCTACATCTCTCAATAAATGAAAGCCGGTTAACTCTAAATCATGTGCCGCATGGGTGTGGGTCATGATTTCAATGCCACGGATCAGCGCGTGCAATGGGCGGAAAATCGCGGAGTCTAATACCATCCATGTGATGGCAATTGTTGCCACAATACCAAATCCGGTTAAGACTAAAAACGCTTGTACAGTCTTGTACGCCTCGGCATCCTGCAAATTTTGCAATACCCACCAGCCACCACCGCCTATTAACGCGCCGATAATGCTTAGCACGGTGAGCAAACCTAACCAAAATTGTGTCCGTGCATTCATAATGATTTATTCGCTTAGCAATTCTTTAACTTTATCAACAACTTCTTGTGTTGCAAAAGGCTTGGTGATGTAATCATCAGCCCCTAATGCTAAGCCTTTTTCGCGCTCAATATCCCGCCCTTTAGCGGTGAGCATGATAATACGCACGCCTTGCCAGTCTGGATTGGCACGGATGGTTTCACACACTTGGTAGCCGGTGCATTTAGGCATGTTGACATCTAATAAGATTAAATCCGGTGGAGCATCAGCCACAGCTTTCAGCGCTTCTTCCCCGTCTCGCGCTGTTTTCACCGTATACTTGGCTTGTTTCATTAAAAATTCTAATGATAACAAAATATTGGGTTCATCATCGACGACAAGAATTTGCTTGCTCATGTGTTTCCGCTCCTTTGTATGGTCTGTGTTATAGCCGGTTTTACCGTTATTAAAATAATGCTGATAGGCACATGCTAGACGTGCTGAGTGTTCTGTCACTATAACTTAATTATATATTACAGCTTATTGACAGTATAAACCTCTTTAGAGGTATTGCGTGGGTATTTTATGTTGCAGCGTGACAAATTGTTATCAGTAAATATCCTGATAATGTGTAGAGATGTTTTGTGCGGAGAGTGGAGGATACAAGGCCAGTTTGGGGTTGTAAAAGAATTTCTTGTCTGAATCAGAATTCACAGAATTTAGAAATTTTCAGAATTACAAATACCTGATAATCCTGTTAATTCTTAAATTCTGAAAATCCTGATTCAGACACAGGCGGTTCTTTTACAAGCTCTATAGCTAACGCACTTTAAAATAGGTTTGATGTAGGGCGGATAAGGCGTAAGCTGTCATCCGCCGTTAATGTCGTATGACGCTGCGCTTATACGACCTACAACTATTCTTTTTACAGTGCGTTAGCTATAGTTTTACGGGTAATTGAGTTGGGTTTGCATTGTAGGCCGGATAAGGCATTAAGCGTCATCCGCCCCGAATTCTATACAGCCAGCTTTTCCTACAAACCACCCATACACAAATACTTAATTTCTAAAAATTCCTCAATACCGTATTGAGAGCCTTCTCGCCCAATGCCGGACGATTTCACACCGCCAAACGGCGCGACTTCATTAGAAATTAAGCCTTCATTAATGCCGACCATGCCGTATTCCAAGGCTTCTGCGACGCGCCACACGCGCCCGATGTCTCGGCTGTAAAAATAGGCTGCTAAACCAAATTCGGTATCATTCGCCATGGCAATGGCTTGTTCTTCAGTGTCGAATTTAAACAATGGTGCGACAGGGCCAAAAGTTTCTTCTTTGGCCACTAACATATCAGTCGTGATATTGGTTAACACGGTTGGTTGAAAGAATGTGCCGCCCAGTGCGTGCCGTTTGCCACCTTGCACAATAGTTGCGCCTTTGCTGACCGCATCTTCAATATGTTGTTCAACTTTGTTTAAGGCTTGTTCGTTAATTAAAGGCCCTTGCTGCACACCTTCTTCTAAGCCATTGCCCACTTTTAATTGCGCCACGGCAGCGGCTAATTTTTCCGCAAAAGCATCATAAACACCGGCTTGTACGATAAAACGGTTGGCACAAACGCAAGTTTGTCCGGTATTGCGATATTTAGAAATCATCGCGCCTGCCACGGCCTGATCTATATCAGCATCATTAAACACGATAAACGGCGCATTACCGCCCAATTCCAACGACACTTTTTTCACGGTGTCCGCACATTGTGCCATTAATTGCTGACCAATCTCAGTGGAGCCAGTAAAGGATAATTTACGCACAATAGGATTGCGGGTTAACTCGCCGCCAATAGCACGCGCGCTGCCCGTGACCACATTAAACACACCCGCAGGAATTCCAGCACGTTCTGCTAATTCTGCCAAAGCCAGTGCAGATAAAGGTGTGCTAGAAGCCGGTTTAACCACTACAGGACAGCCTGCCGCCAAAGCTGGGGCGCATTTGCGGGTAATCATGGCGTTAGGAAAATTCCACGGCGTGATGGCAGCCGTGACACCAATTGGCTGTTTGATTACTACAAGGCGTTGATTTGACTTAGGACTAGGGATGGTATCGCCATATACACGTTTAGCTTGCTCAGCAAACCATTCGATAAATGAAGAACCATAAGCAATTTCGCCTTTAGCTTCAGCGAGCGGTTTGCCTTGCTCTAAAGTCATCAAATACGCGAGGTCGTCTTGATTGGCTAAAACCAAGTTAAACCAATTACGCAAGATGACCGAACGCTCTTTAGCCGTTAAGGCACGCCATGCAGGCCATGCTGCATTTGCTGCGTCAATCGCCGCACGGGTTTCCGCTTCCCCCATATCGGGCACGGTGGCTAAAGCTTCGCCGTTGACGGGATTTGTTACGGTCAGCATTTTTCCGCTATCAGCAGCACACCATTGACCATTGATATAGGCTTGTTGCTTTAACAAACTGCTGTCTTTTAAATCCATATCCGCTCCTTATGGTTTATCTAAAAAGTGTCTTGATTCATTCTGAAAAGAGAACTATCCAATAGAACAGTGTCGAGGTATATTTGAAGTGCATTCACACCTCGATGCAAGTTTTAAAACCTCATTGCACTATGGGTAGTGCCTAGCATTACCGCAATCTTTGCACGAAAAACAATAATCAGGAGAAGAATTCATGCACACAGAAACTGATGTCAACAGTCATGAAACTGCCAATGCGATTAAACCGTGGGAAAGCGGTGTTTTTGTATTATTGGTGGGGAGTGGTTTAATTGCGCTGATTGTGTATTTATTGGCGCAGGCGTTATTTTAAATACAGGATAAATCTGTAATTGCGCAATAGTTTGTCTAACTTAATGGCAGTGGACCAACATGGTGGGAACGAGAAAACCCCTTTAGGGGTATTGCGTGCGTATTTTATGTTGCAGCGTGACAAATTGTTATCAGCCAATAGAGGCTGTAAAAAAACTCCATTTTTGCACTGCTTGACAACAAAGAATCAATGACTTACAAAACCAGCTTAATTCGTAAGTCATTGATTACTATTATTCAAAAGTGTGTGCCGCGTAACGTGAGTGAGGGATACAAGGCTAGGTTTGTAAAGCGGCAGCCTTTTTTAGGATTTCATTATCCCGTTTAGCTCGCCAAAGCTGTTTTTCTAGCTCTTGAATCTGCTGCTGTTCTGCTGTCAGTGCGCGTTTACCTTGTGGTGTTTCGCCTTTCAACTCCTGTAAATACTGCTTTTTCCAGCGGATAATGGCGGTTGTACCTGCGCCTGAGATTTCTTCTATTTGTCTGTTGCTAAGTAACAAGATTTAATTAATTGACATTTTAAAGCGGTAAAAATACAGTAATATCAAAGCTGTAAGTTTTGCGTAAAATTGTCCAATTACTTATAACCTTCTTCCACCATCAACTTGGCATATTCCAGCTTTTGCTCCGCTGTGTATGTCTGGCGAGGTTTACGATTTGTCTGATTCATCTAATTTCTCCTAAATTATCAACTTTTGTTGGCTATTGTTCTCTTCAAGATTATTAGACCATTACAGGGCTACTCGACCGCATGATCATGTTCATGATGATGATGCGGCGCATGTTCATGACCATGTAAGCGTGCACCGTCAGGTTGAATCGCTGGGCGTGCAGTTTGCCCTTGGGCAACGCGCTCGCGTTGGGCGGCAACTTCTTGGCGTAACCAATCAAACCACGCATCTAAACCTTGTTGTTTGCGGGCGGACAATTGCAACACAGGGGCAGGGCTTGCCAGTTGGCGTAAACAGCCTTCAGCACGAGCAGGATCGAAATCATCTAATACAGGCAATAAGTCTATTTTACTCAGTAACATTACATCAGCAGCACGGAACATGACCGGATATTTTGCTGGTTTATCATCGCCTTCGGTGGTTGATAATAAGGTGACATTGCGGTGATGACCTAAGTCAAAGCTGGCAGGACAAACCAAATTACCAACGTTTTCAATAAATAAAATATCGACGTTTGACAAGTCTAACTGATGCAAGGCTTGATGCACTAAGTGGGCATCTAAGTGGCAAGCGGTGCCGGTGACGATTTGGATTGCGGTCACGCCTTTATTGCGGATGCGTTCGGCATCATTTTCAGTTTCTAAATCGCCTTCAATCACCGCCATGTTAAATTCGCCGCGCAAGCCATCTAAGGTCGCTTCTAACAGCGCAGTTTTGCCAGACCCTGGTGAGGACATTAAGTTGATAGCCAGCACTTTGTGGCTGTCAAAATGTTCACGGTTGTGTAAGGCTTGATGATCGTTGGCCGACAAAAGATTTTGCAAAACCGTGACGGCAGCTTTGCCATCTTCAGTCGTGGCCAGTGCACCATCAGTTTGTATTAAATGTTCGTTGCCTGCCGTGATGTTGCAGCCGCAGGTGTTACACATAGACAAAAATCTCCACAAAATAAGAATAAACGAGAGATAAACCGTTACTGTCTCAGTATAGCGAGCCTTATCCCCTTATGCTGAGGTTTTCACCGCATCCAGTTCTGTACCAGCATTTAATTCAAGGTTTTGCCGTTCGCGGCGACGTTGGCGTTGACCATCGTACATAATCATAAAGCCCGCACAGCAGATTAAGCCCGCGCCGAAGAAGAACCAATGATCAACCCATTCATCCCAGAATAACCAGCCGTATAAACTGGCGAATAATACCGCAACATACGTGAAGCCACCGACTTGACCAGAGGGTGAGAGGCTGTAAGCGCGGGTCATGAACAGTTGTCCCAATGTGCCGAAGATGCCGAGCATTAATAACAATACCCAGCCGTGCCAGTCGGGGGTTTTCCATGCCCAAAACAGTGGGATGCTGGCGCAGACAGCACTGATGGTGGCGAAGTAAAACACGATACGGGTGCTGGGTTCGGTCTCGGCCATTTTGCGAATACCGACTTTTGCAAGGGCAGCGAGGGCACTGCCGAGTAAAGCGAGCAAGGAAACCGAGCTAAAGGTGTCCATACTGGGTTGCAAGATGAAAGTGACACCGATGAAGCCGCATAAAATGGCGAGGCGCACAGTGGGGGAGATGTATTCGCTGAGCCATAGCCATGCAATGATGGGAAGAAATATCGGGGTGCTCATTTTGAGCAAGGCGGCTTCGGCGAGAGGAATGTGGGCGATGGTGTAGAAGAAGCAGTACATGGCACCGAGTCCTGAAAGGGCGCGGATCAGGTGTAGGTGAAATTTATCGGTGCCAAGTGAGGTGAAGCCATGCCGCCAAACCCAAGGTAGGAGCAGTAGGGTGACGGTGATGTTTCGGCAGAATACGATGACTTCGTTGGGGAGTTCGAGGGAGACAACTTTGATAGTGGCAGCCATGCTGGCAAACATAGCTTCAGAGGCGATGATGAGTAGCGCACTCATCAGGAGGGGATCGGTTTTACTTAAATTCGACATGTCAGGCTTGCTTAGGTTTGTGTGTGTCAGGGGTTTGTATTCGGTCTAGTGTAATAAGAGTAGCAAGGTTTTGACATGGGGGTGGGGATTTTTAGGGGTATTAGTAGATTCCCAAACTGAGAGGTTGTCAAAGAATCACGTGTGTTTGAAATTTGAACAAATTTTGTAGGGCGGATAAGGCGTAAGCCGTCATCCGCCGATATGTCGTACCGCTTAATAACTCGCCTTCAAATAAACCCCCAACACCCGCCCCGCATTCTCAATATCATACTCCGTAGGGTCTTGCATATGCTGTCCATAACTACGGGTATCAAAAAGATTATTGATGTAAAAAGACAACGCCCAATTTTGATACAAACTCGCTGTGGCATTGAGGTTAAACACCGTATAAGCATCGGCATTGCTGGCGTTGCGCAATTCAGGATCGATACGGCTTTGATAATCGCTAGTGAGACTGCGTGCGCCTACATAATAAACACTTGCCCCCAAGCGATAACGTGGAGAAATCTGCCAGCCTGCGGCTAGACTAGCGGTATATTCGCTTAAAAAGCCTAAATCTCGTGTGCCTGCATACCAGTCTACTAATAATTCAGTGTTTTCAGGCTGCAAACCAGCCGTTTCTTCAGCCGTTAACAACGCTGACAGGGCAAAACGTAGGCTGAAATTAGACTGGGGATACCAAGTGCCGCCTAATTCGACCCCAAAGGTATTAATCTCATCTAAGTTATAACTGTATTCGTCACCGTCTTCGGGCGCGTCGGGGGTGAGATATTGACCATTCACCGATTTAGTAGGTAAGTCAGTGATAAAATCATTGTAGCTATTGCGGTAAAGCGTGACATTGATGTCTGCTTTGCTAAAACGATAGCCTAATTGTGCTTCTAAGGTGGTGAGTGTTTCTGGTTTGAGCAGATTGCGACCAATCAGCGGATTATCATAAAGCTTAAGCGACTCGCGGTAAGTCGGTACGCGGAATGCTGTGCCAAACAACAGTTTGGAATACCATTGCTCATACTGGCCTGTTAAGCCCAAGCGATAAGTCAATTGGTTATCAAAGTCAGACAAATAGCTATAACGCATGCCTGCTGTTGCACTTAAATAGCGGTTGAATTGCCATAAGTCCTGAACAAACAAGCCTATATCATCCCGACTGGGGTCTTCCAACAATAAATTTGAACTGGAAATACTGCTCAGTGCGCCATTTTTGTAGTTATAACTGACATTCTCATGGCGACCGCCTTCATCACGCAGCCAAGACAGCCCAAACGTGACTTGATGATCTCCCCAACGCCGACTGCTATCAGCATCTAAGCCCAACAACCAGCCATTGCGATAACCAATACGGTGGCGTTTTAAGTCGCCCTCATCGGTGTAACTGTCATCAACGCGACTCAAATTAGAGCGATTAACAAAGCCTTGCACATGATAGCTTCCGCCTTGTTTATCCTCATGCTGGTATTGCACGCTGGCATAACTAGGTTCGCGGTGAAATTCGCGCTCGTTACCTGTATCCGATAAGGTATAGGGATACTCATAATCATTCACTGATGCCAAGGCCGTTAAGCCATTGTTGTTATATTTTACAAATGCCGCTTTTTTATGTTTGCGTTGGGCTTGGGTGTCTAACTCACCAGAACGGTTGCGTTCAGGGTTAAAGCCTTCCGAGTCATAATATTCAGCAAAGCCATAAACATGATCGGTGCTACCTTCCACCACCACTTGTTGAAAATGATGTTGCTCCGTTTCGCCATCTTTATAACTGTCTAACACCCCATAACCGGCTTCAATTGAACGTCCTTCGGATTTGGTAGTGATTTTAATAATCCCTGCAAAGGCATTTGCACCATATAACACTGAACCTGGGCCATTTAACAGTTCAACCCGCTCTACCTGAGCTAAATTAATCATCTCATCGACATTAAAATTGCCCCAGAACAAATCGCGCATGGGCACGCCATCGATTAATAACAAAATTTTGCTGGTAGAACGTCCTTGCACGCCGCGAATAAACAAATTGCTATGCCCGACCCGCGCGGCATTAATTTGATAGCCCGGCATTTGCTGTAACACATCTTGTAAGGTGCGAAAGCCATAACGCTCAAAATCTTTTTGCACAAATACGCGCACAATCCCCGGCGTTTTCTGAATTTCCACTGCCGAACGTGTACCTACATCTACTTTCACATCTAGCAATTCTGCCAAGGACATATTGAGCATATCGTTTAATGCTAACTCTGCTGCATAGCTATTCGTGACAGCGCCTAAAGCAAACCAGCCATAGACCCAGATGACGCGAGACAAATAATGAGTGCGCAGTCGAGAAGTCATAAAATAATGTTCCAGCAAACCAATTGTGAGAGCCAAGATCAAACGTGTTAAAAGACGGCAGTTGAGGGGCATTGAGCATTTAACTGCCTATTTTCCGTATCGCTAACAGGGTGAATCGAGGAATTATCCATCCCCCTCGAATTAATACCATTGTTACCTTCGTCAATCATGCTATCCTAACACATTGACCTGCGCTTCAAACGCTTCAAATCGTCCATTGCCTGCCTAAGCTTTTACATGAACATTACCGAATTACCGCAACCAATTGCTTTTTATTGTGCGATTACGGGGGGAGATGCGTTACATTTTGGCTATTGGCCAACATCCGACAGCAACTACAGCCTGCTAGAAGCGCAAAACGCCTTAACCCAATTGTTGATCGACCGCTTACCGCCAGCACCTGCGCGCATCTTAGAAATTAGTTGCGGCCTCGGTGGCACTGCCCATCAACTGCACCAACTGGGCTATGAAGTGATTGCCATTAGCAACGAGCGGGCTTTAATCCAACAAGCCAGCCATTGCTACCAAGGCCCGACTTATGTCCCTTGCAGTTTCTTAGATGATGACCCGATACTCAGCATCGCCGCGAGCTTTGATGTCATTATCTTGCAAGAAACCATACAAGCCTTCCCCAACTTAAATATTTTATTCAGCCGCGCCAAACGCCTGCTGCGTCCTAACGGTCGCATCATCATGTGCGATCAAGTTTCCTATGCCAGCAGCACCCGCGATTGTTTAGCGGTACACCTCGCTGATGACATCGAAACTGCGTTTTCACATCAAGGTTTTTTTGTCCGCCATCACCAACGCTTAAGCGAACAAGTTGCCCAAACCTGTAGCTTATTTGCCGATGGTTTCCGCATTCGACGCGAACGCTTATTAAACCAATTTGGTGAACACTTTAGCCGCGATTTAAACCGCTATTGCGAAGCATGGCAAAACCAAGCGCGTTGGTATCAACGGCGACAATTAGGCTATGAGCTATGGGAATTGCAGCGCAGTGATTACGATGTGCGCGGTTATATCTCTGGCGATGAACAAGCAATTTTAGAAGGCTTTCAAACAGCATTCGGCGTGTCACGTTCAGCACGACATTGGCAATGGAAGTTTTTGCATAACCCTTTCGGCGGGCCTTACGTTTCTAGCGTATGGGCAGATAGCCAATTGGCAGCGCATTACACGGCTTATCCTGTTCCCGCATGGTTGAATGGTCACAGCAGCTTAACCATGCAAGTGGGTGATACTTTCACCTTGCCTGCCTGTCGCGGTGTAGGGCGTGGCAATACCAGCTTATTAGGTCGAGCGGTGCGCTTTTTCCACCGTCATTATTGCGAAGGTCGCATCCCGTTTTTTTACGGCTTTATTACCGGTAATCACCGTCGCTTAGGTCAGTTATTTTTTAACTATAAGCCACTGAATCCGGTGCAAGAATACCGCTTAGCAGGCCAAACCTTGCAACAATTGCAACGGGTGCCGCGCTGGGCAAACTGGTTAAAAGCCTACCGCATTGCCTGCGTGCATGAGGTTGGCGGCTGGGCAGATACTGTGTTTTATAATGCCCGCAGTCATTATGGTTATCTCATTGAGCGCAATAGCAATTATTTGCGCTGGCGTTATCAGCAACACCCTGATATTAGCTATCAATTTTTTGTCGTGCAGCATTGGCAACGGCCTGTCGGTTGGCTGGTGGCGCGGGTCGATGGTGATGCGCTAATTCTGGTTGATGCGCTGTTTAGTCGCCAAGATGTCGCCACCGTGCGTGCTGGTTTAGTCGCCGCGCTGCGTTTTTATCGCCATTGCGGACAAAGCATCAACGAGGTGCGCGGCTGGTTCTCCAGTGCGCCGGTTTGGTGGCCTCCGTTGTTGCACGGCTTAGGCTTTACTGCACAGCCACAAGCGCAAGGCATTGATTTTTGCGTTACTTTGTTCGATGAACAACACGTTAATGCCGATCTTCTCGCCCAGCATTTTTATTACACTGCTGGTGATAGTGACTTGTTTTAATATTCCTTATGTCTTACGCCATACAATTACAAAACGTCAGCAAAACTTATCGCATTTATCAACACGGTTTCGATCAGTTAAAAGAAATCGTCACCGGTCGCACTTACGCGCAAACCACACACGCCTTGCATCCGCTAGATTTAGAGGTTTTATCGGGGCAAGTGGTGGGCTTAGTCGGTAAAAACGGCGCCGGTAAAAGCACTTTGTTAAAAGTCGTCGCAGGCACTTTGCGCCCTGATACTGGCGGACAGTGTTCGATTAACGGACGCATTGCCGCATTATTGGAATTAGGCGGCGGTTTTCACCCTGAAATGACAGGGCGTGAAAACGTGTATTTAAGCGGCGCGGTGATGGGTTTAACCATTGAACAAATCGACGCGCTGTATGATGAAATCGTGGCCTTTGCCGACATTGAAGCTTTTATGGAACGTCCGGTTAAAACCTATTCCTCAGGCATGTTTGTCCGCCTTGCTTTTGCAGTGGCAACGTGCATTGAGCCGGATATTTTAATTGTCGATGAAGCATTATCGGTAGGCGATGGCGCGTTTGCGCGTAAGTCGTTCGACCGCATTATGCAGTTTCGGGAAGCGAAGAAAACCATTTTATTTTGCTCACATTCACTGTATCAGATGGAAAAAATCTGTGATCACGTTTTATGGTTAGATCAAGGCCAAGTCCGCGCCAGTGGCGACCCGCGAGAAGTGTTAACCGAATATGCTGAGTTTTTAAATAAAGAAACTTTGGCTAATAGTGTGATGACGCAGCAAGTCGAGGAGCAGGTTTCGCATGAGGAAACGGCGGCAGTGGCAGCGACCTTGCAAGGCACGGCACGTTTAACGCGCATTACTGCTCATAGTGATGAACAAAGCGGCGACCATTTGCGTTTGCACAGTGGCGAAAGTGAATTAGTGGTCACGGTTGAATTTGCTTATGATCCAAAATTAGCCACGCCTAACATCGGTGTTGCCTTAGTGCGTCGCGATGGCATCGTGGCGGCGAGCAGTTCGACGCATAATGACAATGTTGCCATTCCACACAGCCCCGACGGTTTTGCCCAAGTCAGCTTATTTTTTCCGCGCTTACCCTTGTTAAAAGGCCATTATCAAATTGATGTTTATTTAGGCTGTGAAAATGCGATTATGGTGTATGACCATACTTTAGCAGCAGTCACCTTTGAAGTGGCGCAAATTGGTGTGGAACAAGGTGTGACGGCGTTGAATCATCGTTGGAAATGTTCTGCATAAATCTCGTTCCCATCATTCTGATGGGAATGCATGCCGCGTCGCTCCAGCGGCGCGTCTAAATCATTTAGCAGTAGTCAGTCTGCAAATTTATTTTTGCCCAAGGCCAATTATGCTTCAAGTGATAATTTAACTCGCGCCGCTGGAGCGACGCAGTATGCATTCCCATCGGGACGATGGGAACGAGTTCAAGTTTTTACCCAATAATAAATTTTCGTTCTTATGGACCACAGCACGCGCCAATACCTGCGCTTAATGAACCGCCTACGCTGGCTAAACTGGATTTATCCCCTCAGCACCCGCTACGCGCTTGCCAAATTCTTCGCCCACCGGCTTAACCCTTACGCCGCAATCGCTGACGGTTTTAAAAACGCCTTACAGCAATCTAACTATGCCGCACAATTCGACGCGGATACGATTTGGTACCAAGCAACCACCCATTTTGGCGTGTCGCATCAAAATATATTTTTTTACAAAGGTTTAAGCGATAACTGGCTAAAACGTCACGTTGAACCTTATTCCAATATGAACGCGATTCAAAACGCATTTGCTGATCCTAACGGCGTGTTCATCCTGACTTATCACAGCTATTACCATCATTTTCTAGTCGCCTGCTTAAGCCATTTTAGCCAACGCCCGCTCTATGCCATCGCCAGTCATCCCGAACAAGGCGGCGCGGTTTACCAGCATTTAAAAAAATACGTTGATAAACATGCGGATGATTGTTCTAGTAACTTTCATGGCGGAGAATATGTGTATGTCGGGGATAAGCTCTCGCACTCGGCGGCGAAAAAATTGATTCATGCTTTAAAAGCAGGGCAAATCGTGGCGAGTACTAATGATTTTCACGTCGGCGGACATACGACCGGTCACAGCGAACGCTTATCCATTGCCGGTTATCAAACCGACTGCGCAGCCGGTAGCGTGGATTTAGCCCGCAAAACAGGGGCGAAGATTTATGTGTCGTGGATGCGCTGGCTAGGTGACGAGCGTTATTGCATCGAAATCATGCCGCTAACACGCACCGACAGCACCCGAGCCGTGATGGAAGATTATTTTGCCAATTTAGAACGCTTAATTCAGCAATATCCCGCCATGTGGGAAGGTTGGAAATGGATACAGCACGCGGATGCACAGATTAAAGCCACGGAGCAGGCATAATGGGCGATGTTTTTAGCCAGCAAGTTTTGGCGTGGTTTGCGAAACATGGGCGTAAGGATTTACCGTGGCAGCAAGCACCAACGCCGTACCGCGTGTGGGTCTCAGAAATCATGTTGCAGCAAACCCAAGTCGCCACCGTGATTCCGTATTATCAACGCTTTATGGCGCGTTTTCCCGACATCGCCAGCTTAGCAGCAGCCCCTATCGACGAAGTGTTACACCACTGGACAGGCTTAGGTTATTACGCCCGCGCCCGCAATTTGCACAAGGCGGCGCAAACGATACAAGCTGATCACAACGGCATTTTTCCCACTGATTTTGAAACCGTGGTCAACTTATCTGGCATCGGTCGCTCTACCGCTGGAGCCATTTTAGCCTTATCTCAGCAACAGCCTCACCCGATTTTAGATGGCAATGTAAAGCGCGTGTTATGCCGTTATCACGCAGTTTCCGGCTGGCCTAACGCGCCGAAAATCAGCGAGCAATTATGGACACTCGCCGCTGAACATACACCACGCGAGCAAGTTGCCGAGTACACTCAAGCTATGATGGACTTAGGCGCGACCGTATGCCGTCGCAGCCGTCCGTTATGTTTGCACTGCCCATTACAAAGCGGCTGCCAAGCTTTGCAACAGCAGGCGGTTAGCAATTACCCCACGCCGCGCCCGAAAAAAGCCTTACCGGAAAAAAACACCACTTTTGCCATGTTACGACAAGGCAACGCTGTGTTATTGCAACAACGTCCAAGCAGCGGTATTTGGGGCGGCCTCTGGTGTTTTCCTGAATTGGCGGATGAATCTGAACTAGGTGACTGGTGCCAGCAGCAATTCCAAATCACGCCAAACAGATGGCAAACATGGGACACGCTAACACACACCTTTACCCATTTTCGCTTACATATTCAGCCGCTGTTAGTGGAGTTATCTGCCGAGCAAAGCAATTTAAATTTGCCAGAAGGCTATGTGTGGTATCAACTGCAACAACCGCAGAATTTAGGGCTGGCGGCTCCGGTGGTGAAGCTGTTGCAGAAGTTGGGGCAAGGGATTTAATTTTGCTTTTAAAACAAGCCTCTTGCGGCGGATGGCGGCTTACGCCTTATCCGCCCTACGTGAAAAGATAGCTTTGCCACAACTCAATCCGTAGTGATCGCCTTTACTTCAGGCCGTATCAACACGTAATTACTATTATCCAAGGTGTTATAAACGCCTTCCACATTCAATGCGAACCAGTCGTCATATTTGGGAATATCCTTAAATTCTGGCAAGCTGATCTCTTGTTGCAATTGCGTTAAAGACTTCCCTGCCAACATGCCTGTTAACACGGCCTCATATAAGCTGGTGAGATAGTCTAGGTAATGACGCACGTCTTGTTTATTACCCATCTCAGCATGACCGCCGATGAAAGTATCAAAATCATATTCCAATACTGCTTGTGTAGAATGAATCATGCCGTTGATGTCATAGCCTTTGAAATCTCGATATGGCAGGCGACCTACTACAATCCAGTCAACCACATGCAGCACACGGTCTGGGCTAATGCGCATAGACACCGAACCGTAACCATTATTGGCACCATGATATTGCAACTTAATGCTGCGCCCGCCTAAATCCAGCGTCAAACTGTCGGTAAATGTTAAATCGGGTAAACGGGTTTGGGCGCGACTGCGTTGCATTTCCTCAGCCGCCAGCGCATGTGCAACGACACGAATGCTGCCATCGCTAAATACTTCACCACCATAAGTGTGATCAGGATGGCTATGGCTGTAAATCATGTAACGCAACGGCTGTTTAAAACGCTCGGCTAATACGGGTTTTAACCATGTCGCAGCTTGTGGGCTAATGGGGTCGGTGATGGCGAGCATGTTGTCACCCACCACAACAATGGAGCGATAATTACCGGCAACAAAACGATAAACACCCTCTGTCACTGGTTCTAGGGCATATTGGGGAGGCTGTTGTTGGGCAATAGCGGCTTGGCTGAGAAAAATACTGATGAGAGCAAAGGTGATAAACCCGAGTTTCATACGCTACGTCCTTTTGATGTAGGCATTACGCAGTTCAAGCTGGGGTTTTCGTAGGGCGGATAAGGCGTTAGCCGTCATCCGCCGATATGTCGTCAACTGCGTAACTTCTATGATGCTAAAAATACTGAGAAGTAATAACTCATGTTACGCAAAATGTAGGGTGTGCGAAACGCCGCCGAGAAGCTGGGTTTATTTCTGAACTTTATCGGCGTTTTGCCCACCATACGGAGCTTGAGCTTGGTGGGCAAAATCCCACTTCAACGACAGTTAATTACCAAACGGCATACTGCGTGGGATTTCGCACACCCTACACTTTATGCGTAAGGTGAAGTAATAAAGCAGCCAACAAGGGCTGCTTTATCATTACTGGGTCGATTTAGTTACATCGCAAGGTAAATTTTAAAAGTCTCCTCGCTATAGACTGGCTGATAAACGCCAGATTGATCGATAGCATCGCTATGCCAAACCGGATCAAATTGATCTACTAAAATTGCTTTGACCTTGAACACATCGCGTAGACGTTGCAATGATTCTACTTGCGGCGTAGCGGAGAACACGTTTTGCATTAAGGCATATGCGGCGCGGTTTTGTTCCGCATCATAGCGATAAGCAAATACGGTGGAGTATTCCACATTGGCATAAGCAGTTGAACGGTCGGCGAATAAGGCATAAGGCAAGGTGGCAGGCCACGGGGTTAAAATTAAATAGCCGTCAGGGTTAGACTGTACTAACTCATCCTCCGCTACATATTCTCGCACTTTTGCCCATGCCTCACGTTGGCGTAAAAAGCCTTGGCGGGCGGCGAATTCCTCAGCATTGGGTGGCATGCTAGCAGGATCAGGCAATTGGAAAATGCGCAGTGTGCCCAGCAAACCTAACATCACGCCCATCATCACCAAAGAGACTAAGCCTAATTGCCCGCGTGTTAACCAGCGGTGCAAACGCCAATGCGGTTTTTGTGCAAACTGACCATCTAGCAAATCAGCTAAGCCAACGGCTGCCCAAACTAAGAGCAACATCACCGGCACTAACACAGTGCGCCAGCCAAAGCTGTTATTCCAAAACTGACTTTGTAAAAACTGCACGATGAGCAAAAAGGCTATCACGGCGCCGATGCTTAAATAGCGGAAATTGCGTGCTTCTGGGGTGATAGCTTTACGCAAGCTTAAAGTCAACATGGCAAGCACGTAACCTACGCCTAAGTTCAACGGCAAAAACTGCAACCAGAACAAGATAACGTGCATGACATAACCTGAGCGCGTGTTGATGTCATATAAACTGGTAGAAGGGTATAGCCCTAAACCGAAAGGCAATTGTGATTCAGCCAAGGAAGGGCCAGAGGCTTGAGAGATAAATAACGGAATGGCAGCGACGACGCAGACAATCACCGCGACAATGGCTGTTTGCACCGCATAACCATATTGCCGCCACGGTAAGCGCAATGCCAAGGCAGCACCTGCCAACACAGGTAAGGACACGCCTAAGGCGATACCGCCGACCCATGTTGACGCTCCGAAACCAGTTGCAGCGGTTAAACCTGCCATTACCGCATAGCCCAATTGCACACGCGGATATAGCAACACACGGCTAATGAAAAACAGCAACACGACAATGCTTAAGGCGGCTAAAACGTGTTGTGGTACCCACGCGGCTTGCAGCCATAACACTTCTAAACCATGCACTTGTCCGCCATTTACTTTGGGATAACCCACCCAATCATGCAAGCCTTGACTTAATAATGTCATCAATAAATCAGCCGGTGGCCCCAGCAAGGCAAATAACAACACTAACCAAGCAGCTAAGGCGCGGCGTTGACTGCTGAGCGCGGCTAAGGCCATTAAAAAGCCAAGTGTGGCAAAAGCAGTAAAGCCATTCATGGCTACTTCAGCTTGCCAGCCGGTCACGCCGCCAAGCAGTTTTAACTGTGCGGCGAAAAAGTGCCAAATATAGTAATAAACTAATAAAATGCGCTCGCCTTCTGGCGCGTAATAAGGATTAATCGGCAACATGCCTTCGCGGGCAATGGAGTCCACTAAGGCAATTTTAGCGTGATCGAAAATATGCACGTTTACAAACAAAGCATCTTGATACACGCTAGGGTAAATATTCAGCGTCGGAAATACTGCCCACAGTGCGGCGAATGCTAATAAAGCCAAACTATGCCAAGGGGCTAACGACCATGCAGGTGGTTCCGGCTCTGCTTCTGGGCGGTAGCGTTGCCAAAACACGATGCCAACGCAGAAACCTAACCAGCTTAAGCCTAAGCTAAACAGGTTTAAATTCAGCACACTGGTGACAAGCAACGAAAACGCGCCAAACGTGCATAAACCCACAGCGGGCGCGACTAACCATGCCTGTAAGGAGTGGTAGTTTGTGCTTAAGCCTAATAAGCGCATGACTAACACACCG
>QKBZ01000344.1 GCA_003245895.1 Beggiatoa sp.
GACAACACGAAATACTCCGATGAAAAAAGCATTTTTTCAAAGTGGAAGTTTTCGTGTACCTATTGCCGAGTGTTTTCTTTTTATTTTGGCTATTGACTGGGTTATAACAGGGCGGATAAGGCGTAAGCCGTCATCCGCCGCAAGAGGCTTGGTTCAAGCTTCAACTATCTTATGTCGGATGACGGCTTACGCCTTATCCGACCTACGAACACGCTTAACTGAATAACACACCCCACACTCACACACCATCCTTCCGCAAATGCCATTTCAACTTCTCTAACTGAAACGTAACTGCCAATTGATACAAAGTTTCAATTTCTGCCCGTACATCTTCAGCCAAATCAGTTTGCTGTGATAAGTTTTGTAAATAAACAAATACTTTGTTGGCATCGCCGCGACTCAACAATGCTAACAACTGTTTTTTATAATCATCCGGCAATTGGGTTTTCGGCTGTGTTAATAACTTCTCAATACTTTCTTTGCGCTGCCACTCTAAAGATAAATGTCTTTCTAAACAATCAAATAATTCATTTTCGCGCACCGGTTTTGGCAAAATATCGCTACAACCAGCTTCTAAAAAGGTCTGTCGCTCATCATTTAAAATACTCGATGTAACAGCAATAATTGGCATGGTTAAGCCCATCTCGCGCAGTTCTCGCGTACATTCTACGCCGCTCATAATCGGCATTTTCATATCCATTAATATCAGATCAATGGCATGCGTTTGCACACATTGCATCGCTTCTTTTGCCGTGTCGGCTAAATAGGTTTTGAAACCACGTGGAACTAAAAATGCTTGTAATAACTCTAAGTTACTGCGCACATCATCAACCACCAGCAGCTTAAATGCTTCTTCCGTCCCATAACGCTTATAATTGGTAATATTTGCCGCTTCTTCCTTAGTTGAAGGTTTATGTGCATTTACTGGTGGCACAATGCGCATCGGAATGTGTAATAAGAACATGCTGCCGTGGTCTGATTTACTATCTACCCACAAATGTCCATTCATCAACTTGATTAAACGCTGACAAATACTCAAACCTAAGCCCGTACCCTGCACCCGATAACGCTGTTCACCTTCTTGGTGAAACGGCTCAAAAATCTTAGCTAAATTCTCAGAATGGATACCAATACCGGTATCTTGTACCAAAAAATACAAACTATTCTGCTCATACGCACAACACAGTTTAATATCACCAGATTCGGTAAATTTCACTGCATTGGCCAATAAATTTAACAAAACCTGCCGCACACGATGTTCATCAATTTCCACAGCATTGGGCATATCATCCGCAATCTGCCAATGGAAATTTAAGCGTTTTTGCGCGGCACGGGTTTCAAACATTTCCACTAATGACTTGATCAACGAGACAATCGAGCATTCTTGCACATGCAAATCAAAGCGACCAGCCTCTATTTTTGATAAATCCAGCACATCATTTAGCAAAGTTAATAAATGCTCGCCACTGCGTTTAATGGACTCCGCCATGTGTTGTTGCTGTACCGATAAATCCTCAGTATTTACAAAGATTTGTGCAAAACCCAAAATGGCATTCAATGGCGTGCGCAATTCGTGACTCATATTGGCTAAAAAAGCTGATTTTGCCCGATTTGCCGCTTCTGCTTGCTCCCGCGCAATGATTAATTCTTGCTCATAACGCTGCTTTTCACTTTGATCAATAACGATTTTGGTTAAGTACTCAACCTGATTTTCTTGATTGCGAATGCTACTCACGCTGACATGCACCGGCACGGCATGACCTTGTTTGTGAATATAGCGTTTTTCCATTTGATAACTGTCGATGTCACCCGATAATAAATGCTGTTCTAAAGCTAAATGTTTCGCTAAATCATCAGGATGTGTCAATTTAACCCAGTCCATTTCGTTATTGAGTAACTCCGCTTCGCTGTAGCCAATCATTTGACAAAACGCTGCATTTACATTGAGTATGCCTTTCTCAACACAGGAACTCACCATACCGATAGCAGGTTGATCAAAGTAAAACTGTAACTCATCACGCTGACGACGTAATTGTTCTTCTGCTTGTCTGCGTTCGGTCACATCTTGAAATAAACCTTGCAACTTCACCACTTTGCCACTGATCCGAATGGCTTGCCCCACATGGCGAATCCATAGCAAACGGTTGTCAGTCGTCATCAAGCGACATTCCAAGTCATAGGCAACGGCATGTTCAATACAGTTTTGAATAGCTGATTGTAATGCGGCTTGATCATCTTCGTGATAAAGCTGCACAAATTGCGCGACATCAATTTGTTCCTTAACCGGCAATTCGTGGATTAAATAGCCTTCCTCTGTCCACACAAATTGCGCACTTTCAATATCTAATTCCCAACCACCAATATGACCTAAGTGCTGCGAGGCTTGTAATAAACGTGAGTTCTCAAATTCTTCTGTTTCGTCCCAGTTGGTACCCAACAGACTCACCGTATGCCCCATTTCATCGCGGATAATTTTGGCATGCGCTCGAATATGACGAATCGCGCCGTTAGGGTGCACAATGCGGTATTGCTCGTGTAAATCCGTCGCTCTTAATTCAATTAATGCCTGTAGTTTTTCTTTAATATTGCCCACGTCATTGGGATGTAATAACGCCATCCATGATTCGTAACTAGGCGTAAAATTTTCTGCGCTCACACCGTATAACTCGAACATTTTGCCGTCCCAGTTCAAGCTTTCCGTGTGTAAATCTAATTCCCAAATGCCGGTATTACCGGTTTCTAATGCCAGTTGTAAACGCGCTTGTATATTTTGTAATTGCTCTTCAAACTGCTTGCGCTCGGTGATGTTCATCAAGGTCAACACCACGCCATCCACACTGTTGTCGTTGAGCAAAAACGGCGCAAAGCGCAAGATATACCAGTTACCTAAATCACTGCGTACTTCTAAATCAAAGCTCTTGCTTTCATTGAGCACTTGCGAGACATAAGCATTTAAATCCGTCACCTCTAAATGATGACGAATTTCGCTCAATGGTCTGCCAATATCGGTATCGCGCAAATAAATTTCATCGCGCACCGCTGGGGTAAAACCGCGAATATTGGCATGACGATCTAAAAATACGCTGCCGACCCGAGAGCTACGCAATAAATTTGAATGGGTTTCGCTTAACGCGGTGACTTCTTGAATTTTATGCTGATATTCGCTGTTAACAGTGATTAATTCTTCGTTAACGGCTTGCAATTCTTCGTTGGTCGATTGTAGTTCTTCATTGCTGGCTAACAACTCTTCATTAGTCGATTGCAGTTCTTCGTTAGAGGTTTCTAACTCTTCAATTGTGGCTTGCAAAGTTTCGCGGGTATAAGCCAATTCCCGTTCTAATTCTTCAATATGCTGACGCGCATCAGCAGAAATTTCTAAGGTAGTCTTGCCGACTTCTGAAGCACGCAACACTAATTCTGATTCCCGAATTGTCAGCAATAACAACTGCGCCCCACTGTGTTTTTTCGCTAATGGCTCGACGCTAATTTCCAGCGAATCAATATCCAACAGTGCATTTTCTAAGGTTTTATAGGTAACCGTGCGATTGTTCTTGAGCGCGTTTAACACCGCAGAGCGCACAAACGCTGTCATGCCCTCTTCCATGAGGCGGCTTAAGTTATATTCTGGCGTGCCGGATAACACTAAATATTTAGAAGCGCGACGACTGATATACAGCACGTCTAAATTGTCAGTGATGAGAAGACAAGGCGGCAACAATTTGTCGATCACTAAGCGTTGCAAATAATCGCCAGTTTGCCGTGTCACCCCACGCCCAGCGGTATATTGTAAACGCTGTGGCACAGCATCATGTGCAGAAGTGGGCAAATTAACATCGTGTAACATCGCCACTTTAGGTGCGATACCGGGGCGGGCGCGATATAACTTATGACGGTTATCTAAACAAGCAAATACGCGATCATAATCACCAATGGTTTCGCTTTCGCCGAGTAGCAAAAAGCCAGAGGGTTTTAACGCAAAATGGAATAAATGCAGAATCCGCTCTTGCATTTCTGAACGCAGATAAATAAACAAATTGCGGCAAGAAATTAAATCCAAGCGGTTAAAGGGCGGACTTTTGGTTAAATCATGGCGGGCAAATACCACCATGCTGCGGATGGCTTGCGAAATGGTATAACGCCCTTCATGCTCATTACGCACAAAATAACGGCTTAAGCGTTCAGGCTCTACATCAGCAGCAATACTGTCGGGATAACTGCCTGCGGCGGCAATATCGATGGCATGTTGGTCGATGTCTGTGGCAAAAATTTTAACTTCACGGCTATGCCCTGCATTGGCTTTAAATTCCGCTAATAAAATTGCCAATGAATAGGCTTCTTCTCCTGTGGAACAGCCCGCAATCCAGACCCGTATGGGTTCTTGAGCTGTAGAGGAGGCAAATAGTTTAGGCACAACTTCTTGTGACAAGGCCATAAACACTTCGGGATCACGAAAAAACTTAGTCACCCCAATCAATAATTCTCGATATAAAGTATCTTGTTCAGTCTCTGATTCTTTTAATAATTTCAAGTATTCTGCGATGTTACTGCATTGGCGAATACCGGCACGTCGTTCAATACGGCGCAACACGGTATTGGATTTATATTGATGAAAATCGACATCGCTATGCGCTTTGATAATGTCTAAAATGCGCGGAATTTCAGCCCCCGCAGGTGTAATGCTGTCTTTCTGTTCTATGGTGACGTGTGCATCGATCAGATTAGGGTGGCAAGTGTAATTTAATAAAGCTTGCGACATATCTTCAGGGGATAAGATGTAATCTGCCAAGCCAGTATTAATGGCACTAGAGGGCATGCCATCAAATTTAGCCGTATCGATTTGCTGCACTATCACCATACCGTCACGTTCTTTAATCGCACGGATACCGCGTGTGCCATCACTGCCAGTGCCAGATAACACCACACCGACGGCATATTCACTTTGATCTAAGGCTAAAGAGTGGAAAAAGGTATCGATAGGGAGCGAAATGCCGCGATGTATCTCTTTTTCAGTCAAAAACAAGCAACCGCCATTCATGGTCATATTTTTTTTCGGCGGAATTAAATACACATGATTAGGTTGTACTCGAATCCCTTCCTGGGCCTCATTCACCGGCATATTGGTGTACTTTGACAGAATTTCCGCCATCATACTTTTGTAATCAGGTGATAAATGCTGAATGATGACAAAGGCCATGCCCGATTCATCTGGCAGCGGCTGAAAAAAACGCTCTAAGGCTTCCAAACCGCCTGCTGATGCACCAATGCCAACTGTATAAAAGTGTTTTGTTTTTTCCATAAGGGAATTCTATTAGGAG
>QKBZ01000055.1 GCA_003245895.1 Beggiatoa sp.
ACCCACAAAAACTAATTCTTATGACTTTTTGCATTGCTTTTGTTAATAAATAATATAATTTTATGGCTAGGATAAGCCCTGATTTATGATTGTAACAGGATTATGCCATTTTGTGTGCGGGAAAGGCGGATTGTCGAGCAAGGATACGATTCTATAGGTCGCATAAGCAAAGCGTCATGCGACGTTCATGTATGAAAACCCTTTCTATGGTGTGTTAATACATCCTTCAAGTTAGCCCCGATAAAAAATTAACAAACTGCTTAATTAATTCATAAAACCTGTAGACGAAGAATTGTCAGGCTGTTGAGGATTAGGCAGATAATTTTTAAACGGTGATAGATCGCCTTCTAAGCTCGCATTTTTGATCACGACTGGACGCAAGAAGATGACTAACTCCGTTTTGTTATATTGGTCATCACGATAGCTGAACAAATCCCCCACCACAGGCAGCTTTGATAACACTGGCACTCCTGAAGTATTGCGCTCGCTATCATCTTGCATTAAGCCACCAATCACCGCTATATCGCGGTTGTTTACTTTTAAAATCGATTCAATTTCACGTACTTGGATTTCAGGAATTGCGTTGACTACACCGGCTTCAGCTAATAGAGGATTCGGGTCTTGTTTGTAATTTAACACCCGTGAAATGGTTGGGCGCACGTTTAAAGTCACTACGTCGTCATCGCCAATTTGCGGCGTGACGCTCATCACTAAACCTACTGGTACTGTGCTTACTTGCGTCTCATAGGTTGTCCGACCAACATTAGTTAAAGTGCCTTCGGTGATTTCCACATCCACGGTAAAATAGACTAAATTGTCCACTACTTTCAAAATTGCGGTTTGATTGTTCAAAACCATCAATTTAGGACTGGATAATACTTTAACCGAGCCGAACTCCTCTAACATTCGCACCGAGCCAGAAATATCGCCAATCACACTATTAGGGTTTGCATAATTAATGGCATAAAACGGTGTATTGCTTAAGCTTGCGTCGATATTGCGTTGAATATAAGAAAAATCACCGTCAATACGCTGCCAATCAATCCCTGCTTGATATTGATCACCTAAACGCACTTCTGCAATAGTCGCTTCAATTAAAACTTGTTTTTGTACACTTTCTGTTACTTTATCTAAGAAATCTGCAATATCAATATGTTGACGACGAGTGGCTAAGATGGTCAAGACACCACCTTCAGGGTTGATAATCACGTTATTTTTAGTATTTTGCCCTGTTTTTGCATTTCCATCTAAAATTGCTTGAATATTCTCTTCTAAGCGTTGCCATAACGCATGCTCAGCTTCATTTTTAATCGTTGTAGTTGAATTATTACCCCCTAAGTCTGCACTAGCCCCCGTACCAACATCCACACTACCGGTTTTAGCCACTTGTGTTGCCACACTGACTTCCCCCGTACTTGTTCGTGACATATTGACGTAACCCACTTTATACGTGCGCAAAATCGGCTCGTCAGGAAACACACGGATATAATCACCTTCGACTTCATAAGCAATATCTAATTGATTAGACAAGCGTTCTAGGATTTGCGTTAAAGTTTGTTCAATCGCGTTAATACTCACAGAACCCTTGATCTCAGGGTGAATATCAATGTTGTAATTCGCTTCCCGCGCCAAGGCAAATAACAATTTAGTCGCCGGAACCTCGTCTACTACGATTGTGTACTTTTCGGGGGGCGTTGCAGGTGTAGGGGGTGGCAAAGGCGGCATTTGCATTTGCGCAATAGGCGGCGGTATGTCATTGGGCGGCGGCGGTAAATTAGATTGATTCAAATGTCCTGGCGAATTTTTAGGAGCTTGTGGTGCACACGCAGTTAACACAGCCAAGGCAATGCCAGCTAACAGCATGAACAACCATCGCATTCTAGGACATAGTAAAGAAAGCAGCATAATGAATATTAATCGTCTTAAATGAAGCGAACTTCGATATGTTGTGTTGACATTGTATTCGATCAGAGGGTGAGTACCGGCATTTTAAATGAAAAGTACTGAGTGCGCAGTGTTGCGACACCGCCTGAAAACACTAGCGTAATTCATTCCAACCCCAAATTATCTGACGAATTATACTGGATAAGCCACCACAACGCGGTGAAAATTAACGCAACGTGTAATGCCCTCGCTCTGTATTCGCCCGTCATGACTCACCAAACGCTTTCCACCATCGCACTATTTCCCCTGTCGGCATCGCTTTTGCTCATCCCCTGTATTGCAAAATGCTATGTAATAAATGCTCATGATCGCCATGCTGTTAAAACGCATCCAACACTCTCCCCTGTTCCTTGCTTTGCTGTTAGGACATATTGTCTATGCGGGTGTGTTTTTATTACAACATCAGGGTTTGCTGCAAAGTGCTGAATTATATAGCTATGACTGGCTATTTCCCTCGCGCGCGATGGCAAAAACGCAGCAAGCTGCACCGATTACCATGGTATGGCTAGAAGATGAGGATCAACGTTTATTTGGCTGGCCGATCACGGACAGAGACTTATTGCGACTGTTAAAAAAATTACAGAGTGTTTCCCCCAGCGTCATTGGCTTAGATGTGTATCGCGATGCGCCTGTGCCGCTCGGCAACCCCCATTATCGCGACTTAGTTCAATTCATCTCACAACATCAGAACATTGTTTTAATCAAAAAATTTTATAATGAACAAGGCAGTGGCTATGTGCAAGCCTTGCCAGAGATCAACAGTCAACAAATTTCATTTAATGATTTACCCACTGATGCAGGCAGCATTATTCGGCGTGGCCTATTGTACATAGGCGATGAAAAAGGCAATGTGTTGGAATCTTTCAGCATGAAACTGGCACGTTATTACCTGTTTTTTAAACACGGTATTTCTCCGCAAGCAGACCCCGATAATGCAGGACAGCTTTTATTAGGTCAGCAAAGCCTTGCTCCGCTGCCACCAGACTTTGGCGGCTATGTCGCAGGCGATATGGCAGGTTTTCAATTAATGCTGACTTATCCCAATGCACCAACCCCTTTTGCACAAGTGAATTTACGCACGCTGTTAAGCGGTGACATTGATCCTGCCTTATTTAAAGATCGTATTATCATCATCGGCGTAAAAGCCGAAGCCACGCCCGACTTTTTATTCACACCTTATAGCCGTTGGTTGAAAGATGATGATCGTGTTGCAGGTGCTGAAATTCACGCCTATATCGTGAGCCAGCTATTACACGTTGCCTCCTCACAGCAAGCTTTATGGCATAGCTGGCCTCAGCATTATCAATGGTTCTGGTTATGGCTCTGGTGTTTAATCGGTGCTTTAGTCTGTTTATGGTCGCATTCAGTGTGGCAACTGATTGGCTTTATTGTGTTTGGTATCAGTATTATGGCTGGTGTGAGTTATTGGGGGGTAAAACACTTATTTTGGTTGCCTTCCGTCGCGCCTGCTTTGGGCTGGATTACCGCTTTGCTAAGCATGAACTTCTACTTAGTCTTTCGAGAAAAAAGCCAGCGCAACACCTTAATGCAATTATTTTCCTCCCACGTCTCGCGTGAAGTGGCTAGCGTGATTTGGCAAGAGCGAGAGCAGTTTTTGCGCAATGGGCGTTTATTCTCCCAGCGATTAACCGCAACCGTGTTATTTACCGATTTGCAAAACTTCACCACAGTTTCAGAAAAAATGGAGCCACAAGCCTTAATGGAATGGTTAAACCATTACATGGCAAGCATGGTGAAAGTCATCGAACTGTATCACGGGCAAGTGAATAAATTTATCGGCGATGCCATCATGGCGGTGTACGGCATTCCAATTCCGCGCACTACTGAGGCAGAAATTCAACGCGATGCCATCAACGCGGTAGAGTGTGCACTACATATGCGAGCAGAAATTGAGCATTTACGGCAAGAGTGGCGGCAACAAGGCTTGCCACAAATTCGCATGCGCATTGGCATTTTTACTGGTTCCGTGATCGCAGGCAGCTTAGGTGGCATAGAACGGCAGGAATATACCGTGATTGGTGATACCGTGAACACGGCCTCCCGCTTAGAAAGTTTTGACAAAAGCATTGAGCAAAACAGCGTTTGCCGTATTTTAATTGGTGAATCTACGGCACAGTATTTACCAGAGCGTTTCGTTTTAGAACGGGTTGGCGGTGTGCATTTAAAAGGTAAGGCAACAGAAGTCGTGGTGTATAGCGTAGTGGGGCAGACTACAGTCTGAACTTGTAGGGCGGATAAGGCGTAAGCCGTCATCCGCCATCAGGGTGTAATTCAAACTTCAACCGCGTTATGTCAGATGACGGCTAAAGCCTCACTTGACCTGAGTTCGACGAAATAGTTGTTGTAAAAACAATTGGTTTCTCGTTGCGTTCGCACCGCAAAAGGATGCGGTGCAAACCCTACGATTCAGCTTGTTGCAGTTGTTGGCTGAGTTGTTCCCATGTGTCTAGACCAGTGCCGCCGAGTTGTTTTGCAAGTTGATAGCCTGCAAGAAAATGGCTGTAACAACTCGCGAACAGTTTGAGTTTTTCCGCGTGGAAAAACCCAAATTAGCACTTGCAAACTCATTTCCTGCATTTATCCCCCAGCTTGCTTTCTGCTGGCACCTGACAGTCTAGTGCTGGGCAATTGTTACCACATCAAATCATCAGGTACAGTGTATTGTGCATAAGGATCATCTTCTGCCGCTGTTTCTTCTGATGATGTGTTGCATAACACAAACCAATTCGGATCGCGTTGCTGGATTTTCTCCACTACATTGGCAGGCACTAAGGCATAGCCATTGGCATAAGCGGCTATCGCCAAATTACCTTGCACCAATTGGCTTTGGGTTTTCGCCGTCACATACAGCTTTTTCACCACACTACCATGAGTGAAATGGTAAGCGACATCTCCCTCATCCAGCTTCATCTGATTTTGCTCAATAATCTGCTTGATTTGTGCAGTGGCTTCTTTGGCTTTAGTCTCAGCCTGCTTTTGTTGATTCAATTCTCTATCACGCGCCTGCTTTTCTGCCACCGCCTGCTCGGCTTGCTGTTGAGCTTCGTCTGACTGAGCTTTAGTATTTTGGGGCTGTTTGGCTTTCTTGCGCTTTTGCTGTTTGACCTCGCGCAGCTTTTTCTGATCAGCTAGCCCAGCTTTCAAAAGTTGATCCTGTAATGAATTACCCATCTCGATTGCCTCCCAAGATGACATTAATTTTCAATTTAGGAGTTACGCAGTTGCCTTCAACAGATATAAAGGGTTATTAAGGTAAGCCCTGATAGCCTCGCGAATAATCTGCATTTTGGCTTCAAACCAGCTATTCCCAGTAACATAGCTATAGGTTTCCAATCGGAGAAAAGCTC
>QKBZ01000244.1 GCA_003245895.1 Beggiatoa sp.
TTAGATGACCGCGACTCTCGCTTGCGTGGCATCAGTGCTGGTGCCGATGATTTTCTAATCAAACCCTTTGATCGCATCGAATTGCGTACCCGTGTGCGTACCATCATCCGTTTAAATCGGTATCGCCGCCTATTGGCTGAGCGTTCTCGTTTTGAGTGGGTGGTAGACAACTCTAACGAAGGTTATTTGCTATTAGAAGGCAATGACACTTTAACCTACGCTAACCCTACTGCACGCCGTTATTTAGGCTTATCTTATGAAAAAGCCTTGCCTACTTCATTTGTACAATGCTTACAGGCGGCACACTACCAACAAGAACCCACACATGCTTGGGATAACTGGCCAACCCCCAACACTGAATTAGAACGCTATTTAGTGCGCCCAGAAACCTCAGATCATTCTCCCTTATGGTTAGAGGTGAATGTGTTTGAATTGCCCGCAGATAGCTCGCGCCTGATCCAAGTGCGCAATGTCAGCGAGCAGATCAATTTGCAACGGCAGGTGTGGAGCTTTCAAACCTTAGTCTCGCATAAGCTGCGCGGGCCATTAAACGGTTTGGTTAGCTTGCAAATGTTAGACGGGCGCAATGTTGATTTAAGCAGCGAACGGGCAGCGACGTTATTAAATATCGCGCGGGAAAGTGCTAAACGCTTGCAAGATCAGATTTTAGAAATTTTGCGCTATATTGACACCACACGTCTGCGCAAAAGCCAAACTAACTTCCGTTTAGCAGACTTATCTACTTTAATCACACGCTTGCAATGGGATTTATCCTTAGAGCCTATCCAAGTTGAACTGCCTGATACTTTATTAGAAACCGCCTTGCGCTGTTCGCCTGAAGTGATGGAATTGGTATTCCGTGAATTATTAGGTAATGCACAAAAATTCCACCCACAACACTTGCCGACCATTCAATTAAAAGTGACTAGCAATAGTAACGATATGATTGGTTTAACGTTGCAAGATAATGGCCGTCATTTATCACACGAAGATTTAGATCGAGTGTGGCTGCCGTATTTCCAAAGTGAAAAATCGTTTACTGGCGAAGTGAAAGGCATGGGACTGGGTTTGGCGATGGTGTCGCGTTTGATTTGGAATAGTGGCGGTCATTGCGAGATCAACAACCGCTCAGATCAAGAAGGGATAGTGGTTACTCTGAGCTTGCCACTGGCTGTGCCAGAATATGCAGATGCAGTGATGCGCTCATAAGACAACGCACGTCAGCAGCGTATTAAAACAAGGGATCGACAATCACTTCTGAAATGTGGAAAAGACCACTTTCAGTCAATTGTGGAACTAAATCCTTTAAGTCTGCTACTGCGCCGTAAGCCATAGAACGTCCAAATAAACGCAATAAACCAGCTTCTTCATCTAATTTCCAGTGCCCGCCACCGAGTATTTGCCACTCGTTGTTGTCTAAGCTGTAACTGTCGCGTTTATGGTTATAACAGCCCGAGAGTTGTTGTGCTTGGGTGAAATATTCAACGATGTTGGCATGATACCCCGATTTTTGAATCGGACTAAAAACCATATAACACGCTTGATTTTGATACGATAACACCACAAATTTGCCACCACGCCGTGCGGGTGGTGAGCGTTGTTCATGTTGGTTAAACCATTCCACTGAATAATCAATCGCAGTAAAGTCCATTAAGGTCTAGGCTCCATTAAGCAAGTTTTACGGAACAATTCATGCAGGTTTCTGCAACTTGTGAACAGCGTGTCATAACGCTATCCATTGTATAAAAGGCAAGACATTTTGTTACCGCCTTGCTCTGTGTTATCACCTGTTAAACCAAAGGAGTTTGGGTATGTCACCGCCAACAGAAGGATCGACCGTTAAAGGCGATGTCATGATTGTGGATGATACCTTGCCAAATTTGCGCTTGTTATCAACCATGTTAACGGAAAAAGGCTACAAAGTGCGGGGCGTGACCAATGGCGAAACGGCGTTAACGGCTGTCTCGTTTGCACCGCCCGACTTAATTTTACTCGATATTAGCATGCCCGACATGGATGGTTATGAGGTCTGTCGCCGCTTAAAAGCCAACGAGCAAACCAAGCAAATTCCAGTCATTTTCATCAGTGCCATGAATGAGGTATTAGACAAGGTGCGTGCCTTTGCCATTGGTGGCGTTGACTATATTACAAAGCCTTACCATGTCGAGGAAGTGTTAATGCGCGTCAAAACGCATTTAACTTTACGCCATTTGCAAGTTGAGTTAGAGCAAGCAAACGCAGAATTGCGTCGTCTTGTCACCTTAGACGGTTTAACGCAAATTGCCAATCGTCGCCGCTTTGATGAATATTTAAGTCAAGAATGGCTACGCAGTGCCCGCGAGCAACAACCCTTATCGCTAATCTTTTGTGATATTGATTATTTCAAACCGTATAACGACACTTACGGCCATCAAACAGGGGATGATTGCTTACGTCGAGTGGCACAAGCTTTGGAGAAGGTGGCACACCGTCCAGCCGATTTAGCCGCACGCTATGGCGGAGAAGAATTCGCCTTAATTTTGCCCAATACGCCACTGTCAGGCGCAGAACAAGTGGGACAAAGTTTACAAACACACATTGCAGATTTGCGGATTGAGCACAGTGCTTCCCAGATCAGCCCGTATTTAACTTTAAGTGTGGGCATTGCAGTGACTGTTGCCAACGCAAACAATACACCAGAACACTTGTTAAAACGGGCTGATCAGGCGTTATATCAGGCCAAAGACAAGGGACGCAATTGCATTGTGTGCGTCGAGGTATGAGGACTGTAAGGCAGTCCTTGAGGTTTAGGCCAATTCAAAGTCAATTTTGCGTTCATCAAGGTCTACACGCATCACACGCACTTTTAACCGATCTGCTAAACGATAAGTGGTGCCGCTGCGTTCACCACATAAGCGATGACCAATCGGATCAAAATGATAATAATCATTTTTCAACGCGGTGACATGCACTAAGCCTTCAACAAAGAAGCCATCTAATTGCACAAATAAGCCAAACGAAGTGACGGCATACACCATGCCTTCATACACTTCGCCTACTTTATCGCTGATGTAATCGCATTTTAACCAGTCAATCGCATCGCGTGTGGCTTCGTCTGCCCGTCGTTCGGTCATCGAACATTGCTCGCCTAGCAAGGTCAGTTCATTATGCGAATGCGGGAACTTTTCAGGGTCTTTGCCTTTTAAGCAATATTTAATTGCGCGATGCACTAACAAATCAGGGTAGCGGCGAATCGGTGAGGTGTAATGTGTATAAGCCTCATACGACAAACCAAAATGACCTAAATTGTCAGGGCTGTAAAATGCCATGCGCAAACTGCGTAACAACACAGTTTGAATTAACTGCTTGTCAGGCCGTTGTTGAATTTTCTCGACTAATTTCGCGTAATGCTCGGCTTTCGGTTCGTCTTTACCCGCTAAGCGCAAGCCTAACTCACCCAGAAAACTGCGCAACTCGGTTAATTTTTCGCTGGTAGGCCCTTCATGGTTACGGAACAACAAAGGCATGCCATTTTCTTCTAACCAGCTTGCTGTGGCCACATTCGCCGCTAACATCATTTCTTCAATCAAACGATGCGCATCATTGCGCGTGACGGGCACGATACGTTCAATTTTGCGCTGTTCATCAAAAATGATGCGGGTTTCCGTGGTCTCAAACTCAATTGCGCCGCGTTTTTGTCGCCGTTTTAACAGCAGTTGGAATAACTGGTGTAAATGATCAATATTCGGCAACAAATTCGGATATGGGAACTCGCTGGTATTGCCTTCTAACACGGCTGCGACTTGGGTATATGTCAAACGTGCTGAAGAACAAATAACCGCCTCAAAAAAGCGCGTGCGTCGAATGCGACCATAAAAATCAATCGCCATCTCACACACTAAGCTTAAGCGATCCACATGCGGATTTAGCGAGCACAACTCATTCGACAGAATTTCCGGCAACATCGGAATCACCCGACTAGGAAAATAGACTGAGTTACCACGCTTACGGGCTTCTTCGTCTAATTGAGTGCCCGATTTTACATAAGCTGCCACATCGGCAATGGCTACTTTTAACAGCCAACCTTTGCCACGCGGTTCGCAAAATACTGCGTCGTCAAAATCGCGTGAGTCTTCACCATCAATCGTCACAAAAGGAATTTCACGCATATCAACGCGATGTTGATAAGCATCCTTAGGTATTTCCGGTTTTAAATGCGCAATCTCTTGCAACAAGGCTTCCGGCCATTCATGCGGTAATTCATGCGCCCGCATGGCAATTTCAATTTCCATCCCCGGTGCGCGTGGTTCGCCCATCACTTCGATGATTTCGCCAAAGGGTGGATGTTGTCGCGTCGGTTGCTTAGTCAAGCGCACCACGACAATTTGACCGTGTTGTACACCTTGGCAACTTTCAGGAGCGATTAAAATATCTTGGTGAATGCGGCGGTTATCCGGTTCAATGAAGCTCATGCCGCCTTCACTAAAGAAGCGTCCCACCACTTCTTGATTGTGGCGTTCTAACACTTCGACTAATACCGCTTCGCGCCGTCCGCGTCGATCCACACCGATAATATTGACTAAAGCGCGATCACCGTGCAGTAAACTGCGCATTTGCTTTTCAGATAAATATAAATCTTCGCTGCCATCATCTGGCACTAAAAAGCCAAAGCCGTCAGGATGCGCCATGATACGCCCGCGCACCATGTCCATTTTAGCCGCTAAACCATAGCCACCACGCCGATTGCGCACCACTTGCCCATCGCGCTCCATTGCCCGTAAACGGCGACGCAAGGCTTCCAAAGGCTCTTCATCTTCAAGCTCCATTTCGGCAGCAATCATTGATAAGGTCATGGGCACGCCGACATGCGCTAAACGCATGATGATATATTCTCGACTGGGAATCGGATTGTTATATTTTTCTTGTTCGCGGCTTAAATAAGGATCGACGACAGGTGGTGGTGGGGCTTTGACCGCTGTTGGCGGTTTTTTCTCGCGCTTGCGGCGGCCTAATTGTGTGCGTCCTTTCGCAGACCGCGTTTTACTAGGGGTGCGTTCTGTTTTTTTTCTACTAACCATTGACAGTCCGTTTTTCGTGATATAAGATGCTTGTCTACTGTCATTGCCGAGGTGGCGGAATTGGTAGACGCGCTAGCTTCAGGTGCTAGTGGGGGTAACCCCGTGAAGGTTCAAGTCCTTTTCTCGGCACCACAAGTGCATTAATAAGTCATCCTGCTGTTCCTTTCTTATACTTCTCAGTTCTCTTAGCTTCTTTTTCCAACTTACATACGCTTGCGTTATGTTAGTTTCATTG
>QKBZ01000191.1 GCA_003245895.1 Beggiatoa sp.
ATGCGACCTACAAGCGTTCTTTTTAAGGACTTGATCCATGTTGCATTTAAGCGAGTTGTTAATACAACATGCTGATTTAAAAAACTTTGCTGAATTAGAATTGTTAATTACAGAACAAGCACGGCTGACCAATGCGCGATTTTTTCGCATTGATGTCAAACCGAGTTTCCCCGATACGCCGGAAAATTGGGAAGATCGCTTAGAAGCAGCGTTTTATTGAGGAATCGCCATGTTTTGGCAAGAAGAACCCGCCCAAGCACCGACACAACAGGCCACGCATGTTGATTTAGCCTTTGCTATTCAGTGTCAGCAACTGCCATTTGATCATGCTTATGCCTTATCACAGGCTATTCAGCAAGCCTTGCCGTGGTTTGCACAGACTCAAGGCACGGGGTTGCATTTGATTCATTTGACCGAGGGGAACGGCTGGCAGCAAGCAAATACACAAGACAGCGTATTGTATTTGTCGCGCCGTACCCGCCTCACGTTGCGCGTGCCCATGACACACATAGAGGCGGCACAAGCCTTGACAGGACAGCAGTTAATGATAGACGGTCATGCCTTAACGGTCGGGCAAGCGCAAGTAAAACCACTGCAAGCCTTTTCTGTATTGTTAGCGCGTTATGTGTTAGCCAATCCAGAAGATGACGAGTCCACTTTTTTATATTCAATAGTGCAGCAGTTGCAGCAACATAACATCCCTTGCCGCAAAGTTTTATGCGGTAAAACGCATTACTGGCGCACGCCGGACAGCAACTTATTTACCCGTAGCGTGATGGTGGCAGATTTAACGCCGGAAGCTTCGTTGCAGTTACAGCAAACGGGTTTAGGTGAGGCGCAAGCATTAGGCTTTGGCTTGTTTGTGCCGCATAAAGATATTCAAGCAGTTAACACAGCGGCAACCGCTTCTTAATCCACCGCTTGCGCTTCTGACTGCACTGCTTGACGCGCTTGATATTGTTGCTGTTCAGTCAAAATCGCCATTAAATTCCCTTCAATCCAATCTGTGAGAATAGCCACTTTCTCTGCTACTTCTCGCCCCAATGGCGTTAGCTGATATTCCACATGCGGCGGCATGACCGGATAAGCTTTGCGAGTCAAAAAGCCGTCGGCTTCTAAAGCTTGTAAAGTCTGTGCCAACATCTTCTCACTAACACCATTCACCTTGCGCCGTAAGTCACTGAAACGGTGCATACCATCAAGCAAAGCCACTAACACCAACACACCCCAGCGACTGGTGACGTGTTTTAACACTTCACGAGAGGGGCATTTTTCTGCAAATAAATCACCGCGTTGCATGCGCAAGGATAAGGCGTGGCTGCCAGAGTCATCATCATCAGTCATTTTAAGCTTACCTTTTTGTATGTACTTACTAAAAGTTAGTTTAGTTCATATACTGTTGTTGTCATCATCAAATACACAGTTGTAGGTCGCATAAGCGCAGCGTCATGCGACATTAACGGCGGATGACGGCTAACGCCTTATCCGCCCTACAAGAATCATTTTTTTTGAACTATAGGAATTTAATCATGATTGTTATTACTGGTGCTTCTGGTCAGTTAGGCCGCCTTGTTATCGAAGCTTTATTACAACAACTACCTGCTAATGAAATCGTTGCCGCCGTGCGCTCACCGGACAAAGTTAGCGATTTAGCTGCACGCGGAGTGCAAGTACGGGTTGCCGATTATGTAAAACCTGAGACTTTAAGCACAGCCTTTGCTGGCGCGGAAAAAGTATTGTTAATTTCTTCCAGCGAAATCGGGCAACGGGTGGCACAACATCGCAATGTGATCGAAGCAGCCAAACAAGCCGGAGTCAGTTTATTAGCCTATACCAGTTTATTACGTGCTGACAGCTCACCACTACCTTTAGGCGCGGAACATCGAGAAACCGAAGCATTAATCAAAGCTTCTGGCGTGCCTTCTGTCATTTTGCGTAATGGTTGGTATACAGAAAATTATCTGGCAAGCGTGCCACCTGCATTAGCACAAGGCACTTTTATTGGCAGTGCAGGCGAGGGTAAAATTTCTTCGGCAGCGCGGGCGGATTATGCTTTGGCAGCAGCAAAAGTATTAACCACGCCTAACCAAGCAGGCAAAGTTTACGAATTAGCAGGGGATGAAGCTTATACTTTGGCAGGTTTAGCGGCTGAACTCAGCAAACAATCTGGCAAACCAGTGAATTACCAAAACTTGCCTGAAGCAGAATTCAAATCGATTTTAGTGCAAGTCGGTTTACCTGAACCCGTTGCAACTTTGCTAGCAGAATCAGATATTGGCGCGTCTAAAGGCGGTTTATTTGAGGATGGACAGCAGTTAAGTCAGTTGATTGGTCGTCCGACGACTTCGCTAGCAGAAATGATGAAGGGGGTGTTGGTTTAGTCTTATCATTAATAATAATGCGAGTTGTCTGGAGCAGAATTATAGAATTATTAGATGCTTGTAATTCTTAAATTCTGTTCCAGACATCGCCGAGATTACTTACAGACCTGAGTTTGACGGAAATTATCATTAAAAACAAACTTATGCTTCTCGTTCCCAAATGCCATTTGGGAATGCAGTCGTGACGTGCTACGTCACGAGTGAACTAAACGACGGATTTAGCGCGATCTTGGAACAAACCCGCGACGCAGCGCGTCGTGACTGCATTCCCACACGGCGTGTGGGAACGAGAAACCAATTGTTTTTACAACAAATATTTCGTCGAACTCAGGTTTACAACGCATACGTCATCCGATATTGTCCATTCTGCAACATCTCTTCTGCACTCGCGCCATAGCCAACATAGAACTGAATGCCTTTTAACGCGGTCACATCCATGCCTGATAACAACTCAAAGCGGTGCATGGTGGATAAAGTGCCACTGTATAAAGCCGGTACGTTATCTAATGAAGTGCTGCTATACAGCTCCCATGTTTGACCACCGTTGATAAACCACACACCGTCTAATAAGGCCAACACGTAAATATTGCCTGTATTGCCGACATCTGAAGGTTTAACAGTGACTTCACTGGTTAAGGTCAACAAGGGATGCGTGCCGCTGGCGGTAGTGGTGACATTGAACTGGTTTAACACTGGCGCAGTGTCAACGCCTGATAAACCAATGGCAATGTCCCCAGTCATACTACCATCACTGTTTTCCGTTAAGTTCAGTAATAATGGTGAGTCCACACCTAAATAGTGCATGTCTGTGCTATTGCGCGTGTCACGGGTACTACGGGTGTTGTAAGGCGCAGTGGCATAAACTGTGTCGGTGGTTGTGTCATCGAAAAACAGTTGGGTGGTGAAATCGTAAGTGCTATTGCCGTTGCTGTCGTAAGTGCGGGTGCGGACGTGGATGTGGGTAGCGCGTCCGGTGTACCAACCAGGGTAGATGCTTTTGA
This sequence comes from Beggiatoa sp., assembly GCA_003245895.1. Lineage (GTDB taxonomy): Bacteria > Pseudomonadota > Gammaproteobacteria > Beggiatoales > Beggiatoaceae > SZUA-411. Next base: position 3,383 of record QKBZ01000191.1, read on the forward strand.
AGTTGACTAAACCTTCGCTGTTACTAACTTGATAACCACGTAAAAACGTCTGCCCGATAGTGCTGGTTTGACCATTACCCGACGCATCCGAGTATTCACCGCCAGTATCTGCATGCCAGATGTCTACTTGAACATTCGGCACTACAGTTTCACTACATGAGCTACTACCACTGCTTGCGCTAAACACTTGCAGATTCAGGTTAAATGGTAAACCTTCTAATACCGTGCTGCGTGTGGTGTTCGTGGTAATATCAAAACGGTTTAAACCTTCATCAACCCAATATGGGCCTTCGGTCATGCTAGGGGCAACGCTACATAGCAAATCTGCTGCTTGCGAGATACGGGCTAAACTGCCCAATCCTGCGGCAACAGGTACTAAACTTAGGGTTTTTAAGGCTTGGCGACGGGTGACAGTCTTAGGCAGCAATAAACTTGGAGTACGCATAATCAGTTTTCTCATAGAACGTTGTGGGTGCAGCCACTAATGGCGAGTAACGCTCTCAATGATGCGTGATGGAGTGGTATCACGCCGGTTGAAATGGAGCTTGCTGATTTATACGGGACGGGAGAAAAAAATCTGTCGGGTGAGCTTTAGATAGCCAAATTGTTTGACTTAAAGCATTGTAGGGCGGATAAGGCGTAAGCCGTCATCCGCCGCAAGTGACTTGGTACAAGCTTCAACCGTGTTATGTCAGATGACGGCTCGCGCCTTATCCGACCTACAAACACGTTTAAAACTGCAAAACCATCGCCGAAATATTATTACTGGCTAACTGACTGCGCGTCTGATTTAAACGCTGTAAATCAGTAAAAGGCCCTAAACGCACGCGATACCAAACATCACCACCGTTTAAAGTGGCACGCTCGACGTGTGCTGCCAAACCTAATAAAGCTAAATGCGCTTTTAAGCCTTCTGCCTCACGTTGATCCCGAAACGAACCTACTTGCAATAAATAAGTGCCCGGCGCAGTCACCGCCGCCGTACTGATAGGATCAGCCGCTTCTGCTTGTAAGCTGCTATCCGCACCTGGTGGCAAATTAGCGTCATTTGCCACCGTTCGACTATTTACTTTGACTTCACGTTCTGGCAATACATCATAAAACTCAAAACGAGGGCCATTCGCTTTATTGGCTTCAGGTGTATCGGTTTCTGCTGCCGCAGAGACCACACCGGTCATATCTGTATCTATGCTGCTGTTAGGCTTAGCAGTCGTGCTCGCCACGGTTTCCGCTGCATTTTTTGCAGCAGGGGTCTCTGTTGACTCAGTGGCAGCAGGTGGTTGTTGCACGGTATATGGCAAAATTTCACGCAAATAAACAAAAAACGAGAGCGCAATACCGATTAAAATCCCCGCCAGCAGCCATGACCACGGCGGCGGACAGCGGCGGTTGTCAGAATCATCACTAAAACGAGAACGGCGAGCAGGAGCAGCCATAACGTCACATCACCTCGGGTGCAGACACACCAATAATGGCAAGACCGTTACGCAGCACTTGGCGAACTGCCATAACAAGGCTGAGTCGCGCTTGGCGTAACACTTCATCATCAACAATAAACTTATGTTCATTGTAATAAGTATGAAAGGCTTGTGCCAATTCACGCAAATAGTAGGTAATTTGATGCGGTTCACAAGCAGCCGCCGCAGAATCTACTACTTCAGGATAACGTGATAAGCAGGTTAATAAGGCCGTTTCATGGCTATTTTCTAAACGGTTTAAACAGGCCGCATCGTGTTGCCATGACAAATTACGATCCGCTAATTGGCGCAACACACTGTGAATACGGGCATGGGCATATTGCACGTAATAAACGGGATTATCGCTAGATTGTGACTTAGCTAATTCCAAGTCAAAATCTAAATGCTGTTCGCTGCGGCGCTGGGTGTAGAAGAAGCGCGTGGCATCT
>QKBZ01000160.1 GCA_003245895.1 Beggiatoa sp.
TAACCATATTGCTTTGGCCTTGCGAGCTTTTCTCCGATTGGAAACCTATAGCTATGTTACTGGGAATAGCTGGTTTGAAGCCAAAATGCAGATTATTCGCGAGGCTATCAGGGCTTACCTTAATAACCCTTTATATCTGTTGAAAGCAACTGCGTAACTCCTATATGTACAAGAAATTTTTATCACGTCCTCCCGAAAATGATAAAGTTATTTCGCTAAAAACTTCTATTATTGGCGATAAAGGTTGGCGCCATATTATTGAAACATTTCTTGAAAGCGACGAATATCTACAAAAGTTTGGCGATAATTTAGTACCTCATTCAGAAGCAGTACAATAATCAGCAGCAAACTGAGTGGATGACATAAAGTTTGTCATCCACATTAAAATCTACAACTTACCTCACAACCAATTCCCCATCAAAATAAACGGTGCCCAATAATACGGATGATCGTAATAAACCGGATATAAATGGGTATTGTCGCTGCTATCAGGATTTTTCCGTGCCAAGGCCGCAGCACGGCGGGCAGTAATAAAAGCCACTTGGGTTTGTTGTATCGCGGCTGCTTTGCTTAAATTCGGGTTCTCAGCATGTAATTGATACAAATGCTGCATAAACGCGCCAGTGCTTTCGTCATTCACCGGCCACAGCGTGGCAATCACACCTTTTGCCCCTTGCCGTTGTGCTAAAGCACCTAACCCCTCAATTTCCCGCCCTTTGTGTATACTGCCCATGGCAGTTTCACACGCAGATAAAGTCAGCAAATCCAGATTACTAAAATCGAATTGTTCGCGTACCTGTGCCAGTGTTAACTCGCTGCCATCGCCTAACAGTAGAAAAGAGCTTTGGTCAGTGCCCGCAGGGTTAAACACAAAGTGACTGGCGATGTGAATCACCGGAAAGGCTTGTTTTAAGGTCTGTTGGAATGTGCTGAAATTAAAAGCATTATTTAAACGCACAATCCCTGGTAACACGCCATCGGGATCAGCATCATCTTGTCGAATAATGCCTTCTAACTCCATTTTTACCGCAGGCAGCGGATTAAAAGAGCCAATTTGCTGCGTTAAGCCTAAACCAGCTAATTTCCAATCTCGTGCGGGATGTTGCTGTATATGCTCTCGTGCCACATCGGTGAATAAGGCTAACTGATATTGTTGCGCCACATATTCACGCCCTGAAAACAGCGCACCAATCGGTAAATAGCGCAAGTTACCGTCTAGCGATAACATTAAGGTTTTCGCACCGGTAAACTCTAAATCTTCGGCAATCGGCGCGAATAACAGCGTGTACATGGCTTGCGCATCACGGTAAATGCGGTATTGTGGGGTTTGCAATTTCTCACGGAAATCATTGATTTTACTGTCGAGTTCTTGCCGTGTGATCATCACCTCGCGACAAATTTGTGTATCCGCCGTGGTCAAGATAATGCGTACTTTATTTTCCGTGACCAGATAATGCAGAATCACCGCACCATCACCTAAACGCCGCAACAGCGTTTGCAGCGCATTTAAACTGGCAACCGTAGCTGCATTTAAACGTTGTAAGGCATCGACAGAACTTAAACACACGGTATCCACATCTAACGCCACGGTTTCCTTGTCTTTCATGGCTTGTTTTAAATCGTGGAAATAACCGTTTAAGGTTTCTAAGGTTTGATCCGCTTGTTGTCGCAACAGTTTTAATTTTTGTTTCTCAGGCTCGGTGAGTTGTGCCTTGTGTTGTAAGGCTTGAATTTGCCCGCCTAAATTGGTGAATTGTTGTCTTAAACCTTCTGACCGCGTGACCCACGGTTGTTCCGTGTCGTTATAACTGGCGGTTAAGGTGCGTGCATCGTTGTTATTATCGCGCCGTACAAAATCGAAAAACTCTTCCTCTTTCAACATCATCAGCACTTGCTGCGCTTCAGATAAACGGCCTTGATTTAACAGCCAATCTGCAACCCGCCGATAAATATCAGCTTTATCGTGGATAAAATGGCGTTGCAACTCACGACTCATTTCCGCGACGTTGGCGCGTAAACTTTGCAAACTGTTAATGGTTTGTTTGCCTAATAAAATCGCGGCGGAAAATTGTTGTTGCTGGGCTAATACTTGGCTAAGTGCGTCTAAAATCTTCCAGTACAACATTGGCACATTCAGCGTTTGCACGATGGATAATGCACGTTGCAAAGCAGCTTCAGCTTGATCATATTGCTGACGTGCTTGGTATAAGCGAGCTAAGTTGGTCAAAGTCGCAGCGACGGCAGGATGCTCTAAACCATAAGCCGTTTGCCAAATTTGCAAGGCTTCATTTAACAGCGGTTCGGCTTCGTCATAGCGTTCTAAATCAATGAATAACAAGCCTAAATTGTTCAGATGGCGCGCGCGTTCAGGATGTTGTTTACCATAATGTTGTTGCACAATGGCTAAAGCGCGTTGGTAATGCGTTTCAGCCAGTTTGTACTGTTTTTGCAGATGATATAACCACCCTAGATTGTTTAAGCCAGTGGCGTAGAGCGGATGGTTTTCGCCTAGATGTTGTTTCCACAAATCAAGAGCTTTGAGGTAAAGCGGTTCAGCTTCGGCGTAGTTGCCGATGGTACGGTGTAATTGCGCTAAGTTATTCAAGCGAATGGCTAGCGAGCTAGGGGTTAACTCTTGCTTGTCAAAAGCAGCTTGGTCGATGGCTAAGGCTTGGTTTAAATACTGTTCAGCTTGTGCGTAATCGCCAGTCAGGCGGGAGACTTCGGCTAAATTACTTAAGCGAATCGCAATATTTGCATGTTGTTCGCCATAGGCTGCGCGGTCGATGTCTAAGGCTTGTTTAAACAATAATTCTGCCGCGTCGTAATCGGCTAAGGTGCGTCGTACTTCGCCCAAATTATTTAAACGAATGGCAACTTTAGGATGCTCATTGCCATAAACCGTTCGCTCAATGTCTAACGCCCGTTTGTATAAGTTTTCTGCGCCTGCATAATCGCCTAATTCATAGTACAAACCAGCAAGACTATTCAAAGCCACCGCTACTTCGGCACTGTCTGCGCCAAATTCTGTTTCTCGAATTTTGATTGCTTCTTGCTGTGCAGTTTCTGCTTCAGCATAGCGTAGCTGTTGCTGATAAACCCCGCCTAACCAAAATAATAGGGTAGCCGTTGCACGCGCTTTATTTGCCTCGCGACTCGCTTTTAATGCTTGCTGATATAAATCAATCGCTTGATCATAGTTACCGCTTTGCTCAGCGAGGCGACCTTGTTGATAAAGGGCTTTGTAATCAGTCTCGGCAAGGGAGGGGGACGCAAATAGATAACAACAGAAAGCAATGATGAAACGATAGCCTTGCCAACGCATGGTTTTTTCCTGTGGTACCGAAGTTCTAAGTAAACAACGTGTCGTAGGGTGGAATAGCGCAGCGTATTCCACCATAAAGCTCTGAAAATAGTTTAAGTAAGTGCGCATTATCACCCGCATGGTGGAATACGGCTTACGCCTATTCCACCCTACAATGAGCTGCTACCAAACGTAAGTCTTCAAAACTTATAAAAACACCGTTAATACCCCAGTATAGCCATATAACCGCTGATGCGAAATTTCACCATTGGCAAAAAAGCCCACCAGCGGAAAATGTCCTAAATAATCATTAATCACTTTTAACTCGGTGGACAACTCACCGAATAAATTCACACCGCGTCCTAGGCAAGAATAATACACCCCACCGCGTGGCGTGCGGCCTTTAAGCTGTTGCTTTAACTGGCCTAACATTTTTTCTAAATCTTCATAGGCAGTACGTGAATCGCGGCGAGCAAACATAATCGGCATACCGTTTTCCACTAATTCGCCAATGGCAAGCAGCTTATTATCAGGGTCAATGCCAATTAAGTTACGCACTAAATAATCGCCGGTATCAGAATTCGGAATGGGCAAGGCGGCAAAGATGTAACCAGCAACGCGGTTTAAGTCATGCGCTAAAATTTCGCCGATGTCTTCTTTAAAGACATCTAAGGCAGGACGGTTATCTATTTCAATAATAATGTTTTTCTTAGATTCAGTGATTTCATGGCGTGGGCCGATGATTGAACAACCTTGCGTCAAGCGAGTAGCTACTTCGACTTGGCTGGAAAACATCACGCCTGATAAACCACCACCGACTAACTCATCGGCCACTTGCACGTAATAGCTGCGTGAACTGGTCAGTCCCCCAACTAAAAAACCTTCATCCATACGTTCGCTAAGTTGAAAAATTAACTGCGCTAAATGTCGGTTATTTGGATCACCGTGAACAATGGCAAACATAGCTTGTTTTTCTTGATACCATGCTTGATGCGCTTGGGTAAATTGCTCAAAATCGGAACTAATGGTGTTAAAGACTTGAAACGATTCTTCAGGAAAAGTTGCCAACATAATGGCAATCGCGGCAGTGTCGAAATATTCTTGCCGTGTGGCACAAATGCCCATGCCCACTGTGCCGACCCAATGTTGCAGGCCGGTCTCCTGTTTCAAATAGGCCAAAATATCCGCCATATCGCCCGAAAAGTTATCCGACACATAAACAAAGCCTAAGTTTGCTGATAAGGCTGGCCCTGTTTGTTGCAAACACTGTTCGAGTGCAATTTGCCAACGGTCAGCACTGGCATGCCCAAGCTTAAAACTATCCATAACAACTCCTTTTGACAGGGAAAGATTGCTGTTGCAAGTGTGTCCACAATATTGTTTTTGAGTGAAAACTCAAGATAAGGCAGTGGGACACTTGTGGAAAACTGACAGGTGCACCATTTATTTTTTAATCCCTTTAGGTGTCTACGCAATTGAAAACGAAACGTCGCATGACGCTGCGCTTATGCGACCTACAAGCGTTCTTTTTAAGGACTTGATCCATGTTGCATTTAAGCGAGTTGTTAATACAACATCCTGATTTAAAAAACTTTGCTGAATTAGAATTATTAATTACAGAACAAGCACGGCTAACCAATGCGCGATTTTTTCGTATTGATGTGAGACCAAGCTTTCCCGATACGCCAGAAAATTGGGAAGATCGCTTAGAAGCTGCGTTTTATTGAGGAATCGCCATGTTTTGGCAAGAAGAACCCGCTCAAGCACCGACACAGCAGGCCACGCATGTTGATTTAGCCTTTGCTATTCAGTGTCAGCAATTGCCATTTGATCATGCTTATGCCTTATCACAGGCTATTCAGCAAGCCTTGCCGTGGTTTGCGCAGACTCAAGGCGCGGGGTTGCATTTGATTCATTTAACTGAGGGGAACGGCTGGCAGCAAGCGAATACACAAGACAGCGTGTTGTATTTGTCGCGCC
>QKBZ01000389.1 GCA_003245895.1 Beggiatoa sp.
CAAGGTTGGGCAAGGGGTATATTGCTGACAGCCCTAATGGTATAACGCTATGAATAAGATATAAGAACGTGGTATTTGCTGCATTTAGTAGACGATAGAGTAAAGATAGCTCATCTAAACTGGCTAAATTATTCGTTTTTGCGTGGGCATAGGTAGCTAACAAAGCAGGAATTAATGCTAACAACAAAAAAGGTAGCTTTTCTAACAACACACGTTTGAGCGTTATCTGAAATTGTTCCTTTTTTAACTTGAAAAAAGGTAGTCGATATAGCGGATAAATATCAAAAATAAGTAACACAACAGGCAGCACCATCACCACAGGTTTAGCCCCAATGGCCAAAGTAAAACAGGCTAAGCTGGCAAAATACCAACGATATTGATGATTTTTTTGTGTATAGCGTAAGTAGCAAAAAACCGTAGGTATCAAAAGAAATAAACTTAATACATCTTTCCGCCCTGCAATCCATGCCACGGCTTCTACATTTTGTGGATGCAAGGCAAAGATTAAGCTGGTTGTGATGGCAATAAATGCACTTTGGTAGCGGGTGCAATTGATTTGTGGTAAGCGACAAATAAAATACAGTAAACAATATAAACCTACTGCATTTAAGCTATGTAATAGCTGATTTGTCAGATGATAACCCGTTGGGTTTAATTGCCAAAAATGATAATCAAGTGCATACGAGATGCGTGTTGTTGGCCCCCAATAAGAATCTTTAACATTAGTTAATAATTGTAAGAGGTTTTCAAATGATAGTTGGTGAATACTGGTATCAGCAATGACGTATTGAGAGTCATCATAATGAACAAAATCGTAAAATAGTGCAGGTGCATATGCAATAAAGCTAACAGCGAAAATAGCGACTGCTATTATGATCAATATCAAACCCATTAGAACTCTCTTTTTATTGCACTACTTGCGGCACTTGAAACCATGTACCCGCAGGTAAAAAATGACTGCTCACTGCTTGCCAAGTGTCTTGGCTGGTGAGGGTGTTAATTAATAATTCTGTGCTGGGCGTTAAGAAAAACATCAGAATCACCGCCACTCCCATTAAGCCAGAGGTCACAGCATTGTTGTAATCGATCAGTTTAAAAGCCGTGCCTGCCGATTGTTTTAAGCGTTTATTCATAAAATCTACGCTGTAAAACTCATCTAGCAATAAATGAATTAAAAAGCCGACTAGCACAAAAATACCGACTAGCCATGCTAATAAACCATTGAGTATGAAAAAATGGTGGCTGATAGCAGCAGCGCAAAAGCAGAAAAAAAGTCCGGCTAATAAGGAGTGAAAAATGCCGCGATGACGGGTAAATTGAATAAATGCGGTCAGCAATAAATAGCGAATGCTTAAATAACAGGCCAGCCATAACACCCAGAGTTCTAGCACTGACAAATACTCGGCTTGATTGAACATCAGTAGAAAGGCAAATAAGGTGGCTAGACTGGTAAAAATAATGCGAATGGCTGTCGAGTTATCCGAGTCAATGTCTGGCAGAATGCCGCCCAACATACCCGCACTCCAGAGCATCACCACTTCAGTTTGCGAGACAATACCTGCGCCTAAGCATAAAGTGGAGCATAAACCGCTGCCCGCCGCAGCCACTGAGAGATGTGTGTGAAAATCAGCCATGAGTTTTAGTGTGATGGGGGTGAGTGCGAGATTTTAGCATGTTCGGGCAATCTCGTTTGTAGATACTCTGTTCCCCCAGCAATTCTCAATTTAAGACCATACAGTTAGAATGGTTATATGATAAACACACTTGTTGTTAGAATTAATAAGATATGTCGTACTGTAATGGTCAAGTTTTTTTGTAGAAAATCTAAGCCACATTTAGAAAGCAATGGTTCGGACAGTTTTTGATAAAGCACATATATTTCATATGACTTATGCTTTTCAGCAAAATACTATAACTCATTGATTTTACTAGATATTTTAAAAACTGTCCGAAGTATTGAGAAAGGTGATGTGGATCAGATTATTGAACCGCTCACTCGCGTATATAGATGGGGGTGTAGTGAGCTTTCCATTGCCATTAAGTTAAGGATTTGCATTATCTTGTAGGGTGTGCGAAACGCCGCCGAGAAGTTGGGATTGTTTCCGACCTTAATCGGCGTTTTGCCCACCGTGCAGGGTTTGGTGGGCTGTGGGATTTCGCACACCCTATAACCGTGTTTGTCTTAACTTAATGGTAATAAGTGGGCATTCAGTTAGTGTGCTTGTTATATTTCATTTTTCAAAATATTTTGATAAAGCTTTAATAGTTTAATTCCTTCTACATTTTGATACTTTTCATCAAATCCACCCAACATAATATTAGTGTGAAAATTAACATCAAAGTCGGAATCTAATAATGCTATAGGAATATTGTGTAAAGCATCTACAAGGTCAGCAATAAACTCACTTTGTTTAGCCGTTAACCCTTCGCGTTCACCTTCATACGCCAAAAGTCTAAGCCGGAGCAACGCGCGTTGCAGTGTTTTTAGTAAAGCTTTCTGCTCGTTTGTCATATCCAGAAAAAGCCCTTTTTCCACATATGCCGTTTAATATAGCTTGTAACAAGATAGCCACTGAATTACCCAAGCATCTAAAGTTTGCTTGGCAATTGAGAATTCGGCAAAGCCGACAAAATTGCTCTTAACGCCTTATTAACCGCTTCAGACGTTGTGAAAACTTTTGCAACATCTGGGTCTAATGTGACTGTGGTTATTACATTACTTGCTTGTTTTGCAAAACGATTTGGCTTTGCTTTAGCGTAGTCAAGTGAGTATTCTGCAAGCATATCATTATTTTGTTCAGTGGATTCCATATTTTTCATACATCTTATACTCACTCTTGTATTGTTGCCTGTTATGTGCTGCAACTATCCAATCATATTAACAAGCTCTACCTTCCAACTAGCATAATCCGCCCTTGCTGTAGCATCTATCCTCAACCCCTTAGACTTGCACCATTTGGGAAACGTATCAGGATCAATATCTACTTTAATAGTCTTAACAGCTTGTTCTTCAAAAGTTTTACGAAGTTGTTCAGCAGATGCAAGCCACTCGTCATAGGTATCATGGAGTTTATCTCTGTCCTCAAAAATATCGAGTAACCGTGCATAATTTTCACGTTTGTACCATGCCAAACCCACAACAGTCGTTTCCATCAATCTATAACCTCATAGAAAAAATGGCGGACAAAAGCCAAACTCTCATCCGCCATCCAAAAAACCTTAAATCCGGCTCAACAAATCAGCCTTCTTACTATTAAACTCATCTTCAGACAAAATCCCTTTTTGCTTCAAATCCGCTAAACGCTCGATTTTGGCAAAAATATCGCTCTCACTCTCTCCGCCCATACCCTGATTGCCATTATTACTGCTAGCTGGCATTTGTGCAGCAGGTTCAGGTGTATTAGTGCTAGCGGTTTGATTTGCCTGCAATGTGCCAGGCCCGCTGATTAACGGTAAATTCAACACATCAACCGTGCCGTATTGACTGCTGAGCAAAATAGATGCACCGTAGCCTTGTTGCTGAGAAAAACCACCGATTTGATGATCTTGCGTATCGTAAACAGACACTTGTCCATTTATTTCTAAAGCTAAACGGCGTTGATCAGCAAAATACGCATAGCGCAAATTATTCTGCGCACCGCTCGCGCTAGGGCTGCCTAAATCAGAAGGCCACCACTGCTGCGTATTCATAGCAAAACTATTGCTGCCAACCCCTTGGCCTTGATATTGACCACCATATGACGGCGGATTTGCAGCGGGCTGAATTAACTGCTGTGCGGCTAACTGCTGAGATAACTCGCTGCACAAGTTATCCACTAAGTATTTCAAATTATTATTGAACATGTCCCCCACCATGGTCATGCCGCCTTGCATCCATTGGCCAGAACCGCCTAACTCTGGATGACTGAACTGCGCCATCGTACCACTGCCGTTTAACACGGCCTGTAACAAGGTGGTCACCGCATCGGTGCTCACCCCATAGCGTTGCGCTAAATTATCAACAACTTGTTGCCCTTGGGGGGTTAATTTCATCAGAATGCTCCGAAACGAAAGTGAAATGCTGTGATGTGGGGGGAAGGATGGATAAGAAGACGCAGGGAACACATTGGGCGAAAGCCCAACGTGTGCTAGCACTTATTCGCCGCGCATGCCTGCTGCGACATCTCGTAACACCGAACTGCCCACTTGATCTAAGGGATCAAGCTCTACCAGTTTAGTCAGTAACTGATCAGCTTCATCGAACAGCATTTGGCGCAAACGAATAAAACTCAAGGCTTTTAAAGTATAAAGATAAATCCGCGCCGCGCCGTTAGTCTGATTCCAATCAGTAGACTCCAGTGTCAACTCTCGCCAATCCGCAGGAAAACCGCCGACTTTGGCACAAGTTCTCAGTGCCAGTTGTGCCACTTCTTCGGCTTCTTTGAGCCGATATTTATAAAAATAAAACTTGTACAGCGCGATATAAACTTCTAATTGCTCAGGGTTTAAACTCTGCGCTTGCCACAATAAACGCTCTGCTTCTTCGGTATTTTCATACGCTTGCACAGCTTGCTGTAAATAATTGTCAATGTCAGCCGGAATATTGACACCAAACAACACCCGATCCTCGGGAAATAACTGGATAACCGTCATAAAGACTCCTTAAATCACTGTTTCTAATCATACAAATTTTCATACAACAAAATCGGTTACTGTTCGGTGCTGAGGGGATAATTGTGCTTATTTGTGCCTAAGTGTAAAACGAGCGTGCGTTGTAAACAACCAACACCCGCCCGTTGTAAGTCACTTCGCTTAATAGCAATTAGCGATTTACACTATTTTCAGATTTGGATTCAACGGCTTTGCTGGCTTCTTTTAAAGCTTGTAAACGAACACTGGCTTCATCCGATTTTTGTTGTTGCCGTTGCCGTTGCCGTTCGCGGTTTTCTTCCAATTTCTTCTCTTGTTCTTCTTTCAGTTTGCCAATGCTATCGCGCATTTCTTCCATCCAACCGCTGAACTCAGATTGCAAAACACTTTCCGACTCTAATACTAAGCGATCAATATTGGTTTGCTCTGCTTGCTCACGCGCAGATAAGGAAATCCACCAATTGCGCAAAGCGGATAATTCAACCGCTGCTTGATTATATTTGCGCAGTGACGTGTCTAACTGTTGTTGCTCAATATACGAGGTAATCGCTGCAACAATAGCAGTGGTTAAGGCAATCCATAATTCTAAGGATAAGGCAGCTAATAAAGTACCAATCGCACCAATAGATAAGGTCAACCAGTGCAAGTGCTGTGATAGCTTGGCGGTTTTATTGGTTTTCTTAATGTAATAGCTTAACTGGTCTTCTAAGCGGAAACTTAAATAATATTCAGGTGTTAAGCTAGACATGCCATCATCATGCTGAGCAGTGCCATATTGAGGCGGTAAACTGCCTGTATAGTTGTTTAAAGCAGAGGCATTTACATCTGTTTGCATCAATTGATGACTAATCGATTGTAATTTTTTAGCTAACACACTTTCGCGACTGTTATCTTCTTCAATTTGAAACTCGCTATAACTGCCTGCATGTGTGCGATAAACAAAGATTTCGCGTTTAACGGCTTCTGCACTGGCACGCAGCATTAACCATTTATTTCCTGAGTTAAAACGGTTAGCAGCCGCCAATAATAAGGAAATGACAATGGGAATTAATAAAATGAAAAAGCTTAAACCTTGCTCAAACATTTTCATGGTGCAAATTGAATTTGCTAAACACATAAAACTTTTATCAACACTAGACATTTGCTCTAGTTGTTTTTTTGCCGGTAGTTCTAACCTTGCATTGCGCTCAGCTTGCTCTTCTGACTGTTGTGTTTGCCCTGTCAGCTTTTCTTTTTCCCGCATCTCTTTTTTAATAATAGCCAGCAAGGTACTATCAAAAGTTAATGCGGTGTTCACATCCACTTCATGCTGTACTTTTAAAATATCCAATTGATTTTTGATCATGGATTGAGACAGCGCGAGCAAAGTACCGACGACACCTAATACTAAAATGAGCAGTTGCACGCTTCTAAAGCGTTTTTGATGAATAGTCGCGTTACGATCATAAGTCGCAAATTGATGCCATGCTGTTTTTAAGGTACTGTCGCCACGCAGTTGCTGACTGATTAAACGCTCTAATTCTTCAACAGAACTGGTCACTGAGAAAATATGCAATTTGCCGTCGGCGATAATCTCGGCTAATACCTCATCCTCGATAAAAGCAGGTGGTTCGCGCACTAAATCAACTAATTCATCTGCTAGACGACCACTGCCTTCAATCACAATCACCGGAATGCCTAAGCGCACGCTGTGCAGCACTTCCAATTTAGAAAGTTGCCCGCCATTCACCAATAACGTGACCATTGGCATTTGCTGTTGTTCAAGCAGGCTTTCCGCTAAGCAATACATGGTATCGGTTTCAGCACCCCATTGATCTGCATCCACTAATACAAAATGTGAATGATTAGGCTCTAAGGGGCTGGTGTCATCTTTATTAGACACATGAGTTTGATTAGGGTAAGTGCAACACGCTTCAGGTACTACGCCAACTAAGGGGATGTGATAACCGCGCTCCCTTACGCTATTCCCCAGCAAGTGCATCACGCCGCTATCCGTACCCCCTGTGATAAACATGGCATCAATATTGGCCGCTGCCCGCACTACACCGCGTGAAAACAATTGTCTTAAATGTGCAAACAAAGCTTCATCCATATTGCTTGCACCACCTGATAACATAATGGCAGCTTTAGTCTCTGGTAACGCTAAGCGTTTTAGCAAAGCTGCACCATTAGCATGATGTGCTGTACTTTTAACGGCAACAGCATGTCTGTCTCTTGTAAATTCTAAGGGCAGTAAAGGTTCTGTTACGATATCAGGTGTAACATCTTCAGTGTTTAGCGTTTCAGGGGAGTCTATTTGTTCGGACATGGCAGATTTCCTAAATAGCGGGCAAAAAAGGGGCTGGCTAGCGAGTTGATTATACTGTGTTACGCTGTGTGATTCGCAATTTTTGCACAGGTAAAGCATTGGTTTTGCTTTATACGTCTTTTTTGTGTATTAACCGGCTTAAAAGCAGATAAATCATAGTCGTTAAAAACGTAGGGCGGATAAGGCGCAAGCCGTCATCCGCCATATCGTTTATTGTCTGAATCAGAATTTACAGGATTCAAGAATTTTCAGAATGAATCTGTATTGTGTGCATCTTGATTCAAACAATGTGCAGAGAGTGACGGCGGATGGCGGCTTGCGCCTTATCCGCCCTACGTTTATGCAAACAACGATAGATTCACTTGCAGGTTTTCTGTTTAGTATCGATAATTTATGCCCTCGTATGTCGAACAATTGAGCATACACATATGGGCAAGTGTGCTGTTGTTTACTTGAACGCTTGTCTACAATCTTTATATTGAACACATATCATTAACTGGCTACATCTTATGAAAAAGGTAGGTTTAGGCTCATGTCTTCCAAAGCAGCATCAAAACGACAACTTGTGCATCCTCTTAGAGCGGGGCTATTTCGTTTAACCACTATGGCACAGCAATATCTAGCACAATTAGTCGAACATCTTCAGTTTGCACAGTTTCCAGGCACAATTCGTGACAATCGACCTATTTTATTGTCTAATGCCGAACGACAACGCTTTATCACTCAATTAAATGCCCCAGACGATCCGAATGAGCGTTTAAAAAAGGCGGCACGATACTACCTAAAGGAAATTAATACGCGTGGACTGGGATGTCGTGTTACTCACTCCAAATCGTCGAGTCAATGAATTTGACTGTGGTGAACCGGAGTTAAACTTATATTTACGAGATGTTGCCGCACAAAATGCACTGCAAAATTTAAGTCGAACGTATGTTTTAACGCGCTTATCAACGCCGAATGTTGTTTACGGTTATTACACTTTATGTTCAGCGCAAATTGAATATTACGAATTGCCAGACGATATTCCTGCACCTGCTTACCCCATTCCGGTGGTGCGCTTAGTACGCTTAGCCATTGCCCAAGCGTATCAAGGTCAAGGTTTCGGCGCGTTACTGTTAATTGATGCCTGTCGCCATTGTCTTAATATTTCTCAACAAATCGGTTTATTCGGCATTACTGCTGATGCAAAAAATGAAAGAACCCGTGCGTTTTATCAAAAATTTGGTTTTGTGCCATTACAAGATGATCCACTCAATTTATTTTTACGCTTAAGCACCATCGAAAAACTATTTGCAGCAATAGAGGTTTAACACGATTTAGAGTTGGTTTATCACGGCTCGTTCGCGTTGAATTTTTGTTCAGCTAAGATAAGCTAATGGACACGAGGCTAAAAACTGCGTGATCCAAAAAACGCACCTTTTACAAAAAGGTACTCACGTTACGCAAAAAGATGATGTAGGGTGTGCGAAACGCCGCCGAGTCGTTAAATTTGTCTCTGACCTGAATCGGCGTTTTGCCCACCAAGCCCTGTATGGTGGGCAGAATCCCACTTCAACGACTGTCTTTTATCAAGCGGTATGCTGTGTGGGATTTCGCACACCCTACATACACATCATGCGTAAGGTGAGGTACATAATTACCTGTCGTTAACCCCCAAAGAAGCAACACTGTTATGAGTAAAACCGCTGTCGAAGTAGGCAAACATCAACGAGGCGCAGAAAAAACCGCTCGTATTCCAATTAAAATTCAACCTATGCAAGATGCGCCGTTGCGCAAACCAGACTGGATTCGGATTAAAGTCCCCAGCGGTTCAGCGGTGAAAGATTTAAAATCTGTGTTACGCGAACACAATTTATACACAGTCTGCGAAGAAGCCACTTGCCCCAATTTAAACGAGTGTTTCTCTAGCGGGACGGCTACCTTCATGATCATGGGGGATATTTGCACCCGTCGCTGTCCTTTCTGCGATGTGGCGCACGGACGACCAGAGCCATTAGACCCACAAGAACCCACCAACTTAGCCAACACTGTGGCAGACATGCGCTTAAAATATGTGGTGGTGACTTCGGTGGATCGCGATGATTTACGCGATGGTGGCGCGGCGCATTTTGTAGACTGCATTCAAGCCATTCGAGAGCGCAGCCCACAAACCCGCGTGGAAATTTTAGTGCCGGATTTCCGAGGCCGTTTAGAAAAAGCCTTAGCCTGTTTCCAAGACGGTCAGCCAGACGTGTTTAACCACAATTTAGAAACCGTGCCGCGTTTATACAAACAAGCGCGCCCTGGTGCGGATTATCAATGGTCACTGAATCTGATTAAAGCTTTTAAAGCACAACACCCTGACGTATTAACTAAATCGGGCTTAATGCTGGGTTTAGGCGAAACTTTAGAAGAAGTAGAAGTTGTGATGCAAGATTTACGGGCGCACGATTGTGATATGTTGACCTTGGGGCAATATTTACAACCAAGTGGTCATCATTTGCCCTTACAACGTTATGTAACGCCTGCCGAATTTGACGCGCTTGCCGACAAAGCGAGAGCGATGGGTTTCCAAAACGTCGCAAGCGGGCCATTAGTTCGTTCTTCTTATCATGCCGATAAACAAGCGGCAGGTGATAATGTGCGCTAATTTTTGTCCGAGAGGTTATGCATCATGATTATTCCAATTGAACAACTGGATTCTGTGACCTTAACGCATATCATTGAAGCGTTTGTGTTGCGTGAAGGCACGGATTACGGCGATGGGGCGGCTTTTTCCTTAGCAGAAAAAGTTGAGCAAGTACGTCAGCAGTTATTAAGCGGTGAAGCGGTCATTACGTGGTCTGAAAAACACGATTCGGTCAATATTATTCCGCGCTCACAACTTCAGCCAACGGTTGTGCATTGAGATAACAATTGTGTGATGCAAGCATAGGTGTAGTCATACGCCTGTGCTTGCTTGCTGGCGCGTGGCCCCGCCACGTTTAATACTACCGTTTTTGCTCGTTGGGTGAATTGTAAAATCAGTTCACTGCTGCGTTGTGGGCTTAATTCGCTGGCATCTAGCAGTTTATACGGGCGGTGGTATTGTAAGCAGTATTTAAGTGTTTCTTCAGTGCCACTGCTTAAATAGCCAAAATAAATCAATACCGTCCCATCTGCGGCTAATACGTTGCGCAAACTGCGCTCACTATAAGCACCGCTCACTAAGGGTTGTAGCGGATAATGCGCTGCAATCACCCCATCTTCTGCCTCGCGTCCACTCGGACACCAGCCTCCGCAGGGAAAATTAAAGGCTAATGCAGCATCTAATACTGCACGATCAACACCTGTTTGTCCGCCGGAGATGAGTTGTGTTAGAGGGGTCATAAGTTTGCGAAATGAATACTTGCAAGCATTTTTAAACGATTTGAATGAATTATGCTATGTCTACATGCGTTTTGAAGTGTAGCAGAATGTGTTCAAAGGGGCGTGTTTTTTGTGCAATGTATTCAAAGCAAAGCGGTTTGCTTTGACTTTTAAAACGGAACAAAAAACCCCACATAATTGAATGATAATGACAACAAGGTGTTAAGTTCCATGCATACAAATCAACTCTACCAAATGCAACTGCGGTTTGTGCCTTTAGAAGATCGGTTATTGTTTCGTCTAAATACATTAGAGCGCA
This sequence comes from Beggiatoa sp., assembly GCA_003245895.1. Lineage (GTDB taxonomy): Bacteria > Pseudomonadota > Gammaproteobacteria > Beggiatoales > Beggiatoaceae > SZUA-411. The sequence goes on from QKBZ01000389.1 coordinate 10,584, forward strand.
AAGAATATCAATTGTGGTTCACGCGCCGTTATATAAAGCTATTGTGGAAAGCTTTAAGTAATTTAGTAGACGATTTGCAAGGAACTGAGGTGCACGAACAAGCGCGCGCGGCGATGACTTCTTTTCAACATGAAAAAGCAGTGATGCAAGCCGATTTCGCCAAGCCTTATCAAGACGGGGAAAATACGCCTTTAGGCATAGAGCCGGTCTTGGTGTCTAAGATTAAAATCCGCAACCGTGAAGGCGGCGGTTATATCGTGTGCTTACATCCAGAATCAGGACATGGTATTGAAATCACTTTGGATGTGGCCTTGCTGCATTCGTTTTTGCAATTGATTTCCGATGCGGTGAAGGCAGCGGATTGGGATTTGAACTTGAGCTTTAATACGACTAGCGAGTTGATGTTGGGGAATCAGACGATTAATTAGAGTAAGTGGTAGGGTGTGCGAAATCCCACACGGTATGCAGTTTGATAATGTATGTCGTTAATGTGGGATTTTGCCCACCAAACCCCGAATGGTGGGCAAAACGCCGATTGAAATCTGAAACAAACCAAACTTCTCGGCGGCGTTTCGCACACCCTACATCACTTATTCAGTTGTCTCCGCTTTTTCCTCAGCTTTGGCAGGTGCTTCTGCCTCTTCTGGTTTTAACGCATCAGGAATAGTCACCCCTTGCTCTTCATAAAAGCGCACGGCACCTGCATGTAATGGCATTGGCAAGCCTTCGATGGATTTTTCTAATGACATTACGCTGGTCGCTTTATGAATCCCTTGTAAAAACGCGAGGTTGTCATAAAGCGTTTTCACGATTTGATACACTTCTTCTTCAGGAATATCATCGCGTACCGCTAAAATATTCGGTTGCGCGATAGTGGTGACTGCTTCAGTTTGTTTAGGATACGTGTTCGCCGGAATGTTATACGCTGACCAAATTGGATATTTGGCATTCACTTTTGCTAACTGTGCTTCGGTGAAATTCAACACCGCTAAATCATCGCCAATATTGGCAAATGCGCGAGACACTGCGCTTACAGGCACGCCCGCAGGGGTATTCATGCCGGAAATTACCCCATTTTGCAGTGCATCAGCACTAGGGCCATAACCTTGATAAGTCACATCAAAAACGGTTTCAGGATCGATACCTAAGGCCGCTAAAATATGACGGCCAGAACCTTCTGTGCCTGAATTGCGGCTACCGATAGAGAATTTCGCCTTATCAAATTGCGCTAAATCTTCAATAGTGCCGGTTTTCACCATTTTTTTATTAACCGTGAAATGTTCCACGTTTTGCCACAACATGGTGATAGAACGTAGATTTTTTTGCGCCCCTTCACTGGCTAACGCGCCTTCACCTGCCCACGCCCATGCGCCGTATAAGGCTTGCAAGATGGCAAACTGTGCTTGGTTTTCGCGTAATAACTTAATGTTTTCGCCTGAACCGGCAGAGCTAATGGCGGATAAAGAAATGCCCGTTTTCGGTTCTAACTTCACCTTGGTTAAGGTGGCAATAGCAACCCCGACCGGATAATAAGTGCCGCCTGTGGTGGCAGTGGCGAGGATATAGGATTTATTGGTCTCGGCGGGTGCATCAGCCGCATGGGCTTGCCATGCGCAAACTAAACCCAGTGCTAACCCTAACCAACGATGTGTTCTCATGGTGTGCTCCTTTTTCCTTTGATGAGTGCTTTGTGCAGTTCAAGATATGCGGTCAATCGCTATCGGCTGCAATGGTTTTTAATTTTTATAGCTTATGTATTAGAGCGAATAAGGCATAAACCGTCATCTGCCGTCAATGTCGTATGACGCTACGCTTATACGACCTACATAAAGAGAAACGGGTGATGCAGTGCAATACATCACCCGTTTTATGACACAAGTTTAGATTTAAGCTTGTGCTGTTGTGGGGTTTACATCGTTTTTATTAAACATGCTTTGTAAGAACCATGCACCGATGGCTAAAGCAATACCGATTAAATCGGTAATCCAACCACCAGCAATCATACACAAGGCTGCGGCTAATAAAGTGATGCGTGAGAACGTGTTAGCACGGCCTAAGAACCAGCCTTGTACGGCTGAGGCTAAGAAGTAAACACCAATGATGGCGGTTACTAGATTACGCGCAATGACAAATCCGGTGTCTTCCATTAACAAGCCTGGGCTGTAGAAGAACATAAACGGAATGATAAACGCGGCAATCCCCAGCTTAAAGGCAGTGACTGATGTCCGCATCGGCTCTGAACCAGAAATGGCTGCCCCCGCATAAGCGGCTAATGCAACAGGCGGTGTGATGGCAGAAATCACTGCATAATAGAACACAAAGAAATGTGCAATCAGTGGACTGATGCCTAACTCAATTAAACCTGGTGCAACCACAGAAGCTGCAACCGCATAAGCCGCAGTCGTTGGCATGCCCATGCCTAATAACATGGAAATGCCCATGGCGAAGATTAAGGCTAATAATTGGCTAGTCGCCGCGATGTGCAATAACATGGAGGAGAAGCGTAAGCCGACCCCTGTTAAGCCAATTACACCGACGATAATCCCTGCACAGGCACAAACTGCAATTAATTGCACTGACATTCTTGCCGACATGTTCAGCGCATTTAACATGCTGCGCGGCCCCATTTTATGCGGGCTTAACCAACTGACTACAATCGCACTGGCAAGGGCTAACGTCCCTGCACGGATCACTGAGTAACCTAAGAATAAAGAGCCGATTAAAATCAGAATTGGGATAAACAAATAAATTTGTTTTAACAATTCTGCTAACACTGGCAATTCATCTTTAGACATCGGTTTCATGTCGGCACGACGTGCTTCCAAATCCACCATGAAGAAGATGGATAAGAAATATAACACCGCTGGAATCAAGGCCGCGATAATTAGATCGGTGTAAGGAATCCCTGTCACCTCAGCCATGATGAAGGCACCCGCGCCCATGATCGGCGGCATGATTTGCCCACCAGTAGAGGCTGTCGCTTCAATGGCCGCAGCACTTTGTGGGCGATAACCGACCCGTTTCATTAACGGAATAGTTAACGACCCTGTTGCCACTACGTTACCGGCAGAAGTCCCGTTGATCATGCCCATTAAACCGCTGGCGAATACTGCCACTTTAGCAGGGCCACCCCGCGCTTGACCGGCAACGGCAAAGGCGAAGTTTACAAAATAATCCCCTACCTTAGAGGCTTGTAAAAAGGCGGCAAAGGCGATGAACAACACGATATAAGTGGAGGAAACCGCTGTTGTGGGGCCTAAAATGCCGTTATCTGTATATAAGTAGGTAAAAAAGCGATCCGCTTTATAGCCTGAATGTTGTAAGAAACCTGGTAAATAAGGCCCTACAAACGCATAGATAATAAAGACCACTGCAATAACCACTAAGGCTAAACCAGCTACTCGGCGTGTGAGTTCTAAAATCAGTAAAATGCCCACCATTGCTGCCCAAAAATCTGGGGCTGTCGGCATAACACCTGCGCGGAACTGCAACGCATTTAAATTAAACAGCAAATAGCCTGCAACGCTTAAGCTACCTAAGATTAAAAACCAGTCTGACCAGATAATTTCATGACCATGCGGTCGAAAAATCCATGAGGAAACAATGGATAAAATCACCGAGGTGGCTAATAACGGGCCAAAATACTGAAATACCCAAACAGGGATTTTATGGGTATCTAGGCCATAACGTAAGAAAAACGCATATAACACGCTGCTTAATGCAAGTGTGCCCGTCGTCGCGACGACTAATAATACGCCGCGCTCTGGCCAGCTTAAACGTTTATCGGTGTGTGATAAGTGCAGACTTAAAGCACCGGTCACGGCATACCCAATCGCAAGACCAAACGCGACGTGGAGAATCCGAAACGTCCATGTTTCTAACGGAAACACGTTTAATACGATGAGGTGAAACAGGGTAAAGGCAATACAGGCAATAAAAACCAGATAGTGCTGCCATCCTGTTAAATCACGTTCATTCGCGGCACTGGCTTCTTCATCTACCCCCTGCGCAATAACGCGACCACTGTCAGGGGAGGATTGTGCATCAATGGTGGACATAGTAGTTGATTAAGACTCGTTATACTCAGGCGGAATTAAGTTAGCAGGAATTTCGATGCCTTTTTCTTTGAAGTATTTCACAGCACCTGCATGGAAAGGTAAGAAGTTATTGTATTGCCAGTTTTCAGGTTTGGTTTCCGCTGAAGATTTGTGCACTTGCATCATACGATCATTGTTATCCAGAATCGCTTTCATGATTTCATAGACAAAAGAGGTAGACATTTCTTTGTTAGTAATCACAAAGTTCCACATAGCAACGGTATTTTGATCCGCTGCTAAGGTTTTATAAGTGCCTGCTGGTACAACAAATTTGCTTACCGTTGGGTATTTCTCTGCCAACATGCCGATTTGTTCGTCATTGAAGGAGAAGAAGTTAACAGCGGTTTGTGCTTCCACTTGGCTGAAGGCAGAAATTGGAATCCCTGCACCGAAAATGAAGGCATCTAATAAACCATCTTGTAATTGACCGGCTAAATCACTAGCGCCGCCATATTGTTCTTTGACATTCACGCCTAATGATTTTAACCAGCGCGGTACGTTGCTACCGGTAGTGCCACCGCGTGGGCCAAAGCCGACTTTTTTGCCTTCTAATTTAGCAATGCTGTCGATGCCTGAACTGGCTAAAGCAATGGCTTGGAAAGGTGTTTGGTACATGGGGAACATGGCGCGCACGTCTTTCATTTCCATGCCTGGGGCTAATTGGCTTTCGCCTGTCCAGCCGTCATAAGCAGGCCCCATCGTAGTCATGCCGAATTCTAAGTCGCCGGTTTGCACTAAGGCCATGTTTTGCACAGGGCCACCGGTAACTTCCGCACTACTATTCACACCTAATAGCTCTTGTACTAAGCCTGCCCAGCCAGCACCATAGACAAAGTAAGTGCCACCTTGTGAGGCAGTACCGATTTTGATCGAGTTAGGCCAACCCGTTTTATCCATTTCTTCGGCCTGTGACCAAGCCGCAGCACTGAATAAACTGGCGCTTAATAGGCCAATACTCAGTTTTTTTAAGATATTATTCATATTGTTTCTCCTGTCCATCCTGTTATGACTAACAGTTAATTATGAGAAGTACAGCTAAAAAAACATGGCTGCATTTACAACCACGGAGCGCATTATCATAATGCCTGTGGATAAGATTGCAAATAGCTTGTTTAATGTTGCAGTGCACATCATATAAACGATCATTGAAGATAATTATTTTTATTTTTTATAGTCGTTTCTTTATGCGCACTTAACTAAAAACAAGTCCTTTATTTGAAGTAATACTAACTTTATAACCACTGAGGGGATAAAACATGCTTCCTGAGATTAAACACATTTTATATGCCACCGATTTAGGCGAGCACACACGCCCTGTTTTTCGCTATGCCATCAGCCTTGCGCAGCATTATCAAGCGCAGATCACCATGTTGCACACTTTGGAGCCTTTGGGTACGACGGGGGCGGCGTTATTGGAGGCGTATTTGCCACGCGAAAAAGCGGAGAAGCTGCATGGCGATGCGCTGAATGAAGTACGACAAAAAATGCAGAAGCGCTTGGTGGCGTTTTGCGAAGAGGAGTTGAATAGCTCGCCTGAGGAAAGTCAGTTGATTTCTGACGTATTGGTGTTAGATGGGCACACGGCAGAGACTATTGTGCAGTACAGTAGACAAATTAAGGCCGATTTGATTGTGATGGGCACGCACAGTTTTTCACGTATTAGTGAGTTATTAATTGGTTCTACTGCGCGGAAAGTAACTCAACTTTCAACAATACCAGTATTAATTGTACCGATGAATGCACCCAAGGAATTATAAAACCGTTGGGCATGAAAAAAGCGCACTCAAAAGTGCGCTTTTTAAGGGCGTAATTTCATATTTTATAATGTCATTAAATACTAATACTGTTTTAGCTTTGCTTAGAGTTGTACAGCCGTTATTACATGAGTTGTTGTGTGTGTATTAACCATAGGTGTTGCTTCAACACTTGCTAAGGTTTCATTGACAATATCACAGGCTGCGCGAGCGCATTTTTTACATTTTTTAGCAATCCCTAACTGTGCTTGCAATTGTCGTACTGAGCACGCTGCACCACTGCATACCACTTCACGGATTTGACGATCAGTTACTGGCTCACACAAACATACATACATAATTAATGACCTCTAGGTAAATGCTGTTGTTGAGGATAAGTATAGGTACAAATGAGAATCATTGTCAATAACTTTATCATCAAAATCGTTATCACGTTCATAGCGTGTGTTGTGAACACATCCTACAAACAAGTCACACAAAAAAGCCGTTTGTCGCATCTTGTCAGTTTTCATTCAGTGAGCTAACAAGGCAAAATCATTGCAAAACTATTTGATTTTATTCGCTTTAGTAGCAAAAGCTGATAGGGCTTTGATTGACCTTAACTAAGTTTGAGCAAATTTAAAGCCATAAAAAACTTTGTATTTGTATGGATAAATAAAACTTTATCGAAAACGCTCAGGTGGTAAAAAATACATAACTGTCTTGCAAAACAAGGCAATTCGGTCAATGATGCCCCTGAAATCTTGTTTATTTTGCCTACAGAAGAGGATACGAGTGGGATTTGCTATTGCTTCAAGGTCTGTGCGATGTCAAGATTACTACCAAGACAAAGTCATCATCCGCAGCCAGCACAGGTTTTGGCGCGGTTTAGCACGATGATTTAAATACACACTCGATATGCAAGTACAACAGGTTCAATCGCAGTTGTGGATGTACATTGAAATAATGGCAGCCTTGATACAATAAAGCGGTGTTTGGTCGTTGTCGTGTGCTTAACTGCGCATATTTGCAACGCGACAAACATCTATCGCTTGACCACATGATAACCTCGTGCTGTTTAAGGATAAGTGGGTATGGCAAAAGAAGAACATCTAGCGATGCTTCAGCAAGGTGTTAAGGCATGGAATGATTGGCGTGCTAAAGCCTCTGAATGGCCGGATTTATCAGGTGCCAGTTTGGCGGAGATGAATTTAACCAAAGCAGATTTGTTTCGTGCTAATTTGAACAAAGCGGATTTAAGTCACGCGAATTTAGCAGGCTGTAACTTATCTGGTGCAAATTTATCTGAAGCCAATTTAACCCAAGCCAACTTAAGCAAAGCAGATTTAAGCGAAGCTAATTTAAGTGAGTCTTATTTAGCTAAAACAAATTTAACCAGTGCTAATCTTTCCGAAGCAAATTTAACGAAAGCTTATTTGATTGAATCTTATTTATCTGAAGCTAACTTATCCGAAGCTAATTTATTTCGCGCGAATTTGTATGAGTCCGATTTGTTTCGTGCAAATTTAACGGGTGCAAATTTATTTAAATGTAACTTGACTGAAACGAATTTAATCGAAGCTTATTTAACAGGGGCTTGTTTGTATAAAGCCAATTTAGCCGATGCGGATTTAACAGGTTCTAAGTTAGAAGGGGCTTTTTTTGAAAACCCCAGCCTATTGAAAACGGAAGCTTAAGACATTAACGATGTGCAGCAATACTGCGCGCAAATTAAATTGCATCTGTCTTTAGGGGGCATCAAGACAGGTCTTAATGATATGCAAGTTGTTTATGGTTCGGAGTTTACGCATGCAAGGTACGCATCATTTACTGGGGCTATTAATCTTGTTTTGTGCTGGGTGCACCACCTTATTACCTACCCAAGAAATGAGCGATGCGCGTCAGGCCATCCAAGCGGCACAAGCGGTTCATGCAGATCAATATGCCATGCAGGGATTACAAACGGCTGAAACACGTTTAAATACAGCGGAACAAAATTTAGCCAATGGGGATTTAACCGCAGCGCGTGAGCAAGCTTTATCGGCGAAAGAAGCCGCTATTTCAGCGCATACTATGACAGTCGCTATTGTACGTGCTGAAGCCTTATTACGAGATTTGCATAACTATGATACGGTGGCGGCTCCGGCTGTAGAGGCCTTATTGCAAAAAGCCTATGCAGCAGCGCAAACGGATGAAAAACGCACCACCTTATATTATGCAGATGAAGCTTATCGAGAAGCTAAGCGTTTGCTCAATCCTTATTATTTGAACTTAGTTCGGCAACGCTTACCTGCTGTACGTGCGTTAAAAGCGCAGTTTACGGCAGAGCAATTAGAAATTTTAAAAGCGGCAGAAGCGGCATTTTTAGCTGAAGAGGGTAAAAAAGCGCAAGAACTATTATTGAGCTTACCCACGCCTAACTAAGCGTGTTTACCATGCTATTCAGTAATCTCAATAATGAGAATGTATTTCGAGTTACTGTCATGCTTGATGATTCATAATATGGGGTAACTCTGTGCGATGGAAAAACAGAGTGTATTCAATTAAAAAAGTATTGTGTTACATGCTTAATACCTGCATCATACAATGCTTTTTGTGTCAGCATAGGCCATGCGATATTTGAAAAAATATTGATAATTTGTATCACTGCATACGCATGCTCGCTTAATTGTTACACGCTGATACGGTATTTACATG
>QKBZ01000349.1 GCA_003245895.1 Beggiatoa sp.
ATCGATTATGTTTACCCTGAAGGCTTTCACGTCGTTAACCCTTTCAACGTGATGCACATCTATAACGTCCGTGTGCAAGTGATCATGCATGATTTCACGGTGTTAACACAGACAGGTTTGCCGATTGAGTTAAAAATTGCGGTACGTTTCCAACCTAAATACGACTTGCTGGCTGTCTTACACCAAGAAGTAGGCCCCGATTACCCTGAAAAAATCATCTTACCGCAAATTGAATCGGTACTGCGTCGTAATATCGGTCAATATACCCCAGAAGATATTTATACCAATAAAGAAGGTGTGTTAAGCAAGATCATCACACTGGCTTTAGAAGAGGTTGGGCGTAAATATGTCATGGTGGATGAGATTATTATCAGAACGGTCAAACTGCCAGAGTCTGTAGAACAGTCGATTGAAGACAAATTAGTGCAAGAGCAACGCGCTAAAATGTATGAATTCTTATTAGAAAAAGAGAAAAAAGAAGCCGAGCGGAAACAAATCGAAGCTATCGGGATTCGTGATTATCAAGCCATCATCACAGAAACACTGTCGCCTGAATTATTACGCTGGCAGGGTGTGCAGGCCACAAAAGAAATTGCCTCGTCTGAAAATGCGAAGGTGGTGGTCATTGGTAACGGCGAGCAAGGTCTACCGATTATTTTAGGTGGTCAATAAATATGCGAGGTCAGCATTTTATTTACCGCTTACTGTTACTCAGCATAAGTCTTTTATTATTAAGTAGTTGTGGCACTGATTCTTATCTAGCTTCCAGTGAGCAGCGGGCAAACTTAGCTGATATGAGCAAAAACACGGATCAAGATATTTTGATCGGTGTGGCGTGGCCATTAGAAAGCAGTCGTATCTCCTATGTCTGGGGGGCGCAATTAGCTGAAGCAGAAATCAACGCTAATGGTGGTTTAAATGGTCGCAATGTGCGCTTAGTCATTGAAGATGAAGCAAAATATCGCGAGCAAGCAGGGATTGGCACAGATAGGCAAACCCGTAGTTCTTATCAACGTGCTGCAACGAGCTTAGCCAGAAAATTTGCATCAGACCCCAATATTATTGCGGTAATTGGCCATCATACTTCTTTATTAGCCATTCCCGCTGCTACCACTTATTACTTCCACGGCTTGTTATATTTAGCTTCTACCTCAACTAACCCCGGTTTAACCGTCTCAGGTGATGATTTAACCTTCCAGCTTTTGCCAAATGACCGAGAAATGGTCAGGCAGTTAGTGGGGTTTGCAGCATTAAACACTGACGGTGGCAAAAAACCATATAAACGCATGGTGGTGTTAAACGAGCGTAGTAAATATGGCGACGATGTTGCTTCTTTTTTTGCCGATGCAGCAACAGAGCTAGGGGTTAAAGTGGTTTCCCGAAATTCGTTTTATAAACGCAAACCGGATCAAACCTTTGTTGACTATCGCTCGGTGCTGTTTCCATTACGCTCATTGGAATTTGATGCCATTTTCTTAATCGCTTCTAAGGCAGAAGCAGGCGAAATTGTGCGCCAAGCAGTGGAGGTGGACATTCAGCAACCGTTTTTAGGTATGGATGTCATGGAAAATCAGGAGTTTTTACAGGCTGCGGGAACAGCGGCAGAAGGGGTTATTGTGCCCTCTGCTTATAATGAAAACTTTAATTTAGCAGAGCCTTTTATTCATGCCTATACCCAAGAACATGGCATCCCACCAGATACATGGGCGGCATTGGCTTATGACAGTGTGAAACTGATTGCACATGGCATTGAATTATCACATTACTCCACTATTCCTTCGTTTATTGCCAATAGTATTCGCTACATGGACCCTTGGTTTGGTGCAACAGGGATTTATAAATTCCAATTAGGCGGTGCTAATTTAGGTAAGGCTTATGTGATTAAGCGTGTACAAGATGGCGAATTCCGCTCGCTGGCAGGCGGTCAAGTGCCCTTTTTATTGTATGAGAATCGGCGAAAAACAAAAGTTAGCCGCCAACAGTCAAGCCTGACGGGTAAGGGTGATATGCCGGAAGGAAGTGGCAACATGAGTATTTCTGCGCATATGCAAGAAAACATGGACGACAGTGTGGCAGAAGCCAGCAGCTTTTTAGCAGAATTTACCCCTGAAATGTTGCTGTTTGATAGCAGCCAAGCCACCGCAGTGGCCGTTGTCACAGAAGTTGAATTACCCGATTTAATACTAAATTATATTGCTGCGCCTGAAGAAAATATTGTGCCAATGGTACTGGTACCCTTTAAACCACCGAGTGATGACAACGAAGCAGAAAACAACTCAACCACTACTGAACCTGACTTTGCGACAACAACAGAAGCAGCACAAACAGAGGCGTTAGCCGTTACTGATGAAACTGCTGAACCAAGCACTGCTCAAGCAGCAGAAACGGTTCAAGTAGTCCCTGTGCTGCCAATTCGCGGGGATATGATTCCTAGTGATAGTTTATCAAGCAGTCGTTTACAACAACTCATTCCTTGATATTACCTAAATACTATTGACGGACGCGATTTACAGGTACAGCGTCCCATGCACTCAATAGTTATTTAACTTTACTACAATATAGGCTGGAGGCTTGTCATGATACCTTTTATTATTTGGGTCGTCGTTTGTTTACTGATTGGTTATTTAGGTCGTCATAAAAAATTAGGCTTTTGGGGCTATTTCTTTGGCTCCATCGTCTTAACACCTATTATTGGCGTTATTTTATTATTCGCCTCTGACCCACGCAAAGTTAAACCAAAAGAAGAAGTTTCTGCTGCATAACAGGTAATGGGACACGCTGTCACTGACTTAATGACTCACTAAGTTAAGGATTTGCACCGTATTGTAGGGCGGATAAGGCGTAAGCCGTCATCCGCCGCAAGTGGCTTGGATCAAGCTTCACGCGCACGGTGTTGACCTGAGTTTGACGAAATATTGCTGTAAAAACAATTGGTTTCTCGTTCCCACACGCTGTGTGGGAATGCAGTCACGACGCGCTGCGTCGCGGGGGTGTTCCAAGATCGAGCTAAATCTGTTGTTGAGTTCACTCGTGACGTAGCACGTCACGACTGCATTCCCAAATGGCATTTGGGAACGAGAAGCATAATTTTGTTTTTAATGATAATTTTCGTCGAACTCAAGTGTGTCGGATGACGGCTTACGCCTTATCCGACCTACAAAGTCGCCTTAACTTAATGGCAGTGCGCTACTTACTAAGTTTGCAGGTTACATCGAATTTTCCGTGTTAGGTAACTCCGCCTTGTGCGGACACTTAACGTCTGTTCAGGTTGTAGTTGGCATGCCCGCCTGAGCAGGCTTTCCATCTTGGGTGTTTGGCCACGACCAACACTCATTTCATCTATTCATGCAATTGCATAAAAAGGAGTTCTATCGTGGAAGCTGTTGCAGAAGAAACTACTGAATTACAAACTCGTGTTGACGAAGCCGGTCGTGTCGTCAGAAATTACACCTTAGGTGCAATGGGTGCGAGCTTAGTGCCAATCCCAATGTTAGACTTAGCGGCTATCACTGGCATTCAGTTAAAAATGTTACATAGCTTAGCTAAAATGTACGACTTACCTTTCAAGAAAGATTTAGGTAAATCTTTAATCGCTTCTTTAGTAGGTGGTTACATTCCTTACGCAACTACTGGCACTTTAGCAAGCAGCTTTGTTAAATTTGTACCATTCATCGGTCAAGGTTTAGCATTAGTGAGCATGCCTATTTTAGCTGGCGCAACCAGCTATGCTGTGGGTAAAGTGTTCATTCAACACTTTGAAGCAGGCGGCACTTTCTTAGATTTTGACCCAGAAGAAGTACGTGAATACTTCGCTGAGCAATTCAAAGAAGGCGAAAAAGTTGCCTCTAACTTACAATCTAGTGGTGCTGTTTCTAGCAACAACTAAGATTAAGTTAGTGCTGTAAAATAGCGCAGTGGTGTTTGATTAGCCACTGCGTTTTATTTATCTGTCCATCCATGTTCCACGTTGCTTGCCTTTAGGAATCCCGTGAACTTATTGAACTTTATCAATCAGGAATCAGAGCATCCTAAATTGCGGATTGCTATGTTTGCTGGTATCGCTGGTATTGCTAGCAGTCTCTTACTCGCCACCATCAATACAGCCGCTCATGTGGTTGCAGATGATGAGTTTCAAATTCAATATTTTTTCATTTATCTGATTTGTTTAATCTTATTCGTTTACGCCAAGCGTTATACCTTAAGTGAAGCCATTGTCGCTATCGAGGGTATGGTGCGGCGGGTGCGGATGCGTATTGCAGATAAAATCCGCCATACTGAATTATGTTATGTTGAAGAGACCGGCTATTCAGAAATTTATAACCGCCTTTCGCAAGATACGATTACCGTCTCCCAATCTGCGACCATGTTGGTGTCTGCCGCGCAGTCATCCATCATGTTGGTGTTTTGCTTACTGTATATTGCGTGGTTATCGTTTGCCGGTTTTTTAATTATTGTCACCGCCGTTGGTGCAGGTCTTGTGATTTTCTTAGCCCGACAACGGGTGATTGCCGATGATTTGAAACAAGCCGCACGCAGTGAGCGTTTCTTTTTTGACCGTTTAGGTCATGTGTTACGCGGCTTTAAAGAATTAAAATTAAATGGTCGTAAAAGCCATGATTTATATGAACATTTAGAAATTATTTCGCGAGAAACAGAACAACATAAAGTCAATGCTGGTATGAGATCAGTATTGATCGTCATGTTTTCACAGATTTTCTTTTACACTTTGCTGGCGATCATTATTTTTGTCTTGCCGAATTTAGCACCCGATGCTTCTCATGAGGTGATTAAATTAACCACGGCAATTTTATTTATCGTTGGCCCCTTAGAGTCCATCGTGGGCAATATCCAAGTCTATATTAATGCCAACGTGGCCATTGGGAATATTTACCAATTAGAAGCGAGTATCGATGCCGCGACTAAAGGCATACATGAAGGTGAAACCTTAATCGATGCCAAGCCGCCAACCTTCCAACGCTTAGAATTACGTGACATCAATTTTCACTATTCTGATCAAGAAGGCCGCGCCATGTTCAGTGTAGGGCCAATTAATTTGACCTTACGCAGTGGCGAAATTCTGTTTATTGTGGGCGGTAATGGTAGTGGTAAATCGACCTTATTGAAAATCCTCACCGGCTTATATTATCCGCATGAAGGGCAATTGATTTTAGATGATAACGTCATTGGTCAATCAGATTACCCTGAATACCGTGAGATATTCACCACTATCTTTACTGATTTCCATTTATTCGATCAATTCTATGGCTTAGACAATGTAGATGCTGATGAAGTGATCAGCTTAATTAAGCTCATGGAATTAGAGAAGAAAACCCGCTTTATCAATGGTAAGTTTAGCAATATCAGCTTATCGACAGGCCAGCGCAAACGGCTTGCTTACATCGTGTCCTTAATGGAAGATAAGCAAATCTACATCTTTGATGAATGGGCAGCGGATCAAGACCCACAATTCCGCCGCTACTTCTACGAAGTGTTATTACAAGATTTACGCAATCAAGGTAAAACAATTATTGCTGTTACCCATGATGATAAGTATTTTGACAATGCGGATCGGGTGTTAAGAATGGATTACGGTAAATTGACTGAGTACCAACATGACTAAGCCTAAAATCACCTTATATTGTTTGCCGTTTGCCGGTGGTAACAGCTACTCTTTTCGCCCGTTTAAAGAACATTTGCCGGATTTTATTCAGCCGGTTTTTTTAGAACCACCGGGGCGCGGCTTACGCATGCGCGATGCCTTGTTGCACAGCGTAGACACAGTGGTCACGGATTTAATTCAGCAATTGAACAGTGAACCGAAAACGCCTTATGTGTTATACGGTCACAGCATGGGCGGTTTATTAGGTTATGAGTTGATTCACCGTTTACAAGCAGACGGAATCGAGCTACCGCAACACTTTGCTGTCAGTGGCTGTCGTGCGCCGCGTTTAATTCCGCGCCCAGATGCACGTCATTTGCTGTCACAAGCTGATTTCTTCAACATGTTGCAAGCCCTAGGTGGTTTGCCTAAAGAGTTGTTGCAAAATCAAGAGTTAATGGAATTTTTCGAGCCATTATTACGCGCTGATTTCCAAGTAGTCGATACTTACCAATATACAGCGAAACCAGCGTTAACGATGCCAGTCACTGTGTTAGGTGGCAAAGAAGATAAAGAGGTGAGTTACACCGATTTAACTACATGGCAAGAAGTGTGTGCGCAGCCGATTCAATTAGACTATATTGCAGGCGATCACTTTTTCATTTTTAACCAGCCAGACCAATTTGCCCAGCGTTTAGCCGCTATTTGCCAACACGCTTTGAGTGCAATGCAAGTGCCGTGTCAATTAGCGTCTTGATGCGCTCAAGCCTTAGCACAGCTTACAATTACCCATTATCAAGCGTTTAACACAGGAGAAAGACTAATGCCAACGGTCACTAGCAACGGCATTCAACTGTATTATGAACGTCATGGTCAAGGCGAGCCTTTATTGCTCATCGCTGGTGTTGGGCAAGGTGTCTTGTTTTGGCAGCACACCTTGTTGCCACTGCTGGCAGCAAAATATGAAGTGATTCTGCTTGATAATCGGGGCATTGGTCAAAGTGAAATGCCAACACAGCCCTTTACTGTGGAGATGATGGCGGCAGATGTGATGGGCTTATTAACCGCACTTAACTTGCCACAAGTTAACATTTTAGGCCACTCGCTTGGTGCTGCGATTGCCTTTGAATTGGCACATAGTGCGCCGGAAAAAGTGAAAAAACTGGCCATGATGTCTGCCTTATACCCCGGCCCGCAAGCAACGCCACCTTCAGAGCGTGCCATGGCGGTGCTGACTTCTCGCGAAGGCGATTTAGTTACTTTATTGAAAAATGGGATTCGTATTGCCACCGCACCGGGTTTTGAAACTCGCGAGCCAAGCCGCTTTGCCGGTATGTTGAAATTGAATATGGAGCGTAATCAAGCACCTGAACAATATTTATTGCAGGCACAAGCCGGTTTGCAATATGTGGCTACTGATAAACTGGCGGAACCGCCCGCGACATTCCCGCCTTTATTGTTAATCTATGGCGAATCAGATGAAGTCACGCCATTAGCTAATGGGCAGTCAATACAACAACAATTGCCAGAGACTGAGTTGAAAGTGATTCATGCTGCGGGGCATTTGCTGCCTTTGGAACAATCACGGGCAACAGCAGAGGCTGTGGCTAGCTTTTTACAGTGAACATATTTTTAGGGTGGATAAGGTAAAGCCGTCATCCACCTCTCAAATTATGGAGCCAGAAAATAGTTTTACTCTGTACCTAGAAACAAAATATTGGCTTTATTCCATAAACGATTGGATAAATTTTTAGTCTCAAGCCATGATTGAGCGGCTGCATTCTTTGTGACATCGCCTAACCATTGCGTACCGTCCCATGTTGCTTGGGCAACCCATTTCGTGCCGTCCCATGTGGCAATGGCAAATTCCTTGGAGCCATCAACGGTCATCGCTGAAATCCATTTCATACCGTCCCATGTTTCTTGAGCAACCCACTTGGTGCCATCCCAAGTTTTTTGAGTTACTAATTTAGAGCCTTCCCATGCAACAACCGCAAACTCTTTACTACCTTCAACGGTTGCAATAGACATCCACTTAACACCGTCCCATGTTGCTTGGGCAACCCATTTCGTGCCATCCCATGCTGTCTTAGCAACATCAATGGTAAAATCACCCAGTTCATTTAAATTTTCAACGATCCATTCACGATTTTGCCATACTAAATGAACAACAATAGCTGTTGCTACAACGCCTGTGATCGTAAGTGCTACTGTCGTCGCTGAAATGCTAGTCATTTCAACACTAGTGATACTGCTACCACCAAACACTTCAAGAATCCATTGTCCTGATGTATCTAAAACAAAATTGATAACTAAAGATATAACTTCTTCTAATGACGGATCCTCACATTGCTTGTCGGAACAATGAACCTCTGATTTAGGTATATTTGGTTTCTGATTAAATCTAATGAGTGTGCCTGCAATAGGCGTTGCAGCAACAGGTATGCTAGAGGTCGCTTTTGGTAGATTTTCTGCTTTAGCCTCTAAAATACCAGTAAAAAATACAAATAAAATTGCACAGAAAAAACTTGTCATTTTCATGCGGGAGACCTCATAACATCGTGGGATTGTAGTCAAAATTAGTGTAGCACACTAAATTTTCCCTTTCTGCCTTCTTTTAATCTATGTTAAAAACATAATGCAATATTAATCTTAGCTAAAACACTTATAACATAATCATCATGAAACTCACCCAGCAAAACCTAATTTTAAGCACTGCTTTATTTTTCTTACTCTTTAGTAATGTTGCTTTTTTTAAAAATGTATTTAGCACTTACGATATTACTGAACATTTTCTACCCTTAATCTCAATCCCTATTATTTTATACGCACTATTTGTCTTTTTATTGACTTTAGTTAGCTCAAAACACACCACAAAACCAATTATTATCTTATTATTAATCAGCTCATCACTTGCCACGTATTTCATGGATACTTACAACGTGATCATTGATGATTATATGATTCAAAATATTGCCTTTACGGATGTAGGCGAATCGGCAGATTTAATTAATTTCCAAATTGCATTGCACTTGATTGTACTCGGCTTAGTTCCTGCTATCGTGGTCTATGACAGCAAATTAATCGTTGCCAGTTTTAAACAAGAAGCAATGATTAAGCTTAAAACGATCTTTATTTCACTTTCAGTCATCCTGATTTTATTAGGCAGCTTTAGCGACTTTTACGCCTCATTTTTCCGAGAGCATAAAGTCCTCAGATTTTATACTAATCCTAGCTATTATGTTTACAGCGGTTTTAAATATTTAGGTAATAGCTTAAAGCATCGCAATACTGAATTAAAAAAAATAGGACAAGATGCCAATATTGCTGAAGATTTCAACTATCCAAAGGTAGAGCGAGAATTAGTGATTTTAGTGGTGGGAGAAACTGCGCGGGCAGATCGTTTTTCGTTAAATGGTTATGAACGGGAAACCAACCCATTGCTAAAACAAGAAGATATTATTAATTTCTCTAAGGTCTCTGCTTGTGGAACATCAACAGTGGTCTCTGTCCCTTGCATGTTTTCTTTGCTCACACAAACTGAGTTTAATAATGAGAAAGCCAGTAGTCAGGAAAACATTTTAGATGTCTTGAAACACACGAAAAAAGTAGAGATTTTATGGCGAGACAACAACTCAGACTCTAAAGGCGTAGCAGACCGCATTACTTTTCAAGATTTCAAAAGCCCTAAACGTAATAAAATCTGTGACACGGAATGCCGTGACGAAGGCATGTTGTTAGGTTTGGATGACTATATTGAGCAACATTCTGACAAAGATATTCTCATTATCTTGCATCAAATGGGCAATCATGGCCCTGCTTATTATAAACGCTATCCAAAAGCCTTTGAAAAATTCACCCCTGTTTGTAAGACAAACCAATTAGAAGCTTGTACAGTTGAAGAAATTTCTAATGCTTATGACAATGCTATTTTATATACTGATTATTTCTTAACTAAAACCATTCACTTTTTAAAACAATACTCAGACAGCTATGAAACAGCCATGATTTATATAAGTGATCACGGTGAAAGTTTAGGGGAAAATGGTTTGTATCTACATGGTTATCCGTATTTTCTCGCGCCCCAACAGCAAAAGCATGTGCCTGCATTGGTTTGGTTAGACGGCTTAATTTTAGATGAAATTGATATTGAACACGTTAAGCGTAATGCTGCACAACCTTCTTCACACGACAATTTATTTCACGCTTTGCTAGGTTTATTTGAAGTTGATACAACATTATACAAACCTGAAATGGATATATTAAAAGGTTCGATTTTAGCTAAAGAGCAACAGTAAATGACTGTCGTAGAAATTATTAAGCCATTATGGAAGGTAATGCAATGGCTATGCTTAATATTAATTAGCTTTATTGCCTTAAACCGTTATAGCCCCTTACTGCTAAAACACTATACATTAACTTTAGTACTGGCAGTTTGTATCCCTATTGTCATTTTACTGTTACAACGGCGAGTTAATTTGCTCAGCAGTTTTGCTTTATTTGTATTATTAGCAGGCTTAAGCCGTGAAGGCTATTTTCACTACCAACGTTATCAAGTTTTAAATAGCAATCCTGAAACCTTACAGTTATTAGGCCAGCATATCATTGTCGGCTATCGTGATTTAGCTGAAGTTAAAGCCTTATTAGATCAACAATTGGTCAATGGTAGCTTTATTACCAATCGCAATGTGAAAGGCTTATCTTTAGCTGAATTACAGCAGTTAACTGACACCTTAACCGATTCACCTGCTTTATGGCTGGCTACCGATCAAGAAGGTGGTTTAGTACAACGCTTGTCGCCGCCATTGCCAAGACAAGCCGCCTTGCAACAGGTGATAAAACACGCGGAAGCGGCATGGCCTGAAGCAGTGCAACGCTATGCTCACCAACAAGGGCAGCATTTAGCCAGTGTCGGGGTGAATTTAAATTTATCTCCAGTGTTAGATTTGCCACCACAAGGGGCATTTTGGGATAGCACGAGCTACATCAAACAGCGGGTGTTAGCAGAGGATTTAGCGACTTTGAGCGAGGCAGGGCGTTTATACAGCAGTGCTTTGTTAAAAACTGGCGTGTTGCCGTGTTTAAAACATTTCCCAGGACTGGGGCGAGTTAGCACGGACACACATTTTTTTCCCGCCACTATTGATGCTGATTTGGCAGAACTCGCCGCGACTGATTGGCAACCCTTTAAACACGTCAGCCAACAAGTTGCCACTGCCCTTATGTTGGCACACGTACAAATTGCAGCCTTAGACCCAGAGCACCCAGCCTCCTTTTCACCTGCGGTGATTCGCTTTTTACGCGAGCAATGGGCGTTCGATGGCTTATTGATCACCGATGATTTTTCAATGTTTCCAGTCTATTACAGTGATTTAGGCAGCGGGCAAGCGGCAGTACAAGCCTTGAATAGCGGAGTCGATTTGATTTTGATCAGCTACGATGACCGGCTGTTTTATCCGGTCATGTATGCCTTGTTGCAAGCCTATGAACGAGGTGAATTGTCGTTAGCGCAATTAGCCGCCAGTCGCCAACGCCAGCAGCGCATTCATCGCTTATTATTTGCGATCAATGCGCTGCCTAACGCTTAACACATTGCGAGTTTATGGGTTTTAAGTCGTAACTGACTCAAAATATGTTGCACGATGCTGTGCGCTAATTCCTGTTCGCCGAAAAATACACGGTTAACCGATTCACGCTCTAACAAAGACACTTCTTCATCACTGTTCGAGCGCACTAAAATTTCGATGTTGGGATTCAACATGCGGGCAATCTCTAACATCTGCCGCGTGCGCACAATGTCGGCAATGGCAATCACCAAAGTCGCCGCCCGCGCCACATGCGCTTGCACCAATACTTCCGCCTCAGCGGCATCGCCTGCCACCGCATGCACACCGGCTTCCCGCAGCCGCGTCACTTGTTCGCGGTTTTGTTCCGCCACAACGACGGTAATATTCTGCTGCAATAACGCTTCTGCAACGCGCTGCCCAACACACCCATGCCCCACTAATACAACGTGATTCGCAAGCTGTTTGGTCTCTGTGGTCATGGGTAATTCTGCCAAGGGATCAGCTCGCATCGCCAACTTGCGCGCCACGCGAAAACGACGTTTTACTAAGCGTTCTATGCCATTTGCCAACTTAAACACAAAAGGGTTAACCGCAATAGAAATAATCGCACCCGCTAAAATAATGCTTTGGTTTTCCGGTGAAAACAGTCCTAAAGCAACACTTAAACCCATTAAAATAAAAGAAAATTCGCCGATTTGCGCTAAGCTGGCTGACACGGTTAAGGCAGTGTTTAACGGATAACGGAAGGCTAACACCAAGGCAAAGGCTGCCAAGGATTTACCGAAAATAATGATCAACACCGTCATTAACACCGCTAACGGCTGCTGAATTAAAATGCTCGGATCAAACAACATGCCGACGGAGACGAAGAACAACACCGAGAAGGCATCGCGCAGCGGTAACGAACCTTCGGCGGCGCGGTGGCTTAAATGTGATTCGCGCATCACCATACCAGCGAAAAATGCCCCCAAGGCAAAGGACACGCCGAACAAACTGGCAGAACCATAAGCAATGCCCACCGCTGCGCTGATCACACATAAAGTGAACAATTCTTGTGAGCCAATTTTAGCCACTTGCCACAGCAACCACGGGAAGAAACGCCGCCCGACGATGAGCATTAAGGCGACAAATACTGCGATTTTGCTTAAGGTAATAAATAAAGTCAGCAATACGCCGTAATCAAAACCCGTTGTTGATTCGCCGGTTAACAACGGTGCAAACGAAGGCAATAACACCAACACTAACACCATGACCAAATCTTCCACCACTAACCAACCGACCGCAATTTGCCCGTTAATGGATTTCAATAAGCCTTGTTGCTCTAAAGCTTTCAACAATACGACGGTACTGGCAACAGATAAGGCTAAGCCAAACACTAAGCCCTCGTGAAATGACCAGCCCCAATGCATGGCAACGAAAATGCCCAGCAAGGTGGCGGCGACAATTTGCAACACCGCACCAGGTAAGGCGATTTTGCGCACCGCTAATAAATCGTCTATCGAAAAGTGCAGCCCGACACCAAACATTAACAACATCACCCCAATCTCAGCCAATTGACTGGACAATGCCATATCAGCAACAAACCCCGGTGTGGCGGGGCCAATCATCATACCGGCGACTAAGTAGCCGAGTAACACCGGTAAATTTAAACGGGCGGCAATAAAGCCCAGCACAAAAGCAAGCCCTAGACTGGCTGCAATGGTGGTAATAAGGGTGACATCGTGGAGCATATAGCCTCATCTTGCTAGCGCGTGTATTGTTGTATAGCGTTCGTAGGGCGGATAAGGCTTTAGCCGTCATCCGCCGATTGTCGTATGACGCTGCGCTTATACGACCTACAAGAGTTATCGTCATCAACTGCGTAACGCCTACAGAGATAAAAAAACTCTGTGCAGAATCTTTGTTTATAAGGCTACTTGTGCTTGTTTTCTAGGCAAATTCAGGCCATTGTCTAACAAAAAAACAAACCGTCATTTTATTTGTGTCGAAATTTGTTTTAGCCTGTTTAAAACGCCTATTCTTGCGCGTATAGTAAAACTACTGTCCCCGTTGCCTTGAACGCAACCCTGACAGCGTCAAAAGCTGTAATTTCCAACCAACAACTCAACCCACTATCATCGAGAGAGGAGACTGCTTATGCTGAGCCTGATTTTTGCTCTGCTTTGTGCAGCAGGTGCAGTAATCTACGGCATTGCCTCAGTAAAATGGATTTTGGCAAAGCCGGTAGGAAATCAACGCATGCAAGACATTGCAGGCGCGATTCAAGAAGGGGCGCAAGCCTATCTCAATCGGCAATACATGACCATTGGTATTGTCGGTGTCATTATTACCCTTGTGATGTTTTTCACCTTAGGTGGTTTAACCGCGTTCGGCTTCGTAGTCGGCGCAGTGTGTTCGGCTGCCGCAGGTTACATCGGCATGTATATTTCGGTGCGTGCCAATGTGCGCACGGCTGAAGCGGCGCATGATGGTTTAAACGCGGCGTTAGCCGTGGCCTTTCGTGGTGGTGCAATTACGGGTTTATTAGTGGTCGGCTTAGGTTTATTCGGTGTCACCGCGTTTTACATGCTGGTGCAAGCCTTAAGCCCTGCTGATGCCAAACAAGTCGATTTATCCCCGTTAATTGGCCTCGGCTTTGGCGGCTCACTGATTTCCATTTTCGCCCGTTTAGGCGGCGGTATTTTCACCAAAGGCGCTGACGTTGGCGCGGATTTAGTCGGTAAAGTGGAAGCCGGTATTCCCGAAGATGATCCGCGTAATCCGGCGGTGATTGCTGATAACGTCGGCGATAACGTCGGCGACTGCGCAGGCATGGCGGCGGATTTATTTGAAACTTACGCCGTAACTATTATTGCCACCATGTTAGTCGGAAGCCTCGCGTTTGCCGCGTCTGACGTGTACAGCGTAAACGCCGTGTTATTGCCTTTAGTATTAGGCGGCGTGTCCATTATTGCGTCTATTGTTGGCACTTACTTCGTGAAAACCAGCGAAGGCGGCAAGATTATGCCTGCTTTGTATAAAGGTTTAATCGTCTCTGCGGTGTTATCGGCAGTCGCTTTCTTACCGCTGATTTGGTTACTGATGGGCGGAAATGAAGTGGTGTCTGTGATGGGCTTATATGGCGCAGCCTTAGTCGGCTTGGCATTAACCGCCATCATGGTATTAGTCACTGAATACTATACCAGCACGGAATATTCCCCAGTACGCACTATCGCGGCCTCCTCTGAAACCGGACATGCAACCAATGTGATTGCCGGTTTAGGCGTGTCTATGAAATCCACCGCGCTGCCAGTATTAGCGGTGTGCGCCAGTATTATCGTGTCTTATTGGTTAGCAGGCTTATACGGGATTGCCATCGCTGCCACCGCTATGCTGTCGATGACTGGCATCGTAGTCGCGTTAGATGCTTATGGCCCGATTACCGATAACGCGGGCGGTATTGCAGAAATGGCGGAATTAGATGAGCAAGTGCGCAATATTACCGACCCATTAGACGCGGTGGGCAATACCACTAAAGCCGTCACCAAAGGTTATGCCATCGGCTCTGCGGGCTTGGCTGCTTTGGTGTTATTCGCTGATTTCGAGCATAAATTAAGCTTAAACGGTGATGAAATTGAGTTTTTACTCACTGATCCGATGGTCATCGTCGGCTTATTTATCGGCGGCATGATTCCGTATTTATTCGGCGCAATGGCAATGGAAGCGGTCGGACGGGCGGCAGGTAGCGTGGTGATTGAAGTGCGTCGTCAGTTTAGAGAAATCCCTGGCATTATGGAGAAAACGGCAAAGCCGGAATACTCTAAAGCAGTGGACTTGCTGACTAAAGCGGCGATTAAAGAGATGTTATTACCTGCTTTGTTACCCGTGGTGTTACCCATTTTGGTTGCGTTCATCTTAGGGCCAAAAGCCTTAGGCGGTTTGTTGCTGGGGACAATCATCACCGGCTTATTTGTCGCCATTTCCATGACCGCAGGCGGTGGCGCGTGGGATAACGCGAAAAAATACATCGAGGACGGCAACCACGGCGGCAAGGGTTCAGAAGCCCATAAAGCAGCGGTAACGGGTGACACCATCGGCGATCCGTACAAAGATACGGCAGGGCCTGCGGTAAATCCGTTGATTAAAATTATTAATATTGTTGCTTTGTTGATTGTGCCGTTGTTGTAGGTGGTGTCTCGATGCTATTTTTAGGTTAGTATTTTTAGACAATATGCCCGTTTGGCCTTTTGGTTAAACGGGCGTTGTTTTTCAGAGTGTGAAAACATGAACATTAATGCTTCCATCATTGATCAACAGTTATCTGGCATACAAGATGACATTCGAGACTATGCGCAAGCGGAGCTAAATATCAATCAAGCGGAGAAATTAAAATCGCTAGCGTTTGTTTACCTTTGTGTCAAAGTGGTCTTGGATTTAAATTTTGAGGAAACCTTTGATTGTCTGACAGAAGGTGGTGGGGATTTTGGTGTTGATGCTATTCACTTAACGGAAGCAATAGACGGTGAATTTACCGTTACTTTATTTCAGGCTAAATATAAAAATAATCTACTGGCAAATTCTAATTTTGAAGAAAATGGCATTAATGCATTGATTAATGCTATTCGTCATATTTTTAACCCAGCGGCAGAATTAGGTACTATTAATGAACGCTTACAAGTTAAAGTAGAAACTGCTCGCGCTATGATACGCGACGGTGCCATTCCGCGTGTGCGTGCGATTGCTTGCAACAATGGTTTAAGATGGAACGAAAGCACACAAGCTGCTATTGATAGAACTGGCTTTGGTGAACAGGTTATATGGGAGCATGTCAACCATGATTACTTAATTAAATTATTACAACAGATCAAAAATGTTAATGAAACCTTACGACTGACAGGTAAGGCAATAGTAGAAGATATGAACTATAGCCGTGTGTGCATTGGACGCATACCGGTGACAGAAATTGCTAATTTAATGGAGAAACATGGCGAACGTTTGTTAGAGCGTAATATTCGTCGCTATTTAGGATTACACGGTAACCGTGTCAATGAAGGTATCCAAGAAACCTTACATTCAAATCGTTCTGATAATTTTTATTTTTTTAATAATGGCTTAACTATTATTTGTAGTGATTTTTCATATAATGCTTTACAAAGCAGTGATTATCAAATAAAACTAGAAAATATGCAGATTGTAAATGGTGGGCAAACTTGCATGACTATTTTTAAAACCCTTCAAGAAATGACTCAGAGCAATAAACCATTGCCTGTTGATGCCTCTGTTTTAGTGAGAATTTATAAGCTGCCAAAAGACAATGATATTGTACTTCAAATTACACAGGCAACTAATAGTCAAAATCCGGTTGATTTAAAAGATTTGCGTGCGAATGATGAGAAACAACGTACTTTAGAACATAGTTTAATTTTATTGGGGTATCAATATCGTAGAAAACGGATAGATGCACCGCCTACTACTAATGAAATTACCGCAGATAGTGCTGCTGAGGCTATTCTTGCCATTTGGCGATGTGCGCCCCATCAAGCAAAAGTAATGAGTAGTGAACATTTTGGCAAACTATACAACACTATTTTCACAGATACGTTAAACGGTACACAAACCATTATTGCGGTGTTATTACATCGTATTGCTGAAAATCATCGCCGCCGTCCAGATACTGACGATCCTGTATTTGTGCGTTCTGGGTCCCATTTTATCGCCATGCAAATGGGTAAAAGATTATTAGCTACATTAAATATTACACTAGAACAACTCAATCACTTACAATTTACCAAAACGAAAGAATGCATTGAACAACAAGGTGAGCAGCTTTTTAAGAAAGCTGTAATTGATGTTGAGCAAGCACTTATAGCCTTATATGGGCAACGAACATTATCTAGGATGCAATTAGCTATCACATTTCATCGTGGCGATTTAATTACATATTTAAATGAGAAATAGCTTTAATTAATAGATTAATTTTTTTGTTAGCGCTATGAAGATGGGAGAAATCCCACACGTATGTATTCTCACTGTAAGATGTAGAATAATAGGTTAGAAAAAATGCTCGTTTAGCTTAAACACTAAACGGGCATTTTTTAAAATTCATACGACCTCTACGGCGGATGACGGCTAACGCCTTATCCGCCCTACGAAAATCATTTCTAGCTTACTGCACCAACTCCAAATACGTCTGCTGTGCAGGCTCATTTCTTAACCATAAGTTTGCAGTCGGTAAACCGCCATCAGGCATATACAACATGCTCATATGGTAATTTAACAAAAAGCGTGAACTGCCATCAAAGCTTAATGACAATAAGTCGGAACTGAAAACGCCCCCCGTCGCAACACCATCAGAGGTGTAGCCTAAACCGACTTGCTCTGCTTGAGCTTGATCGAGTGCCACTTCGCTAAACAAAAACAGTTGGCCAGAGGGTAATAAAAAACCATATACACCGCTATATTCTTCCGTACCATCATCTTGAATAAAATGCGGCAAAGGGAAAACACCGACTATTTTGCTATCCGGCATGACATAAGGAATGCCTGTTTTTGCCTGAAATAACACAATCCCGTCTGGCATGATGCCCAGTAACTGCAATTCGCTGGTCAGTTGCTGCGAAGTGTCATTAACATTAGGGCCGGTGAAAACGATAGAGAGTGCATGAGCCGTCGGGAATTGGAACAGTGAGCACATAAAGGCTGTGAGTAAAACAAACTGGCGTAACATGGCAAGCCTCCTATTGAATAATCCGATATTTAACGGCTGTACTCGGTTGTACATACTCCCAAGACTGCATTAAAGAACTGTCTAAGGAACTGTAATCAATGTGATACATACCCTGTAACACGAAGTCTGTGCCATCGAAATTTAATACCATGATCATTGCAACAGAGCGCCAACCTTGATCGCGTAATGGATAATACAGACGATAATCCATCATGGCATAACTAAACACATACAGTTGTGCTTGGCTGTCATCGAGCAGACCAAAACCTGCACCAAAGGGTAATAAGCCCACACTGGGGTCAGCAAACGACGGTTGTGTTGCCTCATAATCCAGCGAAACCGCGCCATTATTCGGATTAAGATATGGAATCCCACCTTCCAGCTTAAACTCAATCAAGCCATCTGCATTAATGTTCATCACTGTCATGCGGGCAATATCCACAATATTTTCATCATCATCGATGTAATAATGGTGATATTCCAAACTAAGCGCGTATGAAGACGCACTCATCAAACTACTGCTTAATACTAAAAGCAGCAACGCTAGTCCTCGTTTTTTCATAATTCACCTGCCTATTTAGGGCAAAAGCTTAGAGAGCATATGTTTTTTAAGCGATGTGTTCGCCAGTGAATTATAAACAGCTTATAAGCCAGTGAGGTGACTAAAATTTGAGGAGGGGGGGAATATGATAAATATTTGTAAGTGCGACGGATGGGCTTCGCGTTGTAGGATCACTGCCATTAAGTTAAGGCTTTGCACTGTCTTGTAGGGCGGATAAGGCGACAGCCGTCATCCGCCGTCGGTGGCTTGGTTCAAGCTTCAAGCGTGTGATGTCGGATGACGGCTAAAGCCTTATTCGACCTACAAAAGAGCTTAACTTAATGGCAGTGCGTTGTAGGGTGGAATAGCGCAGCGTATTCCACCATAGGACTCTGTAAAAAGCTGAGTAAAAACAGATTATAAACCGCATGGTGGAATACGGCTTGCGCCTATTCCACCCTAGTGTGTCCTGAAGGAAAGCAATGGCTTTCCCTGCTGTATTAAAGATGAGAGAAGGTCTCTCGGTTTCGGCAACCCGATGCTGGAATCAAACCGCCCCGTGCGGCTATCGTTAAAAGCGAGTGTCGTGAGCGACGTGGGAAAAGGCAGTGCGAAACTGTCAGGTGTGTATGACGGAG
>QKBZ01000422.1 GCA_003245895.1 Beggiatoa sp.
TATGAGCAATGGGGCGCAAAAGCGAAATTAAAACAACTCAGTGAAGCGCATTCACAATTATTAGCCGGTCAAATTGGTGCTAGCTTTAACACCAGTCGAACGCTCAGCGGCACGTTAGCAGGCAGCACCTTTATCGGCTCTCCCATGTCCAGCACCGATGCGCCAAACGCATTGGATTTAAGCACGGTGATGAAAGCAGCGCGCACCATTTCTAGCGAAATTGTGTTGGATAAATTGCTGGAATATATGATGCGCATTGTGGTGGAAAATGCGGGGGCGCAACGCGGCTTATTAATTTTAAAACAAGATAAGCGGTGGCTGATTCAAGCTAAGCTGGAAAGCAACCCAGAACTGATTCAAGTATTAGGCAATATTCCGTTAGAAGAAGCGGGAGGGCATAGCGAAATGCCTGAATTATCGGTTTCTATCGTGAATTATGTGATTCGCACCCATAACAGTGTGGTGTTAAACGATGCGGTACACGAAGGCTTATTCACTCAATCGGCTTACATTGCCAAACGTCAGCCTAAATCGATTTTATGTATCCCATTGATTAATCAAGGCCGTTTCAGTGGCATTTTGTATTTAGAAAATAATCTGGTGATCGGTGCTTTCACTGCTGATCGCTTAGAAATCTTAAGCCTGCTGTCTTCTCAAATGGCGGTATCTATCGAAAACGCTGTGTTGTATAACAATTTAGAACAACAAGTCGCAACCCGTACTCAAGAATTAGACAAAGCCTTAAATTCTTTATGGAGCGAGATGGAACTAGCGAAGCAAATTCAAACCTGTTTATTGCCTAAACAACCCACACTTGCAGGCTATGACATTGCGGCGAGTTGCGAACCGTTTAGCGAAGTTGGCGGCGATTATTACGATGTGATTTCTGCTGATGGGCATAACTGGATTGTCATCGGCGATGTCTCAGGACACGGCGTTACCTCTGGCTTAGTGATGATGATGGTACAAACGGCAATTCACACCGTGATCACGAATAATCCAACCGCCTCGCCTTCTTATGTATTAGCTGCGATTAACGGTATCATTTACAACAACATTATTAAAATGGATGAAAGCAAGCACATGACCATTGTGCTGCTAGCAGAAGGTGAAAAAGGGCAATTCTCGTTTGCCGGTTTACACGAAGATATTTTGCTGTTCCGAGCGGCGACGGGCGAAGTGGAACAGATAGAAACCAACGGTTTTTGGGTAGGGGTCGAAACCGATATTGCGTATTTACTAAGTGACAACGCGCTATCTCTGGAGCCACAAGACTGCTTGGTTTTATATACAGACGGCATCACCGAAGCACGGAAACGGAATAAACAAGGCTTTTTCGGCCTTGAGCAATTGGTGGAACAACTCGAAACGACAGGACATCAAACAGCGGCTGAAATTCATGCCGGTATTTTAGAAACCCTGAAAAATTATCAAACTTTTGATGATGTGACTTTGATGGTGGTGAAGCGGGCAATGTCATTAAGTTAAGCGATTTTGTAGGGTGTGAGAAACGCCGCCGAGGCGTTAAATTTGTCTCTGAACGCAATCGGCGTTTTGCCCACCGTGCAGAGTTTGGTGGGCAAAATCCCACACCAACAACAACGGATTATCAAACGCTATACCCTGTGGGATTTCGCACACCCTACGATCCTGCATGTCTTAACTTAATGGCTGTGAGCCACTTGCGGCGGATGACGGCTTGCGCCTTATCCGCCCTACAATACACAGTGTTCAGAACGAGAAAAAACGTAAACTTACCCTATGAACGACAAAAATCAATCGGTTACTGTCGGTAATCAGAATAATATCGGTGTGGTTGCGACCGGTGATCACACAAAAATTCACATCGGCGAGCAGCATATTCATCCGCCTGCGACTGCGCCCAGTATTCCCGAACCGCTCCCCAATGCAAACCCTGCTGTGGAGCGGTTTTTTATTGGGCGTGAGCAAGCGTTAGCTGAGTTGCAAGCGGCGGTGGCGCAGTCGCAGATGGTGGTGGTGACGGCGGTTGAAGGGATGGCGGGGGTGGGTAAGTCGTTTTTGGTGGATTATTTCGCCAAGCGGTTTGGTTTTGCGGATCGTTATTTTATTGTGCCGTTGAATCCTTTGGCTTCGGAGTCGGCGGAGATGTTGTTGTCTCGTTTAGCGCATCAGTTACAGGTGAAAGTGCCGGAGCTTCGGGCGCGTTTGTTGGCTTTAGATGCCTTGGTGCATGTGGAAAATGTGGATTCTGTAGCGGCGGCAACGGTGGCGGGGGCGTTGAATGGTCAGTTGCAGGGTTGCAAGTTGGTGTTGACGGGGCGGTTGCGGGATTTGGGTTTGTTGGCAGGTGGACAGCCGATTGTGTTAACGCCGTTTGAGATGACGGAGGCGGTGCAGCAGTTGACGCGGGAGTTGGCCTTGTTAAAGGCTGAGCCTTTGACGGCGGAGGAGATGCAGCAGGTGTTAATGGAGCTTGCGGGTTTGCCGTTGGCGATTCATTTGGCAGCAGGGTATTTGCGCACGGCGACGGTGGAGACGTTTTTGGCGCAGTTGAAGGCATCTAAATTGCGTTTAACGCCGAAAAATCCGTTAGAGGCAGGGTATGCGCGTTCGGCGGAGCGGGTGATTTTAGCCAGCACTTTTGAGATTTCTTGGCAGGCGTTGTTGCAGCAGAATGCGGCGGTGCAAGCGGTGGCGGCGTTGGGGTTTGCGCCTGCGGAGGGTGTGGGCGAGTCGTTAGCAGTGGCCTTGTTGGATTTGGATGCAGTGACAGGGTTAGAGGTATTGCAGCAGGCGAGTGAGTATGGTTTGTTAGAGCCGCTGGTGTTTGGGCGAGGGCTTTCCGGTCGTTGGCGGGTGCATCCGTTGTTAGCGCAGTTTTTACGCGAGCAGTGTGTGGCTGAGGTGGTGCAAAGGCGTTTGCATGAGTGGTTGTTGCAGCGTTTGCCGAAACCTGAGAATGATCCTGATACGCCGCCTGATTATACGCCTTGGCATGCGTTGCAAGCGGAAATGGCGGCCTTGATGCAGCATTTGGCACAAGCACCGGTTGAGCAAGTGTTGGCCTTGCAGCAAGCCGGTTCATGGTTTGCGGATATGATTGGGCCTTGGGCAAGTTGGCAACAGTGTAGTGAACGGGTGTTAGCCAGTGAGTTAACGCCGGAGCAGCGTTTAACACCGTTGTGGGTGTTGTGCGTGTGTGCAAGAAAACAAGGTGAGTTAGCACAGGCGGAGCAGGCGGCACGGGATTTAGTTAGCGCAGCACAATCACAAGATGAAGCAAAGTGGCAAGCATTAGCGTGGGGTAAAATCGCCGACATATTGCAGGCACGCGGTCAACTCGATGAGGCTTTAGACATTCGACAACAAGAACAGTTACCCGTCTATGAGCGGCTGGGCGATGTGCGTGAAAAGGCGGTGACGATGGGTAAAATCGCCGACATATTGCAGGCACGCGGCCAACTCGATGAGGCTTTAGACATTCGACAACAAAAACAGTTACCTATTTTTGAGCGGCTGGGCGATGTGCGCGAAAAGGCGGTGATGATGGGAAGAATCGCCGACATATTGCAGGCACGCGGTCAACTCGATGAGGCTTTAGACATTCGACAACAAGAAGAGTTACCCGTCTATGAGCGGCTGGGCGATGTGCGAGAGTTGTTAGTTGCAAGGACTAATTTGGCAATAGGTTTACTGCGAAAAACACCACCTGATACAGCAGAAGCACAACGCTTATTCCAGTTAGCGTTAGACGCGGCGGAACAGATGCGGATTCCTGAGGCGGGGATTATTAGAAAGTGGATGCAGCATTTTGGGTTTTAATTCGTAGGGTTTGCGCCGCGTCTTTTTGCGGTGCGAACGCGGTAAAATTCTGCAAAAGCTTCAAAACTACAACGATATACATCAAATATCGTGAAAATTATCACCATCGCAAAGAAACGCAAACTATGCTCACGCCATCCATAAACCTTCCGCGTTCGCACCGCAAAAGGACGCGGCGCAAACCCTACAATTTTCGTGACGCAGGCGCGTCAAGACATGCTCCCACGCAAGGCGCGTGGGAGCTAGAAAAACAATTACAAATGATGCTCATACAACAACGCCGTGCCCGGCATTTGCAAATACTCTAACGCGCCATTAGTAATTTTCTGCGTGGTGCTAGGCGTAGTGTTATTGCGGAACAAGGTGTCATTCAATATCTCAGACAAATTCAACGACAGCCCCACATACAGATTACGCTCTTTAGGAAACTGCTCGGCAAACTGCCCCGGATTTGGCTGATAACCGCGAGAACCATAACCCACCGCGAACTCTAAATAACGCAAAATCGGCGTTTCGCGTAAACCATCAAAACCGCTGGCTTTAGTCACAAACAAATAAGTTTGCCCAGAATAATCCGATACCGGATCATTCTCGCCTAACAACTCCGCATCATCCGACTGCCAATACATAAAACGCATATCGAATTTTTCATCTAAATCAGGGCGTAACTCTAGCAAGGAACCTAAACCGACACCGGCTAGATTCATCACTAAATCTTCCTTACTAAAGCCATACTCCAAGGTGAAACCATCCATCACTTCCACCCCGAACATCACCGCTGCTGAAGTCCAACCGGCGATTTTAGCCGCGCTCACATGATCATAACCCGCCCACTCAAAAGCACGGGTCATTAAACGCGCACTGGCATAACTGGAATAAAAATGGCCTAACTTATCCGCGCCACCGTTCGGGCTGTCTTCTTCAAACCAACCTTCATTTGAGACCCGAAACGAAGAACGGTTAGAAAAAGTTTCCGTTGTGACCGTGCCATCAGGATGCAACACATGGCGCTCTACATCTTTATTCCACCATGCAAAAAAACCATAGGTCGCCACAGTTGCCGCAAAACCACCAATTAATAAACGGGTGCGAAACTGACGCTCGGCTAAATCCACTTCACTGATCGGCGTGGTAGTCACAGTCACCATGTCATTAGACGCGGGTTCCTCTGTTTCCATCACCGCATCGGCTGCCGCTGCAATACTGGTATTGGCAAGCAAAGCACTGCTAGAAAAGGGCTGTAAATTGAAGGCATCGGGTTGCACGTCTGCGGCTGCATAACAAGGCAAGGCGGCAAGCGCAACAAAAAGCAAGGACAAGCGAGGCATGAAAATACATCTCGTGTTAAGTGAAGACTAAATAAAGCGTGTTCAACACACGCGGCTTAATTCACGGTGCAATGCTGCACTTGTCCATCGACAAGCTGAAACGCGCCAGTCGCAAACTGGTGCAACACCTGCGGATATAGACGATGTTCTTCAACTAACACACGGGCAGCTAAACTCTGTTCCGTGTCATCAGGCAACACCGGTATTTTTGCTTGCGCAATCACCGGCCCGCCGTCTAAATCTTCCGTGACAAAATGCACACTGGCACCATGCTCTTGACAACCCGCTTCAAGCGCACGGCGATGGGTGTGTAAACCTTTAAATGCAGGTAGTAAAGACGGGTGAATATTCAATAATCGCCCGTGATAATGTTGTACGAATTGTGGTGTTAAAATCCGCATAAAACCGGCTAACACCACTGCATCAGGTCGATGCTTATCGATCACTTGTTGTAATGCTTCATCAAACGCTTCACGCGAATCATAATACTGGTGTGACAATACTTCGGTGTGAATGCCTGCTTGCTGTGCATACAGCAATCCAGCAGCATCCGCACGGTTACTAATCACGGCACGCACGTCAACTAACGGGTCTTGCGCTTCGACAATCGAGCGCATGTTACTACCTCGACCCGAAATTAAAATCACAACGGCTAGCGGTTTCATCAAGACTCCTGCAACACCACAGCATCCCCTGTGCGAGGTGCAATTTTGCCCACAACCCACGCCTGTTCACCGGCTGCTTGCAACGCCGCTAACGCTGCTGCTTCTGCCGTTTTAGGCACACATAACACCATGCCGACACCACAGTTAAAGGTGCGGTACATTTCGTTACGCTCGACTTTGCCTTCCGCTTGTAACCATTGGAATAAGGGCGGCATTGTCCATGTGTTGAGGTCAATTTCAGCGGCTAAGTGGTCAGGCAATACACGCGGGATGTTTTCTAACAAGCCACCGCCTGTGATATGGGCAATCGCATGCACGGAGGTTGCCGCTAAGGTGCTTAATACTGCTTTGACATAAATGCGCGTGGGTTCTAATAACACGTCACGGAACGGACGACCGTGAAAGTCGCTGTTTAAATCGGGGTTGCTGCGCTCGATGATTTTGCGAATTAAAGAGTAGCCGTTGGAATGTGCGCCGCTAGAGGCTAAGGCAATTAACACATCGCCATCTTGTACCCGTTGCTGACCGTCAATAATTTGATCTTTGTTGACGATACCGACGCAGAAACCGGCTAAGTCATAATCTTCGCCTTGGTACATGCCCGGCATTTCGGCGGTTTCGCCACCGACTAAGGCTGCACCGGCTAACTCGCAGCCACGTCCGATGCCGCTGACGACATCGCTGGCTACATCAACGCTTAATTGCCCTGTTGCATAGTAATCAAGGAAAAACAACGGCTCTGCCCCAGCCACCACGATGTCATTGACACACATTGCAACTAAGTCGATGCCGATGGTGTCATGTTTGTTCAGTTGCATCGCCAGCTTTAATTTAGTGCCGACCCCATCGGTGCCAGAGACTAATACTGGTTGTGAGTAGCGATCTAAGGGAATTTCAAATAACGCGCCGAAGCCGCCTAAACCGCCGAGTTGTTCAGGGCGTTTGGTGCGTGCTGCAATCGGTTTAATGCGTTCAACCAATTCGTTGCCGCTGTCGATGTTCACGCCCGCTGCTTGGTAACTGAGAGGAGTGCTGTTGTCAGTATTCATGAGTATGCAATAGGTGAGTAGCTGAATAAATAAAAAAAGGGGTTGTTTTTTGGCTGGCTAGTTTAGCGGATTATGCAGAGGATTACACGACAAGTCCTTGAACTGGCGTTCATGTTTTTTTTAGCGCAAAACACTTGCAGTTCGTTTTAAAGAGCCTATCATGTGTTGCTTTCACCTCAATCTATCTTGCTTAAATGCACACTTGCATCAAGCGGATGCTTCTTTTAGCACGTATTGCGCAGACTCATTGAGATTATTTATCCGTCTAAAAAGTATTGTTGATGGCGTGGGTTGACACTACTTTTTTAAACTTTTTTAAAATTATTTGAAATACACCTGTTATTAATCCTGTATCCCAAATAGTGTTTTATATCCTTAAAAAAAGCTTGTGCAAGCGTGTTGAAATACGCTATTCCGCTTTTTTAAGGCGACAAAAAACGCTTCAATCGGCTGTAATCAAAATGCCGTGAAGACGTAATTCTGTAACGCGAACAGTTAACAGAATGAAGCAAATTTTGCGCTGAGCGGTGAGCAGTCGGAATACTTAAGTTTTGTTTAACAACACGGCAATTAGCCTTTTATACTTCTAATACTCACAAAAGTTAAGTGGCTTAACTCACTGACAAAAAAGGCAGTCATTTGACTGCCTTTCTTTATTGCGATTAGTTAGTCGCGATTTTAAGCTCTTCTAATGAGCCGCCTTCAGATAAATAGGCTTTTAACCAATTAGGACGTTTGCCTAAGCCAGACCACGTCTGTACTGGGTTTTTCGGGTTACGGTATTGCGCAGAAGCGACTTTCTTAGTGCGGCGTGCAGCGTTTTTATCGCGTAACACTAAGCCTTCTAATTCTAAACCTTGCGCACGCGCCATTTCTCGAACTTGGTTTTCCAATTCTTTTTGTTGAGAGCGGCGACGAGAGTGAATCAGACCTTTTACATGTTCTTGTACGTTTAACAGGTCTGGTAATGACATTGCAGAAAGTTGTGTTTCCAAATTGCTTTGCATAGCTTATATCCTTCGAGTTATGTTATCGGAACGCATTGAAGCGTTTTATCCGTTTCTTGACTACTTAAAGCCAATCTAATTTAGATTATATCTTAAAGCGAAAAAAAAAAGAATATCTTGTGTTAAATTAGATAATATCAAGCATAGCATGTTCGTTGAGCAAGTGCCTTTTTATTCGCTTAATGCCTATATAAAGCAAACTTACAGAGTTTAAAGTGCTATAAAGCGGCTGGATATTGATATTGAGCTGTTATTTAAGCAGTTGTTTTATCTAACAGATAAAGCACAATATGTTTAGTCACCTAACCAAATTTTATCGCGCATAGATAAGCTTTACGCAACAACATCTCGCTTAAAACCTTCAAAACCCTTAAACTTATTACGGCCTTTGCTGTTAATGTTAAATCCACTTCATGAGTTTAACCTAATGAATAATATGCTTAAGTACGCTTTGGTTTTTTCTCTGGCAGTGCTCATCCCCTTAGTTTTGAGTGCGTGGATAATGCCAAAATTTGTCGTATTAGTGCTGATTGCCACCTTACTGGCCTATGTTTTAAGTCCATTAGTTAAGTGGGCAGAGGGGCGGGTTTGTAGTCGTTCTTTGTCTTCATTTATCTTTACTTTTGTCATTCCGACCGTGGTGCTTGAATGGTTAATCACGGTGATTCCGACTATTTTTAATAGCTTACAAATCTTAATTATTAATTTTCCCCAAGCCTATGATCACAAAATTGCACCTTATTTAAACCAACACACGGGCTTGACTTTAGATTGGGCATGGCTGTCTGCGCATATCCCCTACGATAAAATGGAAGTTCTGCAATTTCAGCTATTTGGCAATATTTTTGAGTTCATTATGTATGCTCTGCTGTTTATCATCATTGCCTTTATCTTATTGCGTGATTGGGAAGAAATCGTATTAGAAATTCGCCAATTATTACACGACACTACGCCAGATCGCTGGAATCCAGAGATTGATAATTTGTTTAATCAAATTGGGCATGCCATTTCGCGTTTGATTCGTGGTCAACTGGAAGTGAGTACCATCTTAGCCGTGTACTACGGGATAGCGTTCCATTTAATCGCTTTATTAGCAGAAGGTGAATTGCATTTTGTCAGCGCGTGGATGTTTGTCGGCATTTTAACCGGTTATTTAAATTTATTGCCTTATATTGGGGTGCCGCTGGGCGGAGTGCTCGCATCCTTATTAGGTATTATGAGCTTTCAATTAGAGGCTTTATGGATTTATGCGGCGATTTTTTTAATCGTGGGTATTGGGGTGACGGTAGACCATAAATTATTAACACCACGTATTATTGGTCGCAGCGTTAAAGTGCATGAAATCTTTGTTTATTTTGCAGTTTATTTAGGCGCAGCCTTAGGCGGGGTTGTAGGCGTTTTATTAGCATTGCCTGCAATGACGGTGGTCAGTGTATGCGGTCGTTATTTTTATCATCACTGGTTAACACACCGCGATGAAGAGCGAAAGCAGTATCAAGTTTACCCAAAAATACCAAGCAAAGGTTAAGCATAAGCAACTGAGCCAAAACAGCTAAGCAAATACGCAAGTGTTCTGGTAAAAACGGAGATTTTTTGCATTATCCTGAGGCGATTTCGCATTTTTTGGAGAAAACAAGGCTGAAAGGCAAGCATGACAGCCTTATATTGGCTGATTGCAAGCATTTAGTCTGCGTGAAAGAATGCAAAAACCCTAAAATGCGTCAGCCAAATGCTTAAAAATGGCTTGTTTTTAGTTTCAGGCACCAACATATAACAATTCTGTGATGTAAAGCCACCGGCTTGCAACGTAATGTCACCGATTATTTTAATATTTTGGAGGATTGTTCTATGTTGAAAAAGCTTGTAATTGCTGCATTGGCTCCTGCTTTAGTCGCCACAACCTTATTTAGCACTGCGGCCAGCGCAGTTGAGGAAAAATATATTACGATTGGGACAGGTGGCCAAACAGGGGTTTATTATGTGGTCGGGCAATCTATTTGCCGATTGGTCAACCGTGGAACAGCGGAACATGGTGTTAAATGTACTGCACCGTCAACCGGCGGTTCTGTCGCAAATTTAAATGCTATTACCGCAGGCGAACAAGATATGGGGGTTGCGCAATCTGATTGGCAATTCCATGCCTATAAAGGCACTAGCAAATTTGAAGAAGCCGGTGCGAATGAAGAATTACGCGCAGTATTTTCTGTGCATCCTGAGCCGTTCACCGTGGTTGCTCGCAAAGACAGCGGCATCAAAACCTTTGATGATTTAAAAGGTAAACGGGTGAACATTGGCAACCCTGGTTCTGGTCAACGCGGTACCTTAGAAATCATCATGGCAGCGAAAGGCTGGACTATGGATGATTTCAAATTAGCCTCTGAGTTAAAAGCGGCTGAACAAGCCTCTGCTTTATGCGATAACAACATTGATGCAATGGTGTATGTAGCCGGTCATCCAAATGGTTCTATTCAAGAAGCCACCACTTCTTGTGAAACGGTATTAGTACCCGTTGAAGGGACTGAAATTCAAAAATTAATCGACGAAAACCCTTATTACGCTAAAGCCACTATCCCCGGTGGTATGTATGAAGGCTCTCCAGACGACGTGCCAACCTTTGGTGTGGTTGCCACCTTCGTTTCTTCTACCAAAGCAGATGAAGATACTATTTATCAAGTCGTTAAAGCCGTATTTGATAACTTTGACCGTTTCAAAAAATTACACCCTGCATTCGCACATTTAAAACCTGAAAACATGATTAAAGACGGTTTATCTGCGCCTTTGCATGACGGTGCAATGAAATACTATAAAGAACAAGGTTGGAAATAACATTGTTTGCGCGTTCCTACGCGCCTTGAGGTTGTAAAAGAACTTCTTGTCAGAATCAGAATTCACAGAATTTATAAATTTTCAGAATTATAATCCTGTTAATTCTTAAATTCTGAAAATTCTGATTCTGACAATTCGGCGGTTCTTTGACAGCCTCGCCTTGCGCCCACGCAAAGCGCGTGGGTGCTAGCAATAAATCATTAGACGTTTTCACGTCTACTCTATCCAGTTAAGCTCACAACAACAGCGCCCTAATTAGCAATAAAACTGTGGGCACAATCGGGGAGGCAAGATGTTCAGCAAAAATACATTGCTGTTTATGGCAGGCATGACCTGTCTTAAATAAAGACCTCTTTGGAGATTGCGAATGAATCAGGATACAGATGCCAAACCGACTTATTCAGATGATGAACTACAAGCACTCGTCGCTAAAACTGATACTGGCGCTCGTTCGCCGTCGGGGTACACACAAAAAATTTTATTAGGGACTGCACTCGCGTGGTCATTATTTCAACTGTGGTTTGCTTCACCACTACCGTTTATGGACTGGCCACTGATAGGCAGTTTTGGGGTTTTTAACAGTTCTGAAGCCCGCTCTATCCACCTTGCCTTTGCCATCTTCCTCGCCTTTCTTGCTTATCCCGCGTTTGACCGCTCACCTAGAAACCACGTACCTATTATTGACTGGGTGTTAGCTTTAACCGGTGCCTTTTGCGCTGCGTATTTATTCTTATTTTACGAACAGATTTCACAACGGCCGGGTGCGCCAACCACGGTTGATATTGTCGTGGCCTGCGTAGGCGGCATCTTATTATTAGAAGCCACACGACGCGCCTTAGGGCCACCGTTGATGGTGATTGCTGCCTTATTTTTAATCTACACCTTTGCAGGGCCTTATATGCCGGACATTATCGCGCATAAGGGCATTAGTCTTGCCGGTGTAGTCAATCACCAATGGATTACCACTGAAGGGGTATTCGGTATCGCTTTAGGCGTATCGACCAGTTTTGTGTTCTTATTTGTCTTATTCGGCTCCTTACTCGATAAAGCCGGTGCCGGTAACTACTTTATTCAAGTCGCTTTCTCTTTATTAGGTCACATGCGCGGCGGCCCCGCGAAAGCGGCGGTTGTCTCCTCTGGCATGACGGGCTTAATATCCGGTTCCTCCATTGCCAATGTTGTCACCACTGGCACCTTCACTATTCCGTTAATGAAGCGCGTCGGTTTTTCTGCTGAAAAAGCAGGTGCGGTAGAAGTCGCCTCCTCAGTCAATGGTCAAATCATGCCGCCCGTCATGGGGGCTGCGGCGTTTTTGATGGTGGAATACGTCGGTATTTCTTATTTCCAAGTCATTACCCACGCTTTTCTGCCTGCGCTGATTTCTTATATCGCTTTGGTGTACATCGTACATTTAGAAGCGTTAAAAGCCGATTTAAAAGGTTTACCGCGCAATCATGCGCCAAAACCGTGGCATATTCGTTTAATTGGCTTTTTATCTGGCTTCTTATTAGTGGCAGGGACAGCAATTGCGGTTTATTACGGCTTAGGCTGGTTAAAACCCATGTTAGGCAGTGCCGCCGGATGGTTTATCGCCGCATTATTAATGGTGGCTTATATCGTCTTAGTTGGCTTAGGTTCACGTTATCCTGAATTATCGATTGATGACCCGAATGCGCCTGTTGTCACCTTACCGGAAACCAAACCGACCGTATTATCAGGCTTACACTTCTTATTACCTGTTGTTGTCTTAGTCTGGTCATTAATGGTTGAACGCTTATCTCCCGGTTTATCTGCTTTCTGGGCAACCGTGTTAATGGTATTTATTGTATTAACGCAACGCCCTTTATTTAACTTATTCCGAGGCCGAGGCCAATTTATTGCCGCATTTAAACAAGGTTGGTGCGAACTGATTGACGGTTTAATTGCTGGGGCGCGTAACATGATCGGCATCGGTATCGCCACTGCAACAGCCGGTATTATCGTCGGTGCAGTGTCACAAACAGGTGTTGGCTTAGTGTTAGCCGATTTAGTCGAATTATTGTCAATGGGCAACATTCTGCTAATGCTGTGCTTAACAGCGGTATTAAGCTTAATTCTCGGTATGGGTCTGCCAACCACCGCGAATTACATTGTGGTATCGGCCTTAATGGCACCTGTTATCGTGGAATTAGGACAGCAAAACGGCTTAATCGTACCTTTAATTGCAGTACATTTATTCGTGTTTTACTTCGGTATCATGGCAGATGTCACACCGCCGGTTGGCCTTGCCTCCTTTGCTGCTGCGGCTGTGTCTGGTGGTGCGCCGATTCAAACGGGTTTTATCGCCTTTTTCTATAGCCTACGCACTGCCGCGTTACCGTTCCTATTCATCTTTAACACCGACTTATTACTCATCAATGTCGATTTCTTGCATGGGCTATTTATCTTTGTCATCGCTACGGTGGCGATGCTGATATTTGCCGCCGCGACACAAGGCTACTTCATTGCCCGTAGTCGGTTTTATGAATCCATCTTGTTGTTATTAGTTGCCTTTACCTTATTCAGACCTGGTTTCTGGATGGATATGATCGTCGCGCCTTATAACGAAGTAGCACCTGCTGAAATGGTCAAAATTGCTGATGACTTACCCGCAGGCACTGAATTAAGACTGCACATTTCTGGGCTAGATGATGTTGGCAACCCGCGTGAATTTGTCGCCTTATTACCCTTAGCAGAAGGCAAAACGGGACAAGAGCGCATTGCTAATACTGGCTTAGAAACGGTGGCACAAGAAGATGCTTTACTCGTAGATTTTGTCGAATACGGCAGCACTGCGGCAGCCGTCGGCTTAAGTTTCGATCAAAAAATCCTCGGTGTCTTAGCACCTAATTCACAACCATGGAAAGAGTTAATGTTTATTCCCGCCTTGTTGCTGTTAGCGTTGATTATTTATGTAC
This sequence comes from Beggiatoa sp., assembly GCA_003245895.1. Lineage (GTDB taxonomy): Bacteria > Pseudomonadota > Gammaproteobacteria > Beggiatoales > Beggiatoaceae > SZUA-411. The sequence continues at coordinate 13,616 of QKBZ01000422.1, forward strand.
AGCGTAAACGCTTGGCTGTGCAAACTGAGAAAGTCGCTTTAGAAACAGGTGTTTAAGTCTTGTATATCGTAGGGTGGAATAGCGCAGCGTATTCCACCACAAATCTCTGTACATTGTTTGAATTAGAATTTTATGACCTGAGTTTGACGAAATATTTATTGTAAAAACAATTGGTTTCTTGTTCCCACAAGCCGTGTCACTGCCATTAAGTTAAGGATTTGCACCGTCTTGTAGGTCGGATAAGGCTTTAGCCGTCATCCGACATAATGCAGTTGAAGCATGAGCCAAGCCACTTGCGGCGGATGACGGCTTACGCCTTATCCGCCCTACAAATGTCCCCTAGTTCCCCACAAAACTTATCAATTCTAACTGTCATCTTGCAGCAGTTCCCTTATAATTTAACGACATTCACCCAACGACACAGTTTTCATGACTATGCGTCGCATGCAGCTCCGGCCTATCACAATTCTTGTTTTTGCCTTAATAGGCTTATGTCTATATTGGTTTTTTGCCAATTTTGAATACCGAACTGAAACCAATTATGTAGGCTACCGAGGGGCTGCTCGCTATAATGCATTGCTTGCTGCTGAACGTTTTTTGGCACAGCAAAACCTTGATACACACACCTTTCGCTCGATTCCACCAGCCTTAACGCAACTCCCTGAACATGGCACAGTAATGGTATTGCAGCATGACTATGTGCTGACGGAAGCGGCTGCTACAACCTTATTAGAATGGGTAGAAAAAACAGGGGGGCATCTGATTCTCACCAGTCGAGTTGTTCACCCCACGCCGAAAGAGATAGAAGAAGGTGAGGAAGATGAGTGGGAGGCTGAATCAGATCACATTTTGGATTACTTGCGTTTGCGGCAATATGCCACTGATTTCGGCAAGGAAACACCTGAAGAAACTACATCTCTAGTCGAATTCGTCTGGCAAGGCACACCTATCGGCGTGAACTTTGACACTGCTTTTTATTTAGAACCATTCACTGCGCCAAATTTCGCCGTCGGCAGTGATCAAGGCTTACACATTCTGCAATATGAGCTAGGCACGGGCATTATCACCGTGTTAAGCGATTTGTGGTTTATCGAAAATGCCAATATTGGCGAAGATGATCACGCATGGTTTTTATGGCAACTCGTCACACAACGCGACAGTGAAAGCCCTTTTTTTATCCTCACGCTGCTCGGTTCGCAATTTCCTAGCTTAACCAGTTTAGTGTGGGATCATGCGTGGATGTTGGTGATCATACTGGCAGTTGTCTTGTTATTTGGGCTATGGCAAAACAGTCGCCGTTTAGGGCCTATATTACCGCCACCGTCTACACGCCGTCGCAGCTTGCTCGAACATATTGAAGCCAATGGACATTTTTTATGGCGACATCAGCATGCCGAATCGCTATTAAGTACTTTGCGCAATAGTGTGTTACAAAATTTGCACACGGCGTATCCACATTGGCGACTGCTTGACCGTGCAGAACTGGCGCGAGAAGTGGCAGCGTTACATGCGCTCGCGCCAGAAGCCTTGACCCGCGCCTTACAAACCACCCCGCCTAGTGATGAAGCTGATTTTACCCAGCGTGTCCAATTACTAGCCCAGCTTAGGAAATTATTATGAGCCAAGTACCGGCACCAGAACACATAGAAAAAGCCATCGACCTCGTGCAACAAATGCGCACCGAAGTAGCACGCGCAATGGTGGGGCAAACAGAAATTATCGATCAAGTATTAGTCGCTTTGCTCGCTGCGGGTCATGTGTTAATTGAAGGGGTACCGGGTTTAGGTAAAACATTGTTAGTGCAAGCCTTGGCGAAAACTTTTGATGGTAAATTTACCCGCATTCAATTCACCCCCGATTTAATGCCCAGCGATGTGACGGGTCACGCACTATACGACATGAAAACGGAAGAATTCCGCATTCGGCGCGGGCCAGTGTTTACACATTTATTATTAGCAGATGAAATCAACCGCGCACCGGCTAAAAGCCAAGCTGCTTTGCTAGAAGTGATGCAAGAACAACAGGTGACGATTGAGGGGCGAGCGTTTCCAGTACCGCAACCGTTTATGACTTTGGCGACACAAAATCCGGTCGAGCAAGAGGGCACTTACCCCTTACCAGAAGCACAATTAGACCGCTTTTTGCTCAAAATTCGCATTGAATACCCCAATTTAAGCGAAGAAATCCGCTTAGTGCAGCAAGTCACCTCGTCTAAAGTGGGACAGCAATTAGATGTGAGTGAAGTAAATAACGTGGTGAAACCTGAAGTTGTGCAAAACTTGCAACGCATTGTCGCCAGCTTACAAGTGGAAGAGGCGGTTTATGATTATGCCGTGCGCATCGTCAGCAGTACGCGCAATTGGCCTGGGATTTCGCTAGGCGCAGGGCCTCGCGGCAGTATTGCCTTGATCCGTGCTGCTCGCGCCGTCGCTTTATTGGCAAAACGCGACTTTGTGTTGCCTGATGATGTGAAAAGTATCGCCTTAGCGACGTTGCGCCACCGCATTGCTTTAGCCCCTGAAATGGAGATTGAAGGCCATGATAGCGACAGCGTGTTGCGCGATTTATTAAATAAAGTTGAAGCTCCCCGCCAATAACTGGTGAGTGACTTGCATCTTTTTAGCTTATATCGTGCTACACAATGCAACTTGTAGGGCGGATAAGGCGTTAGCTGTCATCCGCCGATATGTCGCATGACGCTACGCTTATGCGACCTACACATCTACAAGTTAACAGCACTCAATAAGCAAGTTTTCACCCATAGGATCAACTACATGGATTTACTCAGTTTATTACTGCTTCCCCCCGCGCTAGTGCTATTGGTGCTCAGTGCCTTCGGTAGCGTGGAATTAGCCTTATTAACGTTTGGTGCTATCCTCCCCCGCAAAGCGCGTCCCGCCCCACAAAAAACCTTGCAACAATTAGTGGTCGTGGTACCTGCACATAATGAATCCGCAGGTATTGCTGGGTGTGTGCGCAGTTTGTTAGCCAGCCAACCGCCTGCTTGCCAATGGCGCGTGCAAGTGATCGCTGATAACTGCTCCGATGACACCGCCGAACAAGCCCGTCAAGCCGGTGCTGAAGTTTGGGAACGCTTTGACGAAGAATTGCGCGGCAAAGGTTACGCTTTAGATTATGCGTTTAACCGTTTGCTGGCAGAAGGTGTCGATGCAATGCTGGTGGTCGATGCTGATACCGAAGTCGCTGCCGACTTTTTGCGCACCAGTGCTGAGGCTTTTGCCGCTGGCGCAGATGCTGTGCAATGTCGCTACACGGTAAAAAATCCTGAACAATCTTTGCGCACCCGTTTAATGAATGTGGCCTTGTTAGCCTTTAACGTGCTGCGGCCTCGCGGTCGATCCGCATGGGGCTTATCCGTGGGCATTGCGGGCAACGGCTGGGGTGTCAGTGCTGACACTTTATGTGCTGTACCTTATACCGCTCGCTCTGTAGTAGAAGATTTAGAATATCACCTTGCCTTAGTGCGTTCTGGTCGCGCCGTTCAGTTTTTAGATGACACGTATGTATTAGGCGATATGCCAACCGGTGGCAAAGGCGCAGACACGCAACGCGCCCGCTGGGAAGGTGGACGTTTCCGCATGATACGCGAACACGTTCCGCCGTTGGTCTCTGCGGTGTTGCAAGGTAACTGGCGATTAATTGAACCGCTGTTAGAACTGTTGTTATTACCCTTGGCGTTACACGTTCTGCTGATTTTACCGCTTGCCATTTTGCCATTAGGTTTCACCCAAGTTTACGGCGTGCTGGCTTTTGTCTTAGTGCTATTGCATGTATTAGTCGGCATCTGGGTCGGTGGCGGCGGCATTAAAGATTTAATGGCCTTAGCCACTGCGCCTTTATACATCATCTGGAAATTAACCTTACTACCTTTAATGATGAAAACCGCGACCAAAAATGCCGCGTGGGTTCGCACGGAACGGGAACCAAAGGAGCCAAAATCATGACGGAACAGCAACCCGATGTGTCAGTGGTCATTGTGTCGTTTAATACCTGCGCCTTATTGCGCGAGTGCATTCTGACCTTAAAACGCGAAAGCGGTGCTTTAAACTGCGAGACCATTGTGGTCGATAACGCCTCGCGTGATGGCTCTGCCGACATGATTGAGCAAGAATTTCCAGAAATTACCTTAATCCGCAGCGATCAAAATCTCGGCTTTGCCGCCGCAAACAACTTAGGTTTTGCCAAAGCTCATGCGCCTTACGTGGTGTTGCTCAACTCAGATGCTTTTGTTAAACCGGAAGCGATGCAACGCGCCGTCGCCTACATGCAAGCCAACCCTCGCACCGGTTTAGCAGGCGCGAAACTTGTCGGGCGACAAGATGAATGGCAACCTTCTGCTCGTATGTTCCCCAGTTTGCTGAATCATTTTTTAATGATTTCCGGTCTTTCTGGCAAATACAGTCAATCAAAATTTTTCGGTCGTGTTGACCGCACATGGGCAGACCCTGATCAAGCGGCTGCCGTAGATTGGGTACCCGGCGCATTTTCCATTGTGCGGCGCGATGTATTAGAGCAAGTGCAATATTTTGACGAGCGTTTTTTTCTTTATTACGAAGAAGTCGATTTATGTCGCCGTATCCGAGATGCAGGTTATGACATCTGGTATTTGCCTGATGTGGAAGTAGTACATATTGGCGGCGAATCGTCGCGCACAGTGGGCGATGTCACCATGTCGGAACGTGGCGCACAGATTAATTTATGGCAAATGCGCAGTGCTTTGATGTATTTCTACAAACATCACGGTAGCAGTGGTGCATGGCAATGGCTGCAATTAGAGAAAAATTGGCACCGTTTACGCGCATTGAAAAATAAAAAATCTAATTCAGCCAAAGCGGAAAATGCGCAACATTTGTGCGAGTTATTGGATCAGGCTTGGTTAGATACGCAAGGGGGGAAGGAGTCGCCACCTCGTCCTTGGTAGCGTGATGTCGGATGACGGCTCACGCCTTATCCGACCTACAATAATTCATACATACGTGCATCTTGCTCAAACGGGCAGTTTTCATACCCCACCAATATGATAGAACTCAAGTACATTGGCAAAAATGCGGCAATAGACCCCGCTTGTTCAAATTGCTGCACATGACGGCATTCGTGAGAAAGTAGAGGGCGAGTTAAACAACCTTGTCGGATTAAAATGGCATGACCAAGCGTGAGTCCTGCCATATTGGCATCAAAAAAACCAAGTTGTTCAGCAACTGCTCGTAATTCAGCATCTTCAGGTAAAGGGAACTGCTCTACCATTAAAATGCGTATTTTTTCTGGCTGTTGCACGCCGACTGTTTTAGCGTCAGCTAGTTGTGTTGCGGTTAAGACAATCCCTGTTTCGGCAACCTCAGCAGCAACGGTTTCTGCCCACGTAATCGCATGCGGAATGAGAAAAGCTAAACGAG
>QKBZ01000269.1 GCA_003245895.1 Beggiatoa sp.
AACTAAAACCGGAGAAAAAATAGTGAATACCCTTCATAATTTTCTGGCATGAGTTTTGTTGGTTAGGAATTAATGCATAATCACGTTAAAATGCGGCAACTGCTCTTAACTCGTGAGCAGACACACAGTTCAACAGTGCTTTATTTAAGTAGCTATGCTAGCAGATTTTAAACAAACACTCGTCGCCGGAGCCAGTAATCAGGTTGGTTATTTCTTATTGCCACGCCTGCAAGCCGCCGGTCATTCAGTAATCGCCCTCTCTCGTCAAGTACCACGCGAATCTAGCACGGGTATTGACTGGCAACAATGTGATTTACGCACAGAAACCCCACACGTTAATCAAGCTTGCAATTTAATTTTTGTTGCGCCATTGACACTTTTAGTGCCATTATTACAACGCTTAGGCAATAACGTGCAACGGGTGATCGCGTTTAGCTCTACCAGTCGCTTTACTAAAGCCGCCTCTGATAGTGCCGTCGAACGCGCTGTGGCGCAGCAATTAGCCGATGCTGAACAAGCCGCTTTAGAGTATTGCGCACAGCAGCAAATTCCCTGCACGCTGTTTCGACCCACTTTAATTTATGGCTGTGGGCGGGACAAAAATGTAAGTTTTATCGTCCGTTTTATACAACGCTTTGGTTTTTTTCCCTTACTGGGACAAGGCCAAGGTTTACGTCAGCCGGTACACGCCGACGATTTGGCTCAAGCCTGTGTAAGTGCATTAGCCAATCCGCGTACCTTTGACCGAATTTATAACTTAAGTGGAGGAGAGACGTTGAGTTATCGCGCCATGCTAGAAGTTATCTTTCAGCGCTTACACCGCTCACCGCGCATTGTGGTGTTACCAGCGGCGTTATTCGCCTTCAGCATTCGCTTACTCAAGGCTCTACCTTCGTTTTCTCACCTCACCCCCGCGATGGCTAACCGTATGAATCAAGATTTATGTTTTGATCATCAAAGCGCAGTTGATGACTTTCAGTATCAACCGCGTGCCTTCAGCCACAGCGATTTAGGGTTTAACAGTGATATGAGACCATCATGATTCCTGTATTGATGCTAATCACGTTTAGTCTATCCGCCTTACTCACTTATCGTTTTAGTCGTCCTGAAGGCGGTTTATATATCTTAGATCGGCCTAATGCCCGTTCATTACACACCCGCCCCACGCCGATGACTGGCGGCATTGCAATGGTGATCGCCTTTGCCTGCGCCGCACTATTAGCCTGTCTTGCCCACGCCAATATGCAAGCCTCAATTTGGATTTGCTTAAGCACTTTGCTGATTTTCGCCATTTCCTTTATTGATGATTGCTTAGACATTTCCGCCTTAATCCGCTTATGTGTGCATTTCGCTGCCGCGACCTTATTTCTCGGTCAAACCGGCTTATGGGTGGCACAATTGCCCATCCCTTCTATTGATTGGACACTGCCATTAATTTTCAGCGTGCCGTTGTCGTTATTATTCGTGGTATGGATGACCAATTTATACAACTTCATGGATGGTATGGACGGCATTGCCGGTGGCATGGCTTTATTTGGCTTTGGCACTTTTGCAGTATTGGCAGGCATTGCAGGCGAAACAGCGTTTATGTTGATGAGCATCTTAGTCGCTTGCGCTGCGACTGGGTTCCTAGTTTTCAACTTCCCACCGGCAAAAATTTTCATGGGTGATGCCGGTTCGTCTAGCTTAGGATTTTTAGCGGCAGCTTTTAGCTTATGGGGCGCACAATTAGACATTTTCCCGCTGTGGGTCGCGTTATTAATCTTCTCACCGTTTATCGTTGATGCCACTGTAACCTTAGGCAAACGCTTATTGCGTGGTGAAAAAGTGTGGGAAGCGCATAGAACCCATTATTATCAGCGTTTAGTGCAATTATACGGCTCTCACCGTCCGGTTTTACTGCGGGTTTACCTTTTAATGAGCGCGTGCAGCATCTCCGCTTTAGTATTGATGTGGATGCCAACATGGGTACAAACCCTCGGTTTATTATTGTGGTGCTTGTTGTATATCGGCTTAATGTTATTAGTCGAAGACATGGAACAACAGCACAATCAAACACAACATGCCTCTTTGCAATTAAGCCATGTTAAAACGATGGCTAAAGCTAGCTAAGACGCTAGATGTGTAGGGTGGAATAGGCATAAAAGCCGTATTCCACCACAACTCGCTGTCTGTACATGCCTCAACCCATCCTATAACGCTTTCCCTTCCGAACACTCCCCCAGCCCTGTAAAAATCAGCTTTTCCATTGAAGCAATCAAAGCGTTTAACGCCAAATGCTCCGGCAAGCGTTGCGCTAACAACAAACTGCTTAAACCATGCATTGTGCTCCAAACAAATAAGGCTTGCTGCTCTACGTCACCTTGCTGCACTACGCTTGCGGCCTGACACATTGCCAACATTTGGGCTAATTCCTGAAAAGCACTCTCTGCGGCTTGTTTTAAACTCGGTTTTGGATGGCTCAAAATATCTGCTTCATGGAACATCAACTGATACCACGCCGGATGTGTCTGGGCAAAATTCACATAAGCATGCCCCATGTATTGAAACCGAGCCAAGATAGGCAATTCTGTATTCATTACTGCCTGATGCAAAGCGTGTTGGAACTGTTGAAAGCCTTGTTCTGCCATGCTGGCTAATAAATCTGCCTTATCCGTGAAATGTCGATAAGGGGCTGCCCGCGAGACCCCTAACTGCTCTGCTAACGCCCGCAAACTTAACTGGGCTACTCCCTTTTGCTCTAACACCTGTACAGCGGCTGATAACAAGGCTTCGCGCAATTCACCATGATGGTAACGCGCTTTGTTTTGGCTCATGTTGTTCTCTCTAATCCTTTAATGTTGACACTGCTTACTTTTTTTCTTAACTTATGTAAGCACCGCTCACATAAGGATAACACCCATGTATCGACAACTGTTTTGCCTGACGCTATGTTACAGCCCCTTGCTCAATGCTGCCGAGCTACAACTCACGATTAACAATATTAAAACTACCGATGGCGCAATCATGATTGCCCTATTTAACCAAGCACAACACGCTGATTTTCCTTATCAAATTAAACAGGCACACACACTCAAAATACCGGCACAGCTTGAACAAATCACCGCCAGTTTCTCGGAATTAGAAAATGGACGCTATGCTGTGGCCTGTTATCACGATGAAAATGCAAACGCGCAATTAGACATGAATTGGCTAGGCATTCCGCAAGAGGCTTACGGTTTTTCCAACGATGCACAAGCGCAAGTGCTCGGCACGCCCAGTTTTGAGCAAGCGGCGTTTGATTTGACAGAGACTGTCAGCCTTGCCATCACTTTAACGGACTAACGGCTATGCAACAATATGATGTGATTGTGATTGGTTCAGGAATTGGTGGCTTAACAGCGGCGGCGTTGCTAGCAAAACGGGATGGCAAAAAGGTTTTGGTGTTAGAGCAGCATCATGTGGCGGGTGGTTTAACCCACACTTTTCAACGTCAAGTGCAGCAAACACGTTATGAATGGGATGTGGGTTTACATTATGTGGGCGAAATGGCACGCAGTGATTTAGCACGACAAGTGCTGGATTATGCCAGTAATCAAGGCATTCACTGGCATAAAATGCCGCATGAGTTTGAGCACTTTATTTATCCTGATTTGAAACTTAGCCAGCCTGCTGATGAACAAGATTTTCGCCAGCGTTTATGCCAACAATTTCCCGCTGAACAACAGGCTATTCACCGTTATTTCAAAGATATTAAACGGCTACGCGCTTGGTTTATTAATGATTTTTTACAGCGCATTGTACCTAGTGGACTTTCTGTCGCCATGCGGGCAATCAATGCTAGACATCAAAAATTAGCCGAGCAAACCACTCAAACCTATCTTGATCGCCATTTTCATGATCCAAAACTAAAAGCCTTGTTAGTATCGCAATGGGGCGATTATGGTGTGACACCAGAGCAGAGCGCATTTGCCTTACACGCGCTGATTGTGACGCATTATTTAAACGGTGCATGGTATCCGGTACAAGGCTCAGGACAAATCGCGCAACAGATGATCGCAACCTTGCAAGCGCATGAAGGCACTTGTTTAACCCGTCATAAAGTGACGCGCTTATTGACGCAACAAGATGCAGTAACTGGCGTAGAAGTAGAGCACAAAGGCAAGCTAAAACAATTCTTTGCACCCGTGGTGATTTCTAATATTGGGGCGTATGAGTCTTATCACCGTTTACTGCAAGACCATGTTAAACCGCATTACGCAGAACAATTAAGCCAAGTGATGCAACGTGGTTTAAGTGCCGTGACTTTATATCTCGGTTTGTCCAAAGCCCCACCATTTGCGGGTGAGAATAAATGGATTCATGACAGTTACAATCATAATGATATTGCTGAACGCGCTCAGCACTTGCTAAACGGTACTGCAAAATTCTGCTTTCTATCCTTTCCTTCACTAAAAGACCCTGAAGCGACTGCACACACAGCGGAGATTATTGCCTTCATTGACTATCAAGAATTCAGCCAATGGCAAACACAGGCATGGCAAAAGCGTGATGCTGAATATCAAGCGTTAAAAACACGTATTGCCGAGGGCTTGCTGGATTTAGTGGAACGCTATCATGCAGGTTTTAGACAGTTGATCACTTATCAAGAGTTAGCAACCCCCTTGAGCATGGAACATTTCACTCACCGTCATCAAGGTTATATGTACGGTTTAGCAGGGACGTTAGATCGGCAAGCCTTGGCATGGCTGAAACCTAAAACACCCGTGAAAGGTTTTTATCTGAGCGGCTCAGATGTATGCAGTGTGGGCATTGTCGGCGCCATCATGGGCGGTTTTGCAGCAGCGGCAGCGGTGAAAGGTTCGTGGGGAATGTTTGATTTGATATGGGCGGTTAAAAAAGATGCCCTTACTTAAATCCTCAGGTATAACACAAGTCTAATTTTGCTTTAAAAACAAGCCTCTTGTAGGTCGGATAAGGCTTTAGCCGTCATCCGACATCATGCGCTTGAACCGAGCCACCGACGGCGGATGACGGCTTGCGCCTTATCCGCCCTACAAGACGGTGCAAACGCTTAACTTAAACTTAGGCGACTAACGCCTTATCCAACCAACAAAAGCCTGTTTAGCTGAGCAACTATGACCGCCTATTACCAAACTTTTGTTAAATGACTATTACATCCAGCAATATTTAAATTTATGCGCTACAATAAATCACGGTATAAAGCGAGCAGGTCAAAACCTTGAGTATTTTCAGAGTACTTGCTGAGCAATCCGACATACCGTATAATCGTTTAGATCATCTGGTCCCTGCTAGAGATAAGCGTTAATCCGTATTTAAGAGGCGTAAACATGAAACCTGACATTCATCCCACCTACACTGAAATCACTGTAAAGTGTAGCTGTGGAAATACTTTTAAAACTCGCTCAACTTCCGGTAAAGACATGCAGATCGACGTTTGCTCTGCTTGCCACCCGTTTTATACTGGGCAACAAAAATTATTAGATACTACTGGTCGCGTCGATAAATTCCGCCGTAAATACGCCAAGTAGATCGAAACAGATTTTTAACCGAGTCTTTGCTCGGTTTTTTTATTGCGGATAATGCACGTCATTTCTGCCTGTCAATTACAGGCAGCGCAATTAATGCGACTCTCCCAGTAATGTCGCTGCGGCTTCGGGCGCGACCTGATATAACTGCTGCTCTGGATCATAACTGATAATTAAGGCTTGTTGTCCACGCTGCAATTGATTAGGCTCCTCCGCCCGAATTTGCAAAATCAGTCCCGCCCCGCGATCATCATACAAACCTTGTCCAAAACGCTCTGTCACCGTCATCGTGGTGATCATGCATTGTTTACCCACTAAATGCGCAGGCCCCAGATGTCGCTCCCCAGCGGAGAACAATTGCTGCAATGGACGCATCATCCACACCGTAAGCTGAATTGCCAGCAAGCTACTGCCAACAAAAACCCCCACCGCGCTCACCCATTGCCATAGCGGTATGTCTATCGCTAACACGATATACCCTGTGCCTAAAACGCTAAACGTCCAGCCGATGAGCAATAACACGCTCATGACTAAGGTAAAGGGGATACCGCCTAAACCTGCCGCCTCTAAATAATTACCTACATCGCCAACATCAACAATAATATCGATATCCAACGTGCCTAAGATGACTAAAAACCAATACACCAAGGCAATGCCTAATAAAATGGTATAAATAACAGCGGGAAAGCTTAAAATCGCGGTGAAAAACGAGGTTTCCATGTAGTATCACCTTGTTGGCAGAGTTTGATTAAACCGTTTAAGGAGTGCTGGCAGCCAGCGTGCGACGGCGCACCAACAATAATGTGAGACGATAAAAAATCAACAATAATGCTGGGGCTAATAATACCCAACCCACAATTGCTTGTGCAAAAAAAGCCCCGAAATGCTGCATGATATACACAGCATCGTATTGCAATAAGTTATGCAAAAAATCAGCGGTAAATTCTCGGTCAGGCCAGACGAATAAGCGACCTAATAAGGAAAACGGGTATAAACAGACTAATTGCACTGGATAAGCGGCGTAATTAGCCAATTGGATAGCAATTTGATTTAGCCGAAATAAAAAGGCTATGATGATGCACAAAAGCACAGAAATCCACGGTATAGGCAGCAAGCCCATGACGATGCCTGCGCTAATGCTGAGTGCAAAGGCTGGCGGGGAGATATTTTGTTGTAACAAGGCATAAAGCCGTGCGCCAATGCGTTCGCTGAGCATTGTTTTGATTTTTGTAATGGGATTTAACATCCGCATGCCGACCACCAACACCTTTTTCTAAACCATTTTTCCTAAGCACTTCATGTCTGCAACACCTTGGCAAGCCGCATTATCGCTAGGCTTTACGCAACGTACACCACGCACAGTATTAAGTCATCGTCAGCACAATGGGCCTTTATTGGTTCAAAGGCCGTTTTATCCTGAATCCGATGGCACTGCACATTTATACATTTTGCACCCACCCGCCGGTATTGTGGGCGGCGATGAATTGCGCATTGAGGTGCAATTGCATGAACAGGCGCGTGCGTTATTAACCACGCCCGCCGCGACAAAAATCTATGCACATCCAACGCATTATGCACAACAGGTGTTACAGGCTGAAGTCTCCAATCATGCCGTATTTGAATGGCTACCACAAGAAACCATTGCTTTTAATGGTAGTCGTTGTCGGAACAAAGTGCATATAGATTTACAAGATCAAGGGTTATTTATTGGCTGGGATACGATGTGTTTAGGGCGACCGGCAATTGCTGAGTCATTTAGCATGGGCGAGTTGTGTCAACGGTTTCAGTTGTTTCATAACGGGCAGCCGATTTGGTTAGAGCGCGTGTGTTATCAGGGCGATGAGCCTGCTTTGCGCGAGGTGTGGGGTTTGCAGGGGCATCCGGTGTTTAGCACTTTTGTTTGTGCGATGGTGGAACAGGGTTTAGTGTCTGCGGTGCGTGAGGCGTTGGGCGAGGTGAATTCGGCACAGGAGTCGGTGGCGGTGACGTGGTTAGATGGGGTGTTGGTGGCGCGTTATTTAGGCGAGAAGGTGAGCCGAGCGCATCAGCTTTGGCAACAGGCTTGGGCGGTGGTGCGTCAGCAGTGTTTGAATAAGGCAGCGTGTGCACCTCGGATTTGGGCGACTTAAGTTTGTTATTTAGCTTGGTAGGAAACGCCAAAATTGCACCAACTAGAGTCTACAAACCTTAGGTGAGTAAATTTTTTAGGAAAACCTTTATTTGTATTAAAAAACTTTCACATAATCGCCAAAATCAGCATAAATAAATAAGTTGTATCTATGTAATGAAAGTTGTGGTTGTTCGTTTAATGAGTAAATAGAAAAATTCATAAAAGTCCCATCATCACCACAGTTATGTAAAACATCTGCACATTTGATCGGTTCTTCTGTTGCAGCAGGATATGTAGCAGATGCACTAGAAGCACGAGAGCCTGCTGGCAAAATTGGGTTTAGATAACCTGTATAAAATTCGGTTGTTGGCTCAATTGCATTTCTTTTACCATAAAAAACTCTGTCAGGAGCAGATAATTTAACGCCTTGTTCTACATCACTCTCAGTAAGATAACCGATTGTTAATAACAAAGAAAAATGTTCATTTAAATCAGTAACTGTGATTTCGTCATCTTTAATATGTACAGAAATATACCAAGCTTCGTTATTACGATACGTCACATAGATTCCTGACAGTGACTCAAAAGAAACTTGTTCTACAAACGGTATTTGAGTTTGTGTATCTTCAGCCAATGATAAAGATGGAAATGCTATGACTAGCGTAAAAATAAATTTTTTTACATTTATTTTTAATAGAGAAAACATTTTGTTATCCTTTTCAAGATTATTAAACCATTACAATCTAGTTCGGTAATGGCTAGAAAGTCGGTAGTTTGGGCGCATGGTGATATTTAATAAATGTTTGATCTATAAGCGTCATACGACATCAACGGCGAATGACAGCCAATGCTTTATCCATCCTACAGCAAAATGCCTTTAGATTCCCCCCTCACCTTGAACTCTCCCCGCAAAAACTTAATATAGGCAAGCTAGCTCATACATTTTAGAACACTCACAAGGAGGTTATGGCATGGCAGACTCGCCTTATATCGTCAGTGTCAGCGCGGAGAACTTTGCCCAAGAAGTGCTGGAAAAATCGAATACTGTACCGGTATTAGTCGATTTTTGGGCGGACTGGTGTAGTCCCTGCAAAACCTTAATGCCCGTTTTAGAACAATTGGTCGAATCTTATCAAGGCCAATTTATCCTCGCTAAAATCAACATTGACCAAGATGCAGAACTGGCAGCGCAATTTAAAGTGCGTAGCGTACCGACCTTAAAACTGGTTCGTAATGGTCAAATCGTCGATGAAGCATTAGGCGTACAACCAGAAAGCGTGTTACGCGCAATGATTGATGCACATCGCGTACATCCTGCTGACGACTTACGCCGCCAAGCGGCACAAGCACACCGTGAAGGCAATGGTGAAGAAGCATTGCGTTTACTGCGTACCGCATGCGAATTAGAACCAGAGTATTACCCCAGCCAACTCGACCTAGCCAAAGTGCTTGTCGAAACCGGACAATTTACTGAAGCGGATACCTTATTACGCAGCTTACCGGCAAGCGTTCAAGCTGACCTACCAACTAAACGCCTCATGGCATGGTTAGGCTTTGGCGTAATTGCCTCTGAAGCCCCTGATCCCAGCACTTTGCAAACGCAATTGGAAGCAGACCCAGACAACCATCAAGCACGTTATCAACTCAGTGCATTATTAGTGCTCAATCGTCATTATGAAGCGGCGTTAAGCCATTTATTAGAATTAATGCGGCGATCACGTAAATTTAACGATGACGCAGGGCGGCGGGGTTTGGTTGATGTGTTTTTATTGCTAAACAATGAAGGGCCTGTGGTGGCGCATTATCGCAGCAAAATGGCTTCTTTATTGTATTGAGCTTATGTAGGGTGGAATAGCGCAGCGTATTCCACCATAAGGTCGTAATCTGTCCTGATGTAACAATTTGCAGAACCTCATGGTGGAATACGGCTTGCGCCTATTCCACCCTACATCACATAAGCGGCTCTACTTATGTGATTACGCGCTTATTTCTCAGCAGCAGGTGCTTCTTCTGCAACAGCTTCAGCAGGAGCAGCTTCTGCTGATGCTTCTGTTTCAGCCGCTGGCTCTGCTTTTTTCATCAAGGCTTCAGGATTGCGTGTTTTCATTTCTTGCAACGCTAAGTAATCAACAATTTTCAGTTGATTTTCAAAACCTTGAGTTTTATCCGGTGTTAAGCGATAAGTACCATCAACCACGATAGTCGGTACTGCCATAATGCCGTAACCTACGGTTAAGCTGTTAGCGCGACGCACGAGATTGTCCACAGAAAAAGAGTTAAAGGTTTTGCTGAACTCTTCCGCAGTCACACCACCAAATTTCACGAACAACTCAGAAATATCTGATTCTTTGTTCATAGGACGGCGTTCTTCTTGAATCGCTTTGAACAAAGGCATATGCACTTTTTCTAAAATGCCTAACGCTTCAGCAGTATAAAATGCTTTGGCTAACAATGTGTTGCGTTGATTAAATACCGCAGGCATGCGTTTGAATTTCACATAATCCGCTTTGGCACTTTTCTCCCAAGGTTGGGTGTAATTTTCAAAGTGGAAACAATGCGGGCAAGTGTATAAAAAGAATTCTGTGGCTTCGATTTGGCTCTTATCTTCGGGTGGCTTAGGTGCATCAATAACTTCATACATCCCTTCCCAAGGGTTTGCTTCTTCAGCTTGCGCTGGTAAACAAAAGGCAAAACTTAACACAGCACTGAATAAAGCAGTGTATAAATAGCTTGGTTTCTTCATTAGTCATATCCTAATTAAAAGCATGGATTATAAGGCACACGATCTATTGTTGCTGTAGGCTTTTTTCAATACAAACGATAAGCCAAGCGCAGATTAAACATATCCTGCCATTGTTTTTGGGTAAGCCTGCCCAAACTTTCAAGCATTTTCTACCAATGCGGGCAACACCGCATCGTTTTTAGCGTCAAAGGAGATTTTTCATGCCGCATCGCATTCGCAACCTTGCCTACCCACTGTTATTAGCTGGTTTACTGCCCTTAAGCAGCACTTTGCACGCCGCTACGGGAGATTTATTCGTCAGTTTAGAAAAAGACAATGCCGTGTTAGTGCTAGATGGCAAATCCTATGAAACCAAACAACAAATTGCTGTCAACGAACAGCCACGCGCTTTGCACTTTAGCCCTGATAAAAAATGGCTATATGTCGCTTGTGGTGATGGCAACGCGATTGATGTGATTGACGTGGCACAAGGCAAAGTGGTGAAAAGTTTATTTGTCGGCGAGGAGCCAGAAATTTTTGACCTCAGCCAAGACGGCCACTGGATGTATGTATCAAATGAAGATGACGGCGAGTTAACTATTTACGACTTAACACAAGAAAAAGTCGCCGCCACCGTCGAAGTTGGAGAAGAACCTGAAGGCGTATTAGTCAGTCACGACGGCACGCGCATTTATGTCACCTCAGAAGTCGCCAATATGGTGCACGTCATCGACGCACAAAGTCATGAATTATTAGCCAATATTTTAGTCGGCAACCGCCCGCGCCGTTTTGCCTTAACTCAAGATGGTAAAACGCTGTTTGTCAGTAATGAAATCGGCGGCACAGTCAGTGTAATCGATACCGAAAACTACACTGTGACCGGTGAATTAAGCTTCGCACCCAAAGGTTTCCGCCGTGAATACATCACCCCCGTCGGCCTGCAATTAAGCCATGATGATCAAACCTTATATGTCACTTTAGGCCGCGCCAATCATGTCGCCGTCGTTAGCGTCAAAGATTTAAGCGTGCAAGATTACATCTTAGTGGGTACTCGCGCATGGGGCTTAACTTTAAGCCAAGATGGCAAAACCTTATATGTTGCCAACGGTTTAAGCGATGACTTATCCATCATCGACACTAGCCAAAACAAAGTGATTCGCTCAGTACCCGTTGGGCGTGTGCCTCACACCATCGTGATTGATGAATAGGAGATTCGTTATGTTGCGCTTTCTCGCTTGCTGTCTTGTTTTGGCGGCACTGAGTGCCCACGCATGGGCAGCCGATAAACAAACGGTGTCGATAGCTTACTTAGAATATGACCAAGACACACGTTATAGCGCGCAACGCCTAGAAGCGCGTTATCGTCTGCAACCGTGGGGGCGACCGTTTGCCGGTGCGGAATTAGGCTTAAAAGACACCCGTTTCCCTCTGATGTCCGCGCAAGTGAAATTAGAGTTAAACCATTGGCTAGAAGCCAGTGTGGCGGATTTAGTCAAAACGGTACAACAGCAAGCGGCGCAAGGCACACAGTTTTTTATTACAGACTTGCCGGATGATGTGCTGGCAGAAGTGGCAAAACAAACGCAAGAATTGCCGATCATGTTGTTCAACGTCTCAGCCCTAGGCAGTGCGTTACGTGGGCAACAGTGTCAGCCGCATTTATTGCATGTGGTGCCGAGTTGGGACATGTTAATGGATGCGCTCGCACAATATTTGGTGAGTCAAAAATGGCGCGAAGTTTTGGTATTAGCCGGTGAAACGCCCGCCGATAAAACCTTAAAACAGGATTTTCTAAACTCCGCTAAACGCTTTGGTTTAAAAATCGTTGACGAGCGCGTTTTTACCTTAGGCCGTGATCCGCGCCAGCGCACACAAAACAACATCGCCTTGCTGACCAGCAAAGCGGATTACGATGTAGTGTTTGTCGCGGATGCCAATGGAGAATTTGCCCGTTATGTGCCTTATCAAACGCTGTTGCCGCGTCCGGTAGTCGGCAGCAATGGCTTAGTACCTGACTGGTGGTTTTGGTCGTGGGAACGTCATGGCGCACCGCAGGTCAATAACCGTTTCGTCAAATATAACCAGCGATTAATGACGGGTTATGACTGGGCAGCATGGTTAGCGGTCAAGATTCTGTCAGAAGCGATTTTACGCACCAACAGCACCGACTTTAAAACCTTATCAGATTACATCCGCAGTGATGAAATCGTCATCGATGGGGTGAAAGGTGCTTCACAAACTTTCCGCGCTTGGAATAATCAACTACGCCAACCGTTATTCGTCACCAGCGGCGATGCAGTAGTGGCGCGTTTGCCCTTAGAAGGTTTTTTACATCCGGTAAACAATCTCGATACTTTAGGGGTTGAAGCTAAGCAGAGTCAGTGTGCATTTGCGCATTAATTTTGTGACGAAATATTTGTTGTATTCCGCTTCCACACACCGTGTTGACATGTAGGATGGGCTGACGCAGGAAGCCCATCAGTCGTGCCAACAGCTTAAATCAATGGCTCGGTAAAGGATGGGCTATCCTTCGTCAGCCCATCCTACAATATCTTGTTACCTTAACTTAATGGCAGTGACACGCCGTGTGGGAACGAGACGCATGACTTTGTTTTTAATGATTTTTCGTAGGGCGGATAAGGTGCTAGCCGTCATCCGCCAATATGTCGTATGACACTACGCTTATACGACCTACAAACATTCACACACAGCACGTATAAACCAGAAAAAATTAAAAATTGTACGTGATACCCAATAAAATATTTTATTCCACATAAATAATATTATAGACATGACACTTTATGGCAAAACCTTATATATTTTCTTAATCAAAAAATTGACATATGCTGTCAAAACACACCTTAAATCATCACTAATTTACTTTAACTACAATAAGTTAAATTAAAGTTTCAAAAAAACCCGCCTAATAAAAAAATTCTATTTTAAAAAAACACCTGTCAAATCTATTTTTTAGATTAATCGCCAGTTACTTGAAAAATTAACATAAGTTAATTATGCTAAAATCATTTCTTTCATAACGCTCTCAATATCTTGCAGGAGTGCGCCGGAATGGTTTCGCACACCCGTAGCGCATCAAGTGACTGTTTTATTATCGCCAGCAATCACGCGATGACGTGGCGACAAACCTGCTATTTTTTAGCAGCCACTTATGCACTAATGGGGCTAATTGTCCTGCTCTGCATCAGTTTGGGCGTATGGCTAATCCTGCCTTTTGCTGGCTTAGAATTGTTGGCACTCACGCTGTGCTTACACCACGTTGCGTGCCGCTGCAATTGCCGTGAAATCATCACGGTGGATCGACAACAGGTGATAGTAGAAACCCACCGCCGCAGTCGTTGCTTAACACATCAAGCATTCCCAAGCGACTGGGCAAAAGTGGTGCTGAACTCGCCGCATCACCGTTGGTATATGAGTCGTTTAACCATTGGCTCACATGGTCGGGATATCGAAATAGGGCATGGTCTCATCGAAGCAGAACGGATTCAGCTCGCCAGTGTGTTATCGAGTCGTCTCCGCGAACTAAACCAACTCCCCACGCCTTAAGCTGCCGACCGCTTGACTGACCACTAAAGGAAGGAGTATGCCTATGATGCTGTCCGCTTCATTTCGGCAACTGGCAGTGTGGATGGGTGTTATTGCGTTATCACCAGCGGTTTACGCCCAAACGGAGTACGCCGTTAATTTTCAAACCCCAGTTACAGAAACCGCCCAGCAAGTCTATCAGCTACACATGCTGATTTTTTGGATTTGTGTCGCCATTGGTGCTGTTGTCTTTAGCGTCATGCTAATTTCTATCGTCTTACACCGTAAATCTAAAGGCGTGCAACCCGCACAATTCCACGAAAGTACGACCGTTGAAATCCTCTGGACATTAGTTCCCTTCGCCATCTTAATCAGCATGGCAATCCCCGCGACGAAAACACTGATCGCTATGGCTGACACCGCAAACAGCGATATGTCGATCAAAATCACCGCCTCGCAATTTAAATGGCAATACGATTATTTAAACGAAGAAGTCAGTTTGATCAGTGCTTTGGCAACACCGAGAGAGCAGATTTTTGAAGCGGCGGATAAAAGCGAACACTATTTACTAGAAGTCGATAACCCTGTGGTGTTGCCGACAAACACTCGCATTCGCTTTCTCTTAACGGCGGCAGATGTGATTCACGCATGGTGGGTACCTGCGTTGGGACTGAAAAAAGACGCTGTCCCCGGTTTTATCAACGAAATGTGGACGAAAATCGACCAACCCGGCATTTATCGCGGGCAATGCGCAGAGTTATGTGGTGCTAATCACGGTTTTATGCCCATCGTGTTAGACGTGCGCAGCCCTGAAGACTATCAAAGTTGGGTCGCCGAACGCCAAGCCGCCAAAGCCGCAGAACTCGCCGCCTTAGCAGCTAACAAAGAATGGAGCTTAGACGAATTAAACCAACGCGGCGAAAAAATCTTCTTAGCCAACTGCGCGGTCTGTCATCAAGCCACCGGTCAAGGCATGCCACCGGCCTTCCCTGCGCTGAATGGTAGCCCAATGGTGACGCAACAAGAACCGATTGCGCAAATCGAACAAGTGTTAAAAGGCAAAAATGCCATGCCGAGTTTTGCCGCCAGCTTGAATGATTTAGACATTGCCGCTGTGATCACTTACACCAAAAACGCTTGGGATAATCACACCGGCACAGTTGTCCAACCTTCTGCGGTTGCCGCAGCGCGTTAACAGTTGATAGAGGAAAACATGTTATGAGTCACGCGACCACCGCCAGCCATGACGACTTACACGCCGCGCCACCGCGTGGCCTTAGCCGCTGGCTGTTTACCACCAATCACAAAGACATTGGAACTTTATATTTATTATTCTCGCTGCTGATGTTTTTAGTCGGCGGCACGATGGCCTTAGTAGTTCGGGCGGAATTGTTCCAACCAGGGTTACAATTTGTCGATCCGCTGTTTTTTAACCAAATGACCACCATGCACGCCTTAATCATGATTTTCGGCGCGGTCATGCCAGCCTTTACCGGCTTAGCCAATTGGTTAATCCCCATGATGATTGGCGCACCTGATATGGCCTTGCCGCGCATGAATAACTGGAGCTTCTGGATTTTGCCGTTTGCCTTTACCTTATTGCTCAGCACTTTATTCATGGAAGGCGGCGCACCTGCTGGGGGTTGGACGATGTACGCGCCCTTATCGGTACAAGGGCCGCCCAGTATCGACTTCTTAATTTTAGCCATTCACATGATGGGCATTTCCTCCATCATGGGCGCGATCAACGTCATCGCCACTATTTTGAATTTACGCGCCCCCGGCGTAACTTTGATGAAAATGCCCTTATTCGTCTGGACATGGTTAATCACCGCCTATTTGTTAATTGCTGTAATGCCTGTATTAGCCGGTGTCGTCACCATGACTTTAACGGATAGACATTTCGGCACTAGCTTTTTCGACGCAGCAGGCGGCGGTGATCCCATCTTATTTCAACACATTTTCTGGTTTTTTGGTCATCCCGAAGTCTATATTTTAATTTTGCCTGCTTTTGGCATTATTTCCCAAATCATTCCCACTTTTGCCCGCAAACCCTTATTTGGCTATAGCTCAATGGTATACGCCACAGCTTCTATTGCCTTTTTATCCTTCATCGTCTGGGCGCATCATATGTTTACCGTCGGCATGCCAGTGGCGGGACAGTTGTTCTTTATGTATTCGACTATGTTGATCGCCGTGCCAACTGGAGTAAAAGTGTTTAACTGGGTGGCCACCATGTGGCGCGGCGCGATGACTTTTGAAACGCCGATGTTATTCGCCATCGCCTTTGTGTTTTTATTCACCATCGGCGGTTTTTCCGGCTTAATGTTGGCGATTGCGCCCGCTGACTATCAATATCACGACACCTATTTTGTGGTCGCCCATTTCCACTATGTGTTAGTGCCGGGCGCAGTCTTTTCCATCATGGCGGCGGCGTATTTCTGGCTGCCAAAATGGACAGGCCACCAATACAATGAAACCTTAGGCAAAATTCATTTTTGGTTATCCGCGATTTCCGTCAATATCACTTTTTTCCCGCAACATTTCCTAGGCTTAGCGGGCATGCCAAGACGTATTCCTGACTACTCTTTACAATTCGCCGGTTTTAATGAAATTTCCAGCGTAGGCGCGTTTTTATTCGGTTTATCACAACTGCTATTCGTCTACATCGTGATTAAAACCATACGCGGCGGCGAACCGGCAACCGCACAAGTTTGGGAAGGCGCACGCGGTTTGGAATGGACAGTGCCATCACCTGCGCCTTATCACACCTTTGCTACTGCGCCGGATAATAAGGCGATGAGTGCGGCGGGGATGTTGCCAGCGGCGGAAGCGGGACATTAGCCATCTTGAAAACGAATATTGACTTAACTCTAGGACAGTGTAAGGCTAATCAGATACATATAGCTAATGCACTATAAAATGATTTTCGTAGGGCGGATAAGGCGTTAGCCGTCATCCGCCGCAAATGCCGTATGACGCTACGCTTATACGACCTACAACTGTTCTTTGTGTAGTGCGCTGGCTATAGCTGATACCTGTCTGATGAATAAGGATATAAGACACAATGCCGTTTTCTGACAATGAGTTATTGGCGTTATTAGAGGATTTAGAATCGGATCGCATTGAGCGCAAACAGTCTTTTAAAGGTGATGTACGCAAAAAAGCTAGAGAGGCTGTTTGTGCTTTTGCTAATGATTTACCGAATCACAATCAAGAAGGCGTTTTATTTATTGGCGCAAACGATGATGGAACTGCATCACAAGAACCTATTACAGATGAGCTATTAAGAGCTTTAGCTGATATGAAAACTGATGGCAATATTTTACCGTTACCTGCGTTATCCGTTGAAAAGCGTCATTTAAAAGGGGCTGATATGGCAGTTGTGACTGTAAAACCTTCTGATATGCCGCCAGTTAAATATGATGGACGGATATGGGTGCGTACAGGGCCACGTAGGGCAATTGCGAATGCGCAAGAAGAACGAATTTTAATTGAAAAACGTCGTTATAAAAATTTGCCGTTTGATTTATATCCGATTCCTATTGCAACGCTGGATGATTTATCCAGATTGATATTTGAGCAAACTTTTTTACCAACAGCGTTTGCTTCAGATGTGTTAGCGGCAAATCATCGCAGTTATGAGGAACGTTTAGCCTCTTGCAAAATGATTGTATCTCCTTCGGATACCACGCCAACCTTATTAGGCTTGCTAACACTGGGTAAATCGCCGCAAGACTTTTTACCAGGGGCTTATATTCAGTTTTTACGCTTGCAAGGTACTGATTTAGCGGCACCTGTGGTGGATGAGGCATCTATTAACGGCACATTAGTCGAAATGCTCAGGCAGGCTGAGGCAAAACTGGCGACGCATAATCGCATCAGTATTGATATTACTTCTGCGCCAACGCATCAAAAAAGCGTTGATTATCCGCCTGCTGCGCTACAACAGATTTTGTATAACGCGGTTTTGCACCGTAGTTATGAAGGCACTAATGCACCGATTCGCGTGTATTGGTTTGATGACCGGATTGAGATTAACAGCCCCGGTGGGCCTTATGGCAATGTAACACCGAGCAATTTTGCACAACCGGGTATCACGGATTATCGTAATCCTAATATCGCAGATGTATTAAAAACTTACGGTTTTATTCAAGCTTTTGGGCGTGGTATTGCTGTTGCACAGGCTGAAATGCACAAAAATGGCAATCCTAAAATTGAATTTGAAGTAAATCAAAATGTGGTCTCCAGTGTTTTAAGGAAAAAACCATGAGTTTACCCATTCTGACATTTTTTAATAATAAAGGCGGTGTGGGAAAAACCTCATTACTTTATCATTTAGCATGGATGTTTGCCGAGTTAGGACAGCGTGTTGTCGTTGCTGATTTAGACCCCCAAGCAAACTTAACAGCGGCTTTTTTAGAAGAAGATTTAATTGATCAATTATGGAATCAAGAGCCTGATAAAACGAATACGATTTATCAAGCAGTAGAATCTCTACAAGAGATGGGAGATATAAAGTCACTAGAAGCGCAAAAAATTACCTCAAATTTATATTTGATTACTGGAGATGTTAGGTTATCTAGTTTTGAAGATACTTTATCAACTGAATGGTCGCAAAGTCTTAATGATAAAAACGTGTATCGTCCAATGCGCATTCAAACCGCATTTTGGCATGTTATACAAGCGGTTGCCCAAGAAAAACAGGCAAATATTATTTTAGTAGATGTAGGGCCTAATTTAGGTGCAATTAATCGTTCAGTGTTAATTGCGACAGATTACGTCATTATTCCTATGGGAGCAGATTTATTTTCGTTACAAGGCTTGCAAAATCTAGGGCCAACATTGCGAGAATGGCGAAAAGCTTGGCAAAAACGCTTAACAAACTGGCATGATAATAGTGACTCCATGAAATTTCATGATATGCCATTACCAAAAGGTGAAATGTCAGTTATTGGTTATTTATATCAACAATATGGCGTGCGCTTAAATCGCCCTGTAAAAGCGTATGATAA
>QKBZ01000168.1 GCA_003245895.1 Beggiatoa sp.
CGAGCTTTTCTCCGATTGGAAACCTATAGCTATGTTACTGGGAATAGCTGGTTTGAAGCCAAAATGCAGATTATTCGCGAGGCTATCAGGGCTTACCTTAATAACCCTTTATATCTGTTGAAGGCAACTGCGTAACTCCTAAATGTATAAATCTCAGTCCTTAAATAATTGGCTATGAGTGCCAATTCTTACCAACTTGATGGTATCTGCTTCAACCTGATAGATCAGTATTAAATCCCCACTAATATGACACTCTCTAAAATTTAGCCAATTTCCTATCAGTGCATGATCTCTTGCTTCTGGTGGCAAAGCTTGGCCTTGGGATAATAAATACAAAAACTCCACAAATTTAGTGAAGTGTTTATCACTCATTTTCAGCTTGCTGCTGTCTCGGGCAAATGCCTTAGTCTGCTGTAATATCACTGTGTCATCCGTGCCTTTAACTGTGCTATATCAACAGTTTCCAAGTCACGATTGGCGCGAGCATCTTCCATTGCCGCCAGCGTTTCTTCATTAGGTAACTTTAACTCAAACGGAATCCCACGATTAAGTTTGATTTGCTCAAAAAACATGGTGATGGCTTGAGTGGTCGTGATACCCAGTTGATCGAGGATTTGTTCTACCTCGGTTTTCAGTTCAGGTTTGACCCGTGCATTGATGATTGCCGTTTTCATGATCACGCCTTTTGTGTTTCAGATGACATACATTTTAGCAAAAGAACTGCAAAATTGTCTGAATCAGAAGTCACAAAACTAAACCCCCATCAAACCATCCCGCAACGCATCAACACTCCCCCGCCACTCCAGCAACAGAAATCCCAATACTGTCTGCCCCGTCAACGCCCGCTCATACACACACGCTTGATAACGCAAGGGCGGCAACACGCTCACACATTGCGTATCCTTCATCAGTCCCGCATTGCGTTCAGTAACTGTTGATAACACCGTTTGCAGACGTTGCAACACACGTTCATGATCAGTTGCCTCAGTAAGCCAAGGCCAGTTTGCTGAATTGCGGTTAAGTTCTGGGTAAATGCTGTCGGTGGCTTCTCGGTGTAATTGGTTTAGCAAATACTCGTTACTGGTTTCCATCATTAAATAGCGGTAAAGCTGCCATGTGTTGGCGCGCCAGTGTTGCAAGGCAAGTATGCTGTGTTCAGGGATTGGAGCAGTGTTATAGTCATGGCCTGAAATGTCTAACACTTTTAATTCAGTTAATGACAAGGTGTATTTGCTGGTTTCTATTGGCGGTGCTGGTGGTGGCGCATTGACTACCGTTTCAGGGTTAATCACGGAAAACACAAGCCAACCCAAACCACTGCCAAGGCAAAGCATTAACACGCCAACGGCAATTAAAGGCCACAGCTTAACGGAGGTATTTGCAGGTGACGGCGTAGGCGATAGGATTCTAGTCGGTTGTGTTTCCGTTTTACTCGCAGATGTGACTGTTTGCACTGTTACGGGCGTTTGTAAGGCAGGAATAATGTAACTTTGCGTAAAATTGGCAGGAAAAGCAGGCGCAACACTGCCAATTAATAACGGCTGCTGCAAATCTGCGGCAAATAATGCCTGATTTAACGGCTGTAAGCGCGTCTGACTCGTCGTTAGCTGCAAAACAGGTTTATCTGCTTCGTCGTGTACTTGCCAATATGGGAAATCTTGCAGCCATAAACGCAATTGCTCCGCGTCGGCTTGCGCACACCAACCAGCCTCTAAACGCAAAGTTAACCCGCGTTGAAACTCATCTTTCCCTTGATCCCGAATCCGTACCAACACCCAGCCTTGCCCATTGGTGACAGGTTGCAACACGACATAAGGCGGATGTGGGCTTAAACCATTGCTGTTGGGAAATTGCTTAAACTGCTCGCGCACTTGATCCACGGCGGCCACCGCAGCAGCAGGGAAGTCAGGATGCTGGGCGAGGACTTGATAACCGCCTTGTGCGGCTTTGCCCCAAAGCAGGGCGGGTAAAGTGTGTTCTGTGTTCATTGGGGTGATAAATACTGTTTTACATAGGCGGCAGTTTCGGGGGAAATATCGGTTAAAGTGAATTTCACTTTAATATCGCCGTTGACCTCAGCACGCGGATTTAAATCCACAACATCGCTGAATAGCAGCAAAGCTAGGCCGCCCGTTTCACGTTTTTCGCCTAATAGTTCATTAGAAAACAAAGTATTGTCTTGCCATAAGCTAACCGTGACAGGTTCGCCTACACGCCAGCGCACAGTGCGTTGCGCATCCCATGAACGGCGAACAGTCTGATCACCACCAGTCAAAATAAACGCCGGTTCATTGCCCACCACCACTTCCAGCCGATGTGAGACAGGGCGCGTACCCGCTACCGACCACGCCACATGCACTTTAAATTCCGTTTGCTGGGCAAATAGACGGCTGACGCGGCGCACTTCTTCCAACGCGGCTAACGCTGGATAATTTGGATGTTTTTCAATAAAGCGCGTTAACGCTTCCGCCACTGAGCGGAAACCATCTTGTGTGCGTAGCGGAATATTGCGAATTTTCTCTAACTCCTCTCTGGCAAGCGCGGCCTGTACTTGCTCAAACTGCGCTCGTAAAGTCGCTAACGCCGGACTGCTCGGATAATCGCGTTCAAACTGTTGGAACACGTCAGGGAAATCAACTTGTCGTTGTTCCAAAGCACGGCGCACTTGCAACACGCGCAACTCGTGCAAGCGTTGCTGTGCGGCTTCATGCACCGATTCAAAGCGCGATTGCCACGGCGAAGCCATTTCTGTTAAGGCTTTCACCTCTGCCACCATGCGCTGCACCTGCGGCACACTTTCAGCGGCGGCAATTTGCGACTGCCGATTTTGTAACCAGTCGCTGACGTGTTGCGCTAAATCTCGACTTAACTGCTCATCTTGCCAGTTTAAACTGAGCAATTGACTTAACTGCTGCTGCAAATTCAAACCACTATCCGCCAACACCGCCCGCGCCACCGCTGTTTCCTGACGCTGGCGATAAAGATGCTCACCCCAAAATGCACCGCCAATCAATGCCAGCACCAACGCGACTAACAGCGGTTTAATAAAACGCTGTCGCTGTTTTTTGAATTTATGTTGTTTAAACATCCAATCAAACAAAGCTTCATACCCCACTGGACGCGGATCAGCTTTAGGCAATGACGCGCCATCTGCTACCGTTGTGCCGCCTGTCGCAGAGACGAGGAAAAATTCTGCGTTCACATTGGCATCTTGCACAACGTGTTTAAGCCCTGACAAATAGCGTTCAACAAATGCTTGTCCGCCTAACGCCTGCTCCTCTTCATTTAACGCATCGCTTTTAGTCAATGCAATCGCCACTGCTTCGACTTGCTGCCCACTTTGCTTAATACTTTCTTTTAGTGCATTTAAGGTTTTGCTCACCTGTGGCGAGTATTGTTGCAACATTAAAACATCAATCAAAAATAAAATAATATCCGCACTTTTAAACTGTTCAATTAATGGTTTAATGTCTTCATGAGCATTTAAATTTCCTAAGGCAGCTAAAAAATCCTCACCGGGGTAATCTAAGACATTTAATTGAAAATTTTTATTATGTAGATGAATTTCTAAGCTTAAATGGCTATTGGCGGCGGTCGGCGGCGGCCATTGCTCAGCTTGTAAATATTGCGCGGTTGCGTTTAAAAACTGAGTTGTCTCTTGATCGACGGTATAAGTGCGTAAATCACTTTGCTGGCGTAAATCGCTTAACAATTGCAAACCGCCTAAAAAACAGGTTTTACCCGCGCCAGAAGCACCGATTAAGCAAATTTTTATCGTGTTATCAGGTTTGACGGTCGGTGTTTCGCTCATGTTGACTCCTGTCGAGAAATTCCTAAGTAGATGCAAGCTTGTCGGGTGGAATAGGCGTAAGCCGTATTCCACCATGAAGCATGTTCAAAACCTTATGGTGGAATACGCTGCGCTATTCCCCCCGACAAGCTCAAGCCCGTTGTGTCCGCCGAGGACTTGCCCAACGCAATAGCGGCAATAACGCCCACCACAACGGCAAGCATAAAATGGCTAACACTAACCAGAAACTCGCCTGAGTGCGCCACGTTTCATTTAACCCAATATTGCTTAACAACTGCGCCTCTATCGCTTTCGACAAAGAATCTACCGTGTGCTGTGCCAATTCAATCGAACTTTCCGCGATACGCGCAGGCAACTCTGCGCCCTCAGTTTGCAACATAGGCCATGTGCGATGCTCCCATGTTTCCCATAAACCAATGGCTAACAAACTGCGATATACCCATTTGCGCACCGTCGGCGACACTGCTTGCCAACGCGCTAAACTATTGCGCATCACGGTTACAGTTGATTTACCACCTTGAATAATCGCCGCTTTTGACCAGCGTAAAACGTGAATGGTATTGCGGGCAAACGCACTGCCCGTCAAACGGCCTAAACTGCGTTGCATGAAATTACGCCCGCCGCTACGTGCGGCAACTCGTGTACTGCCCGCTTTAACAAAGGCTTGGCGTGCCCGATTCTGCATCACACGCCGTGTCGCTGCTTTGGTTCCTGCTTTTAGTGTCGATTTACCCGCGCTCGTAGCTGCTGCGGTCGCGCCAAAGCTGGCAATTAACAACGCGCCATCGACCACATCTAACGCCGCCCAACCGAATTCGCCCCATGTCACCGGATAACCGCCCATTAACTCTTTAATCAAATGCGCAGAACCGCCCACAATCGGCAACGCGCTCCACCACTCGGCTTCCCGTGGCGTGCCGTCCTCATAAAAATGCTTATTCAGCCAATTCGGTTCCGCCAACACTTGATCTAAAGCCGCATCACCACGCACCGCCGCATACGGCACAATACGGAAATCCTGCGCCAACAAATCTAAAAAACGTGGGTATTCTTTACCGCGATTAAGCTGAAAAACCGCTAAATCTTCGTAACGTACTAAGGCTTGTGCAGCATGTTTCAGCAAGCTCGCCCGCTCGGCATCGTCGTACCATGTATATAAAAAATCCAATACGCCTTTATCGCCATAACGCTTTAACAAGGCTTCGCTTAAGCTGGGAAAATCATAATCCGCTTGCAACACTAGCGGATAAGTTTGCGCTTGCTGCCACACCATACGGCGTGTTTGATAAACACGGACTAAGTATTGTGCGGTGGCGGCAGTGCCAGTGCTTTGCTGTTGTTGCAGGAGAAAATCGGCGTTTGCGGTGGCGATGGCTAATACTTCCACTAACGGCACACCTTGTTGCACCACATTTTGAATTAAGCCGCCTAAACCGGCTTCACCTTCTGGCGTAGGTAAAAACAAGGTAAAGCCAATAATGCCACTGTCCTCTAAGGCATAGGCTTGTTGTGGTAAGGGTTGGAATTGCTGCGCGGCGACGAGGACATCATGGAATAAACTGCGCAAAGGCGTTAAGTCGTAAGGGTCGCTACTGTCTACGCTTGGCGTAAGCTGGCTTAAAACTTCGGCTAACCAATCACCTTGCGCTAAATAAAACTCTCTTAACTCTGGCTCGCTAACGCTGTCCCACACTAATAAACCGATGGGATCATGTTGGAAGAATTGCCACGCGGTATCCGTTCGGCTGTAAGTATTCAGTAATTCGGTTAACTGCGCGGTGTGCTGCATGCCATTTTCGCGCAAACCGGCAAAGAATAAGCCATAACTTTGCACAAACTGCTGACGCTCATCTTCAGTGACAAACTGTTGACGGTTCAAACCCATTTGCGCCACCCATTGCAGTGCGTTGGACTGACCTGCTTGCTTATCTTGCGCAATTTCTCGCAAGCCAGTCTCGCCCAAACTTTGCTCAATCACTTGTAAGGCTTGCAACTGCGGCAAGTCGCGCTGTGCTTGCTCGATTAAATCGGCTAATGCGGGATCAGTGTGCTGAAACTGTGCAATCTGCTCGGCTGCCCATGTTTGGCTAGACGATTTCTCCGCCGATGCGTTAACCCATTCATGACCTTGAAACAGCCACACGATGATACAGAGCAGCGCGAATACTGCTAAGGCTAATCGAAACATATCCCCCTCCTACCCAAGAAGTTGGTCAATGATGTTCATTTGTTAGCCTGTAGTTTAGGGAGGGGAATGGGGTAACACAAGGCGGGTATAATTGAATTGTTTAAATCAGAATTTACAGAATTAATGGCGTAAATTTTTGAAATTAAGTTTCGTAGGCGAATAAGGTGTTAGCCATCATGCACCGTTTAATGTCGCATGACGCTGCGCTTATGCGACCTACAGCCGTTCTTTTTTTAGACAATTTCACCACCACACTTAACACTTGCATTCCCCCCCAACACTATCAATAATGTTTTTAACAAAATGCGTGGCGAGGATGGACGCACGCCACAGCCAAATAAAAAATCAACGGCGATGAGCTAATCCCACCATGAAAGCGATGCCTATTCCCCAACTCAGTGATTTCTTGTGCCATGTGCCTGCACTAGCGTATTTAAGCAGTGAGGAACGACAACAAGTTGCGACTTATGTGCAACCATTGGATTTGAATGCAGGGGAAAGTCTTTTTGTGGCGGGGCAGGCTTATCGTGAGCAGATTTTTTTATTGCAGCAAGGCGATCTGCGTTTACATCAAGAACACCATATTTTGCATTTATATGCCGGTGATTTCGTCGGTTTATTAAATGCGTTAGATGGTGCGCCTTATGCTTCCTCAGCCATCGCCTATAGCAAAGTCTCCTTGCTACAAATTCCCGCCACACGTTTGCAAGCATTGGCAAGCATTTGCCCGCCCTTATTTCAAAGCTTGCGCCGCTTTATCAGCAGTCAATTACATGCTCAACCACCTGCCCACAGTCTTGCTGCCAGAGGTTTATTATTGCCTGCGCGCGCGGTGATGAAATCGCCTTTAGTGACCTGTGAGGATAATTTAAGTTTGCATGCTGCTTACAATTTAATGCACGACCGACATATTGGCAGTTTGGGGGTGACGGACACGACAGGGCGTTTGCGCAGCATTTTGACGTATCAGCATTTATCAGAGGCGTTGTTATGCCAAGCGCATGAACACAACACGCCGTTAAGCCGTGTCGCATTGCCCACGCCGCTTACTGTGCTGCCAGATTGTCCGTTGTGGCAAGTCGAGGAATTGCAGCAAGAGTACCGCGTTAAATATGTGGTGGTGTTAGAGCATGGGCAGCCCTTAGGCATTATTTCGCAAACGGATTTATTGCGTAGTGTGTTGACACAGCAAGGCATGGCTTTAACAGAAGTTGCGCAAGCCGGTGATTTTGCTACCTTAGCGCATTATTTTCAGTCCCTGCCCAGCATTGCCCGCGAAGTATGGGAAAATAACCGCCGTGCCAGTTTTGCAGTGCGTCAAATCAGCGAATATCATTTAGCGATTCAACGTCGTTGCATTGAGCTAGTGGTTGCAGAATTTACCCAGCAACATGGTATCGCTCCGGCAAATTATGCCTTTGTCATCATGGGGTCAGGCAGTCGCAAGGAGATGTTGCTGGCACCAGATCAAGATAATGGCTTGATCATCGAACAAGCAACACCATTAGATGCCTCTGCACGGGACTGGTTTCAACAGCTTGCCGAGCGTGTGAACACAGCTTTAGCAGAAGTGGGTTATGGTTTGTGTTCAGGCGATGTTATGGCGCGTAATCCGTCGTATGCAAAAACAGAGCATGAGTGGCAACAGCAAATCAGCCATATTGTGCAACAGCCTACGCCGAAAGCGGCACGCTGGGCAAATGTGGTGTTTGATTTTGATTGTTTATATGGGGATACTCGCCTAGTCACACGCTTGCAGCAATGGGTATTAGATCAACTCGCTGCTAAACCACGTTTGCTACGCTTAATGGTAGAGGATGATGCAGAAGGACAGGCCGCCCTTGGCTTGTTTAACCGTTTGGTGATGACGCAAAAAGACCAAGGTGGGCAAGGTAGAATTGATATTAAGCGTAATGGTTTGCGCATCATCGCCGACGCAGCGCGTATTTTTGCTTTGAAATATCATATTGAAAGTCGAAATACCGTAGAACGCATAGAAGCCTTAGTGCGGCAAGGCGTGTTACCTGCTGATTTTGCTCGTTTTGTGTATGGCGCGTTTGATAAATCCTTTGATTTGGTCTTGCGCCATCAGTTTGCACAATTAGAACAACAACAAACCTTAACACAACTTATCGATCCCGCTTCATTTTCACCCATTCATTATGAAGCCTTGCGTATGTCCATGCGTGCGATTAAGCAGTTACAATTGCGTTTACAAGAAGAATTCGACAGCGTTAGTTTTTAAAGTTTTTACGCATTTTCAACCCTTGCTTGATGTTTAAGCTTTATTTTCACTCTCACGGATAAGAGGTTTTAACCTATGCTTTCTTCTACCCAATTAGCCATTGTCAAAGACACTTGGGCGCGTAAAATTCAACCTGACTTACGCAATACAGGCGATGTGTTTTACTTAAGCTTATTTGAATTAGACCCAAGCTTAAAAGAGTTATTTAAGGGTGACATCACTGAACAAAGCCAAAAGTTCATGAACATGATGCAAACCTTAATGGACTCATTGGATAAAGTGGACGAGTTAGTGCCTGTATTAGAAAACATGGGCATTCGCCACGTGGGCTACGGTGTGCAAGATGAAGATTATGAAGTGTTTGGTAAAGCGTTGATGAAGGTGTTAGCGCAAAAAATGGGCAGCGAATTCACGGATGATGTGCGCGATGCGTGGCAAACCACGTATAACGTATTAATTGACAAGATGAAAAAAGATGCTGAGCGAGCAGCGAGCTTAGCGTAGTAGAGAAACTTCGCGCCACGTATTTTGCTGTGGCGCGAAGTTAAATGGCAGCTTATTGCCGTTTTAATACCAACAAAGTGATGTCATCTAAAATCTTTTGCACGCCAATATGACGGTGTAAATCTTTTAACACTGCTTGACGCACACCACTACTGCTTAAATGCCAGTTTTGTTGAATCACTGTACACAGTTGTTCTACGCCATACATTTTCTTGTCGATATTGCGTGCTTCGGTAATACCATCGGTATATAACACGATGCCATCGCCAGATTCTAAAAACACTTCCGCTTCATCCATAAACTTCGTGATGTCAGGTTCAATCCCAATCATAAAGCCTAAGGCAAAGGTATCGATGCGTTCTAACTGACCATTTTTGCGTACCACTAACACTTCTTCATGCTGACCCGCAAAACGGATATGACCATTGTCATAGTCAAACAACGATAAGGTTAAGTTTTTATCAGACCCCATCCGACGCATATTTTCAAACACGGCACGGTTTAAGGCACCGATAAACTGCTGGCTGTCCATGACACCGTAAATAAACAAGATGCGCACGGCCATTTGTACCATCAGCATTAACACGCCACTTTCTAAACCGTGACCTGTCACATCACCGATACCAATTTTAATTTTGCCGTCATGGGTTAATACGTCGTAATAGTCGCCGCCCACTTCGTCAGCCGGTTCCATAATGCCTGCAATATCCAAATCGGCGACACCGGATAATTCTTGGTCTCGCGGCAAAATCATGGTTTGTAAACGACGGGTAATGTCTAGCTCTGCCCCCATGCGCAGGTTTTCAGCTTTTAAACGATCATTTAATTCGGTAATTTCTTGGTTAGCAACCGCTAACTCTTGTTCCCGAATTTCTATCGTTGCCAGCATTTGATTAAAACCATCGACTAATTTGCCAATTTCATCATTGCTTTCTTTCACCTCACGCAAAGAATAATTCTTTTGCTGTGACACGTTATGCATGGTTTGTAGCAAACTGAACAACGGGGTAATAATCGCCCGCTGGAATAAGGTGGTTAAGATACTGGAAAAGACTAAGGCGACGGCTAACACGACAAACACAATGACCAAAGCCCATTTCAAACGATCTTCTAATGCTTTTAAGTCTGAACGTAGAAAGACAGTACCTAATAAGCGTTTATCCAGCATAATGGGATAGTAAACATCTACATGCTTATCATGAAAGAATAAATATTCTTTATCTCTCACATGAGGTTCAATATCATCAATAACGCTTTTTTCAAACAAACGTTCTAACTTTAATTCTTCCGACTCTAATTTTAAATCTTCATGTAATTCAGTATCGCTTTCTTTATCACGATGATATTCAGCAATAGAAACATCACCTGCATTAAAAACATGCCCCGAAATAATATGAGGGTTAGCCTTTAAGGTCATTACTGTATCTTGAATGGCACTGGCCTCATCAAAGACTAAACCTGCATTACTATTCATGCCAACGATATTGGCTAAAATAAATAAATCTTGCTTCATTCTTTGGCGAGAAGTCACTAAATCATAAGCAATGAAAGCAGTGGCAACCAGTAATAAAACTAAGGCGCTTGAAACTAAATTAGTTAAGCGTAATTTATTTTTAATGGGTAAATCACGCAATAAATGCATTGTTATCTCCTGTCAATTGCGGCAATAAAAAGTAATTTCACCTAATGCCAATGCTGCGTTTCAGCCTTATGTCCGTCGTTGTCATGTAGTCTAGCTTAACATCTCTACATACTTTCCACATCAGACTTGTTATTATCATGCAACTGTCACTGGATGAGTGCTTTTCTCCTAATCATCTCACTTTAGTGTTTAAAGACGACGTATCATGAAAAAAAGAGTGTGTTATTGTGTTTTTTTAGCATTGTATTTAACAGCATGTGGTCAAAAAGGCGCATTAGTACGCCCCGCAGAAGATACTGAGGCAAACTTAACACCTGCGACTAACTCAACCGCATCAACCGCCACTACTGAAACAGAAACCGAGTCTAAGGTGGCAACCAAATTACCTGAGGAAACAAAAGAACAATGATGACCTCCCCAAATGCTGAGGACGTATTTTCCTACCAAGATGGCATCTTATATGCCGAGTCTGTTGCATTAAATCAATTGGCTGCCACCATCGGCACGCCGTGTTTTGTCTATTCACGACAAGTATTAGAGCAACGCTGGCTTGAATTTGATAACGCTTTACAAGGCATGCCTCATTTAGTGTGTTATGCCGTAAAAGCCAATTCCAACCTTGCGGTGTTAAATCT
Organism: Beggiatoa sp.; assembly: GCA_003245895.1. Classification (GTDB taxonomy): domain Bacteria; phylum Pseudomonadota; class Gammaproteobacteria; order Beggiatoales; family Beggiatoaceae; genus SZUA-411. The sequence continues at coordinate 11,026 of QKBZ01000168.1, forward strand.
GCTCGCCCGCTTAGGCTCTGGTTTTGACATCGTATCGGGTGGCGAATTAACGCGCGTGCTACGTGCAGGCGGTCAAGCCTCTAAAATCGTGTTTTCCGGTGTTGGCAAAAGCGTTGAAGAAATTCGCTATGCCTTAAGCGAAGGCATTCATTGCTTTAACGTAGAATCTGAGGCAGAACTGCTGCGTATCAATCAAGTTGCCAGCGAATTAAACTTAAAAGCCCCTATTTCTTTGCGGGTTAACCCTGATGTAGATGCAGGCACACACCCTTATATTTCTACCGGTTTAAAGCAAAATAAATTTGGGGTTGCGATTGAGCAAGCCTTAGCGCTTTATCAAAAAGCCCATGCCTTACCGCATTTAAATGTCATCGGTATTGATTGCCACATTGGTTCTCAGTTGACTGATACCACACCGTTTGCTGATGCCCTAGATCGCGTGTTAGCACTGTTAGAGCGTTTGCAACAACACGGTATTCAGTTACAACACATTGATTTTGGTGGCGGTTTAGGGGTGTGCTATAAAGCTGAAACACCGCCCGCCATTGCTGATTATGTTGCGATTTTACGTCAACGCTTAGAAGGTCTGCCGTACAGTTTATTGTTAGAACCCGGCCGCGCCATCGCTGCACCTGCCGGTGTGTTGTTAACACAGGTTGAGCATCTCAAGCATACCGATGATAAACAATTCGCCATCGTCGATGCCGCCATGAATGATTTAATCCGCCCTGCGTTATACGGCGCGTGGCAGGATATTGTGCCTGTGCAACCACGCAGCGAAGGCGAGGCCATCACTTATGACGTGGTTGGCCCCATCTGTGAGACAGGCGACTTTTTAGGCAAAGACCGTGCGCTGAATGTGCAAGAAGGCGATTTATTAGCCGTGCGCTCAGCCGGTGCTTATGGCTTTGTGATGAGTTCTAACTACAACACGCGCTGTCGTGCTGCGGAGATCATCGTTGATGGTGCGCAATGGCATGTAGTACGCCGACGGGAGACCTTAGAAGATTTGTTGTCATTAGAACAAGTGTTAGCAGTATAAGCAGTTGTAGCGACCGGATGAGTGGGCAATAATGGCCGCAGGGGATTAGTTTAGCCTTGTGTTGCTTATACACTTGGCTAAGCCAGTTGTGTTATTTTTCAGGAATAGAGCATTATGAGATTAATCAGCACTTTAATTGGTTTATTGATTTTAGCGTTTTTAGCATGGCCTTATGTCAACGTGTACCGTTTAAGCTCCGCCGCAGCAGGTGGTGATCAAGCCGCATTAAGCAATTTAGTTGATCTTGAGTCAGTACGCGAAGTGCGTCAAAAACAATTAGAACAGCAAATTAACAGCACTGTCAGCAGCACAGGCATGCAAGCAGATGGCGTTGTGTCTAACATTTTGCAAGGCATTGGCAACTTAGCTGCTAGCCAACAAGTTGATATGGTATGGGTTCAACAACAAATGCAAGGCGCACAAGGCCCATTATGGAGTTCTATGAACCACGCCTTTTTTGAATCTCCAACCCGTTTTGTCGTGCGTAAAGGTAAATTAGGCGAAAACCCAACCTTTATCGAGATGACAATGCAAGATTGGTATTGGCGCGTGACAGCGATTTATGAATAAGTTGTAATTCACTGTTAGTTGAGCATGAAAAAGCCCCGATGTGGTAACACATCGGGGCTTTTCTGCTTAAGGCAGTTGTAGGTCGCATAAGCGCAGCGTCATGCGACACGGCAGATGACGACCAAGGTCGATTAGAACAAAGCTTACACCGCCTCAAACACCGCCGCAGCCCCCATGCCCGTTCCAATACACATCGTCACCATGCCATAACGCTGCTGTTGTCGTTTTAAACCATGAACTAAAGTCGCTGTCCGAATCGCGCCCGTCGCGCCTAAGGGATGCCCTAAGGCAATCGCACCTCCTAACGGATTCACCACCGCTGGATTAAGTTCTAAACCTTGCATCACGGCTAAACTTTGCGCCGCGAACGCTTCGTTTAATTCAATCCATCCCAAATCTGAGGTTTTTAAACCTGCCAACTGCAACGCCTTGGGCACAGCGTGAATGGGGCCAATGCCCATAATCTCCGGCGGCACACCGGCCACCGCGTAGCTGACAAACCGCGCCATCGGGGTCACGCCTAATTTTTTCACCATGCTTTCACTCATTAACAACACGGCTGCCGCGCCATCGCTGGTTTGTGAACTATTGCCCGCAGTTACTGAACCTTTAAGCGCAAAGGCCGGACGCAGTTTTGCCATTGATTCTAAAGCCGCATCACGGCGCGGCCCTTCATCGTGCATCACTTCCATTTCTTGTAAGGCTAAAGTTTGCCCGTCTGCTGCGGGTTGTGCATGTCGCACGGTGTAGGGCAGAATTTCCGCTGCAAACGCACCGCTGTCTATCGCGGTAACTGCTTTTTGATGGCTGCTTAAGGCAAACTGGTCTTGCGCTTCTCGACTCACTTGCCATTGTGCGGCGACTTTTTCTGCTGTTAAGCCCATGCCGTAAGCAATGCCGACATTGGCATCATTGGTAAACACGGCTGGATTAAAGGCCGGTTTATGCCCACCCATTGGGATTTGACTCATACTCTCAACGCCTGCGCCGATCATCACCTCCGCTTCGCCGAGACGAATGCGATCCGCTGCCCATGCAACGGCTTGTAAACCAGATGCACAAAAACGATTCACAGTGACGGCGGGAATGCTATCAGGCAGACCGGCTAATAAAGTTGCCATCCGCGCCACGTTTAAACCTTGCTCCGCTTCTGGCATGGCACAACCAGCAATCACGTCACCAATTAATGACGGGTCGAGTTCGGGGCAAGTGTTTACCACACCGCGCAAGACATGGGCTAATAAATCATCAGGACGTGCGTGCCGTAAAATACCGCGTGGGGCTTTGCCTACGGGCGTGCGCACGGCGGCGACGATGTACACCTCTTGAAGCTGTGACATGGAAATCCTCCTTTATAAATGGCGCGAATGCTGTTCTCGTTCCCATCGTCTTTCGATGGGAATGCATACTGCGTCGCTCCAGCGGCGCGTGTGAACGGTGTAGGGTGTGCGAAACGCCGCCGAGAAATTGATTGTTAACCGCACTTAATCGGCGTTTTGCCCACCGTGCGGGGTTTGGTGGGCAAAATCCCACATGAGCGACATTTGGTTATCAAGCTGCATACTGTGTGGGATTTCGCACCCCCTACGATAGAGCAAAAACTACACGCGCCGCTGGAGCGACGCGGTATGCATTCCCATCGTGAGACGATGGGAACGAGACACGTTGAAAATTACCTTGCCCGCAAAGCCTGCAACCTCTGCATAATCGGCGGATGGCGCATCAGCAACAACACCGCCAAAATCAGCGCATAAATAAACGGCTCTCGTATATCCGCTTTACTCTGTGCTAACCACCAAAAATGCAACGCACCGGCAATACCAATTAAATACACCAGTTGGTGCAAACGCTGCCAGCGTTGTCCGCCTAAACGCTTAATCATTTTATTGGTCGAAGTCGCGGCCAGCGGTATCATCATCACAAATGCAACAAAACCAACGGCAATAAACGGACGGTCTATTACATCCGCCACCACTGAAGGCAAATCAAGTGATTGGTCGAATACGAGATAAGTACTGAAATGCAACACGCTGTAAAAAAACGCATATAAACCTAATAAACGACGCAAACGCACCGCGCCATGCCAACCCGTCAACTTGCGCAACGGTGTGACCGCCAGTGTTAACAACAACATACGCAGCGTCCACAAACCAGTTTGCTCAAGTAGATAATCAACAGGATCGGGATGTTGTAACATCGTGCTGCCAATCCAAATCGCAGGCAGCAGACATAAGACAAATAACACCGGTTTGATCCGGTATTGGGTGAACTCTGGAGACGGGATGATGTTAATAAAATTTCCTCAAATCCATACCGCTATACAACTCAGCCACCTGATCTGCATAGCCATTAAACATTAAGGTGTCGCGCTTGAAAAAATCGCCAATACGTCGTTCGCGGGCTTGGCTCCAGCGCGGGTGCGGCACTTCGGGATTTACATTGGAATAAAAGCCATATTCTTGTGGCCCTGCTTCCATCCAAGTGCTAACCGGTTGTTTTTCCGTAAAGCGAATTTTGACAATCGATTTAATACTTTTAAAGCCATATTTCCACGGCACTACAAGGCGAATCGGCGCGCCATTTTGATTCGGCAAAATCTTGCCATACAAACCCACACTTAAAATAGTCAGCGGGTGCATGGCTTCATCCATGCGCAAGCCTTCCACATAAGGCCAGTCTAAAATATTGCGTTGCTGCCCGACCATTTCTTTAGGCCGCTCTAATGTGACAAATTCAACGTATTTAGCATTCGCAGTCGGCTTAAAGCGTTTCAGCAAATCACCGAGCGGGAAGCCAATCCACGGAATCACCATCGACCAACCTTCGACACAACGTAGGCGGTAAATACGTTCTTCCATGGTGAACAGTTTAAAAATATCTTCAATGTCTATATTGCCCGCTTGCTCACATTCGCCTTCGACTTCTATGCTCCAAGGTCGAGTGGTCAGCGATTTGGCATAACGTGCCGGATCAGATTTGCCAGTGCCAAACTCATAAAAATTGTTGTAGCTGGTGGCATCATCATAACCAGTTAATTCTTCAGTGGTATTAAATTCACTGCCTTTTTTAAGCTGCGGAAAAGCATCGCTAGGTGTTTCCACGGCGAGTGCGGATGTGCTGAGTAAACAGGGTGCGGCAACGGCAATGGATGCCGTCAAAGATGCAGTAATCGCGTGTTGCATAAACTGACGACGGTTTATGTAATCCGCTTCATTGGTAATTTCTGACGCGAGAATATTGGAGGGGCGTTTAATTAACATAACAACCTCGTTAACGCACTGATAATAATGGCTGAAGTGAGGTTGTCGGCGACAGATGTCAAGGCATCATGAACTGCATTACACAATCGTTCGCAATCATGAGCCAAGACTTGTTATTGCATGTCGCCATCAATTAGTTCTAGTGGACGGGTTTGCAGTAAATACAAATAGTTCTTTGCAATGCACCAGTCAATGCTTTGCGGACTGTCGTAATGTTCCTCTATACGCTGGATAAGTTGGTAAAGCAGAACAATTTGTGCATCTGTTAAGCGACTGTGTTGCGGGTGCGGCGTGTTAACCGTTAAGTCTGCATAACGCAGTTGCCCTGTATCTCGCGCCATAAACCATTGTTCAATCGTGATACCGGCATGAATGCTGATTAAATAATCAGAGGACTGAGGGTTGGCAATATTGGCGGTGTAGGCAATGCCAGAAATTTCCGGCAATACCATTTGCTGAATCACTACCGCAGTACCGGCGCGTTGTTGTGGAATTTGGTTGCGTTGCCGCTCAACAATGGCTTTTTCTTTCCATAAGGCTAAAAAGCAATCTCGAATCCGATCAAAAACGGCTTCTTCGCCAATATGGTTTAAAAACGTCTCACCTTGAGCTAAGTTATCGTTAGATAAGGCATTAGGCAAAATGGAGGAGCGCACCGCAAAGGCTTGTTCTGGCGGGTACTCACTCAACATTTCATACACTTGTGTGATTAGATTAGTTGGCAACGGCAGGCTAAATAAGGTGGCGCGTAAGGCTTCACTGCGACGATGCACTTGCTCTGGATGTTGAAAATCCCAGTCATCAACCGCGCTTAATAAGGCTTGCCCGTTGCTGATAAAGTCATCATAGGCTTTGGCAGTGACAATAAATCCTGTGGGGACAGGCAAGCGTTTTTGCGTTAAAAACGCGACGTTAGCCCCTTTACTGCCACTGTTAAATGGCTCAACTGCCGGTGGGTCTGTTAAACGAAGGACGTAGGTCATAATCTTTCAACGGCTTATGGTTGTTATTAAAAGCAGAGGGTCATTATGAGCTTCTATTTTAGGTAGAACATCTCATATTGTTCTTGTTTAGAAAATCAATTGTACTGCTAATTGCAAAAAACGATTTATTAAGCTTAACGGTTTTAACAATTAATAACACAGTGAATGATTTAATGATAATACGCAAATGGTGTTAAATGGCAAATCTTACTCAACTTTCTAAATTTCTCGCCTTAGTGTTACGTCATCAAGCAGATAAATTTAATTTATCATTAGATGAACACGGGTTTACTGAGGTGGCATCTGTTTGGGCTTTAATACAAAACAAGTTTGGCAATGCCTTTAGCTTCCAAGACTTAGAAACCGTGGTCGCGGGTGATCAACATGGCAAAAAACGCTATGAGTTAGTCGATGGACGTATTCGCGCCTTATTTGGTCATAGCGCAGTACGTGACATTGAGTATCCTAGCGTGATTCCACCCACGTTGTTATATCACGGCACCAGTCAAGCAGCCTTAGCAGCGATTCGCGCAACTGGCTTAAAAGCAGGGCAGCGCCAATATGTACACTTAACCACGAATCTTAAACATGCAAAAAGAGTGGCAATTCGGCATAGTCAGGACATTATTATCCTGACCGTGCAGGCTTTTGCGGCTTATGAAGCGGGTGTTGTGTTTCATCAGCCTGAAACAGAACACTTTTTATGCAAAGTTATCCCTGCTCAGTTCCTGCAATTTCCGGCTGATTAAGCCATCATCCACCGCTAATGTGGTATGACACTACGCTTATACGACCTACAATCTCTATTTTTTGTGTGCTTAATTTGCATACAAAACATATGGTTTTGTATTTCGCGTTAAGTCCGTTTTCTCAAAAAAATAATTGTTTTATTGCCTAAATGTAGTGAATTTAAAGTTGTTTTGCTGTATTTGAGAAGTTAATCGGCTTTTTTTTCGCGTTTGCTCTATTTATAGATTGTCTGATTTTAAGAATCGAGTATTCTTAATATGCGAAGATAATACGCTCTTATCTTCAAAACATGATTGGCTTTAGTCAATCGCTCTAGCTGGGCTACAAAAAAAGATAAATACGTTTAGTGTACCCTCGTATACGAACTGTTATATAGATATGGAGTTAGTCATGAACACCTTATCGCGCTGCATCTTGTTAGCGACCTTGGGCATAGGTGGCTTACAGTCTGCTTACGCCGTCACCGATCCGTTTGGCACCGCCGGTGATTTCAACAAATTCATTTTAGGCAATGTCACCCATTCTGGCGGCGACAGTGAAGGCCCTGTGGCCATTGCTGGCGACGCAGATTTAACGAATTACGGCATTGCAGACCGCACCCCTAGTGCTAGCGTTGGTTTAGTCGTTGGTGGTTCTCTGACCCAAAACGGCGGACAAACCTTTGCCGGTGATGTCTACGTTGGCGGCACTGTGAACAGCATTAGCACCATTTTAAATGGTAGCTTACACAACCCAAGTACCCCCATTGATTTCGCAGGCGAAGCCAGTTATTTACAAACTTTGTCTGATTACTGGTTTAGCTTACCTGCAACTGGTAGCGTGAATTTACAATCTTGGGGCGGTTTAGAATTAACCGGCACAGACCCTGATTTAAACGTTTTCACTTTGACCGAAGCGCAATGGCAAGGCACTAAACAAGTCAACTTAAGTGTGCCTGCAAGTGCATCCGTTATCATCAACGTACCAAGCAGCAGCGATACCATCCCTGGGAATCGCGGTTGGTTTGGTTCAATGTTTAACAACAATTCTACTAATGCCGCTGATTGGCAAAAAGTGGTTTGGAACTTCCCTGCATTAACCAGTTTCTCTATCCAAAATATTGGTTGGAAAGGGGCTTTATTCGCACCGCAAGCCAGTTTCCAATATGCAAACGGTAATGTGGAAGGCCATTTAATCGTTAAAGAAAT